>NZ_JBHSLL010000011.1:98436-98663 GCF_042656785.1 Aquamicrobium segne
TTGCGCGTTGGCATCAGTCGGATATTGGCGATGACACCACGCGCGGCCATCTCATCATGCAATGCATCGCTGTCATAAGCCCGGTCGGCGAGCAGAACCTGACCGGGCGCCAGTGTGGCGAACATGTCGGCAGCCGAGCGGCCGTCATGAGCCTGACCGGCGGTGAGCTTCAGGCGGATCGGACGTCCCCGAGCGTCAACAAGGGCATGGATCTTGGTGGTCAGGCC
>NZ_JBHSLL010000011.1:98699-99056 GCF_042656785.1 Aquamicrobium segne
TGCCCGGCCTTGCGCCATCGGTTGAAACGGTTGACACAGGTTGTGTGAGGGCCATAGCGGGCCGGAATGTCGGCCCAGGGCGCTCCGGTCCGCAGACGCCAGAAGATGCCGTTGAGCACTCGGCGGTCATCAACCCGCGGCTTGCCGCGCACCTTGGTTGGCAACAGCGGTTTAATCACCGACCACTCGAAATCCGTAAGATCAAAACGGGCCATGCCATCCTCCTGCTCTGGTAAGCAGTGAATCAGAATAGGCCCGCCTTGGGAATCCAATTAATGGGTATGTGACCTAGGCTCAGGACTCGTTGATCACAGCCAGAAGATAACGGTTGCTGCGAGTGCCAGAGCGGAAGAGAAA
>NZ_JBHSLL010000012.1:0-491206 GCF_042656785.1 Aquamicrobium segne
TCCGTCATCGTTCCGTCCGTCCAATCTCCGCCAAGCATGCTCAAGCTTCACGATTTTTGCAACAGAGCCGGCGATTGGTCCATGGCGAAACGGCCGACCTTGCGCCGACCGGCTTCGGGCAACAGGTCCGCGAAGCCATGGACCAGCGCCGCGAGCATCATATCGAACAGCGCGACGCTACGCGCAACAGGGACGGCCGCATCTTCTACCGGCGCAATCTTCTCGCCACCCTGCGCGAGCGGGAAGTTGCGCGCGCCGGTGCGGAGATGGCCGAGGGCAAGGCGCTGCCGTTCCGCGCCGCCAAGGATGGTGAGAGTGTCAGCGGCAAGTTCACCGGGACTGTCCAGCTAACGAGCGGCAAGTTCGCCATCGTGGAAAAGAGCCACGAGTTCACCCTTGTCCCGTGGCGGCCGATCATCGACCGCCAGCTCGGCCGCGAGGTCGCGGGTATCATGCAGGGCGGTTCGGTGTCGTGGCAGTTAGGGCGGCAGCGGGGGTTGGGGCTATAGGAGCCAACGATACCGCATTGCAACGCAACAACTAATTCGATAAGAGCTGCTATTCAATTTCGTAATCGTGGAGCCATCAGCATGGGAAATTCCAAGTCAGCAGACAAGTAAGCCGCAACATCAGAATTGTTGTTGCGGCGCTCTGTAAGACCAATCCCATCTGATTGCTGACGAGCAGACGCTGCCCGGTATCCTTAATCGAGCGGTTGATTCGTCATGACCACCACACGCCCCGCGTGGGCCTATACGCTGCCGGCAGCCTTGCTGCTTATGGCTCCCTTCGACATCCTCGCGTCGCTGGCGATGGATATTTATCTTCCAGTCGTTCCGGCGATGCCGGGCGTCCTGAACACGACTCCATCCATAATCCAACTCACGTTGAGCTTCTACATGGTGATGCTCGGTGTGGGCCAAGTGATCTTTGGGCCACTCTCCGATCGCGTCGGGCGACGGCCGATCCTGCTTGTAGGCGCAACGGCTTTCGTTGCTGCGTCTCTGGGAGCGGCTTGTTCTTCAACTGCATTAGCCTTTGTTGCGTTTCGTCTGGTTCAGGCAGTTGGAGCATCGGCCATGCTGGTGGCCACCTTCGCGACCGTGCGCGACGTATATGCCAATCGTCCCGAAGGTGCCGTCATCTACGGCCTTTTCAGTTCGATGCTGGCGTTCGTGCCTGCGCTCGGCCCTATAGCCGGTGCGCTGATCGGCGAGTTTTGGGGATGGCAGGCGATCTTCATCACACTGGCTGCACTGGCTTCGCTCGCACTCTTAAACGCCAGTTTCAGGTGGCATGAAACCCGACCGTTGGATCAGGCCAGAACGCAACGATCTGTTTTGCCGATCTTCGCGAGTCCGGCCTTTTGGGTTTACACAGGCGGATTTAGTGCCGGCATGGGCACATTCTTCGTTTTCTTCTCGACAGCCCCCCGTGTTCTCATAGGCCAAGCCGGCTATTCCGAGATCGGATTTAGCTTGGCCTTCGCGACTGTCGCGCTGGTCATGGTCACGACAACCCGCTTCGCAAAGTCCTTCGTTGCCAAATGGGGTATCGCGGGATGCGTAGCGCGCGGGATGGCGTTGCTCGTTTCCGGCGCGATCCTGTTGGGGATCGGCCAACTTTTCGGATCGCCGTCATTTTTCAGCTTCATCCTGCCGATGTGGGTTGTCGCGGTCGGCATTGTCTTCACGGTGTCCGTTACCGCCAACGGCGCACTTGCGCAGTTCGACGACATCGCTGGATCAGCGGTTGCGTTCTACTTCTGCATCCAAAGCCTGATAGTCAGTATCGTCGGGACATTGGCGGTGACGCTGTTAAACGGCGATACAGCGTGGCCCGTGATTTGTTACGCCACGGCAATGGCAGTGCTGGTGTCGTTGGGGCTGGCGCTCCTTCGATCCCGTGATGCTGCCACCGAGAAGTCGCCAGTCGTCTAGCCGACGACTGGAAGCAAGCCCGCTCCGATGCGGCGCAATAATCATCGAAACCTTGTGAATGGCGGTATCCTGTCCGGCAAGATACCGCTCATTTCCCTTGTCCCGTGGCGGCCGGTCATCGACCGCCAGCTCGGCCGTGAGGTCATCGGCATCGTGCAAAGCGGATCGGTGTCGTGGCAGTTGGGGCGGCAAAGGGGCATAAGCCTCTAATCTGTTGTAGATGAACGCAGCCGCTCGAAACCAGCGATGAGGCTGTCGAGTCCGAAGTTGAACGCAGCATCCATGCCGTCTGTTTCCAACTCGTGAAACAGATCGTGCAGGAAGGACGACGGTGCTTGCTCGGACACATCTGGCCTGTCCGGAACTCTCTCATCGGCATCAGATGCCTGCTGCTCGAGAACGGAACCGACCACATAGTGACTGACCGCCCGGAGCGCCCAAACAGCGTGCTTCGGACCAAAGCCCGCCGCGCAGAGAAAGCGTATTTGTGTCTCGGCAGCGCCAAAATTCGGTTCTGTCGGTCGAGTGCCGGCATGGATGCGCGCCCCGTCGCGATAATAGAGCAACGCCGTTCTGAAACTCTGGGCGTTCTCTTTCAGGAATAGCCGCCAGTCTTCGTTCTCTTCGGGTAGCGAGCGGGTGTGGCGTTCCGTCAGCATTGCCTCGGCCAGTGCGTCAAGCAGCGCGCGCTTGTTCTGGAAATGCCAGTAAAGCGCAGGCTGCTGAACCTTGAGGCGTTCAGCGAGCTTTCGCGTCGTCAGGTTGTCCATGCCAACCTCGTTCAGCAGCTCCAGCGCCGCTGCGATCACGGTGCCCTTGTCCAGTTTGGTCATTCACGTTCCTTCGCCAACGCTTGACAATTTATCACCGATAAGTTCTATGTCCATGTCCTTATCATTGATAAAGTCGCTCGCATTGAGCGGCGCTGGAGTTTCAGGTGCGCAGCTCTGCCATCATCGCCCTGCTGATCGTCAGTCTCGACGCCATGGGACTCGGCCTCATCATGCCGGTCCTTCCGACGCTTCTGCGCGAGCTTGTGCCGGCGGAGCAGGTCGCTGGTCACTATGGTGCTTTGCTGTCACTCTATGCGTTGATGCAGGTCATCTTCGCGCCCGTGCTTGGACAATTTTCAGATGCTTACGGTCGGCGTCCGGTGCTTCTGGCTTCCCTTGCGGGGGCCGCAGTCGATTACACGATTATGGCATCAGCGCCGGTCTTATGGGTGCTCTATATCGGCCGGCTCGTCTCCGGCATCACGGGCGCAACCGGAGCTGTAGCTGCCTCAACCATTGCGGATTCGACGGGGGAAGGTTCTCGCGCACGCTGGTTCGGCCACATGGGGGCCTGTTATGGGGCAGGCATGATTGCCGGGCCAGCACTTGGTGGTATGCTCGGTGGTATTTCTGCCCATGCTCCGTTTATCGCCGCTGCCCTTCTCAACGGCTTCGCGTTCCTGCTAGCCTGCATTTTCCTCAGGGAGACTCGTCGCGGCGATGGCGAGACCGGAAAGCCGGTTCGCATCAAACCATTCGTTCTGTTCCGGCTGGATGATGCATTGCGCGGGCTAGTGGCCCTTTTCGCAGTTTTCTTCATTATTCAACTGATCGGCCAGGTCCCTGCGGCCCTATGGGTCATATATGGCGAGGATCGTTTTCAGTGGAACACCACGACCGTTGGCTTGTCGCTCGCGGCGTTTGGAGCAACACACGCGATTTTTCAGGCGTTTGTTACCGGCCCTCTTTCAAGCCGGCTTGGAGAACGGCGCACGCTACTGTTTGGCATGGCTGCGGATGCGACTGGCTTCATTCTTCTGGCTTTTGCCACGCAGGGATGGATGGTGTTCCCGATTTTGTTGCTGCTTGCCGCCGGAGGTGTTGGCATGCCGGCCTTGCAGGCAATGCTTTCAAACAATGTCAGCAGTAACAAGCAAGGAGCTTTACAGGGAACGCTTACAAGCCTCACCAATCTAAGCTCTATCGCGGGACCGCTTGGCTTCACGGCACTCTATTCTGCCACCGTAGGAGCATGGAACGGTTGGGTTTGGATTTTCGGCGCGATCCTCTATTTAATATGTCTGCCAATACTACGCAGACCTTTCGCAACTTCATTGTGATTGAGTCATGGCGAATTGGTATGCGTAGACTTACGAGAAATGACGGATTAAATCCGTTGAGCAATCATCTCCTTTCGGGGCGAGTGCCAATGATGACCTTAGTTCACACTCTCGCTGTCGCCGAATATCTCAACTTCCGTCACGCCGCCAATGCGCTCGGCGTTGCACAGTCCAGCGTCAGCGCCCGCGTGAAGGCACTGGAAGAAGACCTCGGCATCCTCTTGTTCGAGCGTCATGCACGCGGCGTTCGGCTGACCGAGGCCGGACGCCATTTCGTCGAGCGGATAGCCGTAGGTATTGACCAACTCGACCATGCGGTGAAAACCGCCGGCATGGCGGCAGCCGGAGAAAGCGGCCGGCTTCGTATCGGTATCCATGCCCTGATTCCGCATAGCTTCCTCGCAAAGCTGATCGGCCAATACCGCAAGGATCACCCCGATGTTGAAGTCGAGATCGCCGAAGGCCCGGCCCGTGAAGCGGTGGTGCAGCTTCGCGCCGGCAGGTTGGACGTGGCGTTCGTCGCGGGCACGCCCCAACCACCCGACTGCCATTCCCGTCGCACATGGACCGAACCGCTCTTGGCGGTGCTACCGGAACGGCATCCGCTCGCCAAGCGGTCAGCCGTCACATGGCCCGATCTGGCAGGCGAGACGTTCCTTGTCCGGCATGGCGGCACTGGACCGCAGGTTCATAGCCATATCATGCTACGCCATGCCGAGCGCTGGCCTGCGCCGTCGATCCTGCGCTTCGACGTGGGGCGTGGCACCCTTTTGTCCTTGGTCGGACAGGGCTTCGGCATCACCATCGTCGGCGCGGCCACGGCGCTGTTGCCGACAAACGGCATTGTCTTCTTGCCCTTCGCCGACGAGCCGGAGCCGGTCGCCTTCTCGGCTGTCTGGTCGCCGTCCAACCGCAGCGCGGCGCTTCGTAACCTGCTCAGCCTCGCCAACGACATGGGCCGGCAGGTCTGCACGAATTCAGTACTGCCACGGATAGCGAGGGCGTGAGCCGAAGTGGTCGCGGAAGCACCGTCCGGGACTGTTATTGCCATCGCCGGAAAGCGACACTTGCATTAACGCCGCCAAAGCCGAATCCGTTGGAAATGGCATGTTCCATGAGAACAGGCCGTGCAGATTGGCGAACCAGATCGATACCTACGGCAATAGGATCGGGGCTCTCCAAATTTCTAGTTGGGGGAGCGATTTGATCCCGTAAGGCGAGTATCGTGAAGATCGCCTCAATGCCGCCAGCGGCACCGAGTAAGTGCCCCGTCGCTGACTTCGTGGCGCTTACAGCTACATCATGATCGCCAAAAACGGATTTTATCGCGGCTATTTCTCCTCGATCCCCTACGGGGGTGGAGGTTGAATGAGCGTTCAGATGTTGAACATCGTTGGGCTTCAAACCGGCACTTTGTAGCGCGATTTTCATTGCACGGGCCGCGCCTCGACCGTCCTCTGGACCGGCAGTCACATGGTGTGCATCAGCGCTTGTGCCGTATCCTACCAATTCGGCTATGGGTTTGGCACCCCGAGCAAGGGCATGTTCCAATTCTTCTATGACGATCAGACCCGCCCCTTCGGACATTACGAAACCATCGCGCTCGGTGTCGAACGGCCTTGACGCCATTTCAGGTGTAGTATTGTAGCCGGTAGATAGTGCTCGCGCGGCAGCAAATGCCCCGAGACTAACCTTGTCAATGCACGCTTCTGCTCCACCGCACAGAGCGATATCGGCTTCGTTGGAGCGTATCAGCCGCGCGGCGTCTCCGATGGCCTGAACGCTCGCAGCGCAGGCGGTTACAGGCGTGCCAATTGGGCCTGTAAATCCATGCCTGATGGTAACGTGTCCTGCTGCAAGGTTGGCAAGAAACGACGGCACGGTAAACGGTGAGAGCCTCCGTGCTCCCCGTGTATCCGTTATGCGAACTGCCGAAGCGATAGCAGGAAACCCGCCTATACCAGAGGCGATAATTGTCGCCGTGCGCTCACGTTCGTAGTCGCTCGTGGGATGCCATCCTGCCGTTTCAAGAGCCTCCTTCGCGGCCGCAAGTGCAAACAGAATGAAGCGATCCATTTTTCGTTGATCCTTTGTGTCAACGATTAAATCTGGATCAAAACCGGCTTCGGAATCTTCAATCAGGCTGGGAACGATTCCCCCGATTTTCACCGGTAGATCATTGGAGATTTCATCAGGCAAATTCCTGATTCCCGATTTCCCGTCGAGGAGTCTTTTCCAGCTTATTTCAGTGCCAGAACCAAGGGGGCCAACTAAACCCATGCCGGTTACAACAATTCGGCGCATTGGATTATTCCGTTTCTTTTTCTGAGCTTATTCGCTTCATGCGATTTATGACGCGCATCGTTTCCTCTGTTGCGGCGGGGCCTGCCAGAAGAACGGTGTTTTCGGGAGTGATTGCTTCTCCTGTATTCGCGTCGATGATAACGGCGGTCCTCTCCTGTCCGGTTTTCTTGTCACCAAGGCGCATGGCTATTTCATTGGGCGCAAGGTTCCGGTTCCCCCATGCGAACAGGGCGATTGCTACCGGATAGAAATCTCGCCCCTTGTCGGTAAGGACGTATTCAAATCGAGGCGGATGATCATTGTATCGTTGCCTTTCAAACAGTCCTTCCGCCGTGAGATGCTTCAATCGCCTCGCCAAAATGTTCGCGGAAATACCGAGATTCTTCTCGAATTCATCGAATTTGCTAAGCCCTTGGAAGGCGTCTCGCAGGATCAGGATGCTCCACCAGTCACCGACGCTTTCCAGCGCTCGGGCTGCGGGACACTCGAATGACAGAAAGCTTGTTCGTTGCATGACACATCCATAATGGTTTAACTTCCATCATGCAAGTCACCTATGCGCAGTAGGCGACATAGTAGGAGGGGTAATCCAATGCGTCATTCTAAGGGAGCCAAGCACCTGCGTCTGCTACGGCGTGGAACAAAGCACTGTAGTGGCATTTGAGCGATGCGGCGGCGATCAGCACCGATGGATGGTTGCCCATGGGGTATGCCGACCACGCTCGGATCGCGTATCCCCCTCGCATCGCTGATCCAGACACTCGCCGTCGCCGAATATCTGAACTTCCGCCACGCCGCCAATGCGCTCGGCGTGGCGCAATCCAGCGTCAGCGCCCGCGTGAAGGCGCTGGAAGAAGACCTTGGTATCCTTCTGTTCGAGCGTCACGCGCGCGGCGTCCGACTGACCGAGGCCGGACACCACTTCGTCGAGCGGATAGCGGCCGGCGTCGATCAACTGGACCATGCAGTGAAGACCGCCGGCATGGCGGCAGCGGGAGAAAGCGGCCGGCTTCGTATCGGTATCCATGCCCTGATCCCGCACAGCTTCCTCGCAAAGCTGATCGGCCAATACCGCGAGGACCATCCCGGCGTTGAAGTCGAGATGACGGAAGGGACAGCTCGCGAAGCGGTGATGCAGCTTCGCGCCGACCGGCTGGACGTGGTGTTTGTCGCGGGCACGCCCGAGCTGCCAGACTGCCACACCCACCCGATCTGGACCGAACAGTTGGTTGCCGTGCTGCCGGATGGGCATCCACTCGCCGGGCAGTCGGCCGTCACATGGGCCGATCTGGCAGGCGAGACGTTTCTTGTCCGGCATGGCGGCACAGGTCCGCAGGTTCATAGCCATATCGTGCTGCGCCATGCCGGGCGCTGGCCCGCGCCGTCAATCCTGCGCTTCGACGTGGGGCGTGGCGCGCTGCTGTCCATGGTCGGACAGGGCTTCGGCATCACCATCGTCGGAGCAGCTACGGCGCTGCTGCCCACGTCCGGCATCGTCTTCCTGCCTTTCGCCGATGAGCCAGAGCCGGTTGCGTTCACCGCCGTCTGGTCGCCGTTCAATCGCAGCGCCACCCTGAAAAACCTGCTCAACCTTGCAAACAATATGAGGCGTTGCGGCGATTCGCCCGGCCAGTTGCGCAGCGGCGATCACCCGGCCGGATGGCGGTGAACGCAACCCGTCCTATTTGCCGCCGATAGTATCCGGTAGCCCTCCCGCACCCCCTTTCCTGTTGCCTGTCCGGTTTTGCCTACTCTCTGATCGGCTCCGTTTCTTTTGCCGACTGGAGCCTGCATTGCGCGGAGGCCGAATCCTTTGGGGTCAAATCGCTGTCGTCTTCACCATCGTTCTGGTGATGGTGTGGGCAGCGACGCAATGGACGGCGTTCCGCCTCCGCTTCCAGCTCCAGCTTGGCAATCCGTGGTTCGAGCTGGCGGGCTGGCCGGTCTATTATCCGCCGGCCTTCTTCTGGTGGTGGTTTTCGTTTGACGCCTATGCGCCCGCAATCTTCGTCGAAGGTGCCATCATCGCGGCGTCCGGCGGTTTCATCGCCATCGCCGCCGCCATCCTCATGTCGATCATCCGGGCACGGGAGGCGCGCAACGTCGCCACCTATGGTTCGGCGCGATGGGCGGAGGATCGCGAAATCCGCGCCGCCGGTCTGCTCGGCCCCGATGGCGTGGTGCTCGGCAGATACGACCGGCACTATCTGCGCCATGACGGGCCGGAGCATGTGTTGTGCTTCGCCCCGACTCGCAGCGGCAAAGGTGTCGGGCTGGTGGTACCGACGCTGCTGACATGGCCGGGAAGCTGCATTGTCCACGACATCAAGGGCGAGAACTGGACTCTGACGGCCGGCTTTCGCGCCCAGCATGGCCGCGTCCTGCTGTTCGATCCCACGAACGCCAGATCGTCCGCCTACAATCCGCTGCTCGAAGTGCGGCAGGGGGAATGGGAAGTCCGCGACGTGCAGAACATCGCGGATATTCTGGTCGATCCCGAAGGCAGTCTCGACAAGCGCAACCATTGGGAAAAGACCAGCCATTCGCTGCTGGTCGGCGCGATCCTGCATGTTCTCTATGCGGAGAAGGACAAGACCTTGGCGGGCGTCGCCAACTTCCTGTCCGATCCCCGCCGTCCGGTCGAGGCGACCTTGCGCGCCATGATGGATACGCCGCATCTCGGCGAGGCGGGCGTTCATCCCGTCATCGCGTCGTCGGCCCGCGAGCTGTTGAACAAATCCGAGAACGAACGGTCGGGCGTGCTCTCCACCGCCATGTCGTTTCTCGGCCTCTACCGCGATCCCGTGGTGGCGCGGGTGACGGCGCGATGCGACTGGCGCATTGCCGATCTGGTCGGCAGCCGCCAGCCCGTCACGCTCTACCTTGTCGTGCCGCCGTCCGACATAAACCGCACAAAGCCGCTTATCCGCCTGATCCTCAACCAGATCGGCAGGCGGTTGACCGAGGAATTGACCACCTCCGGCAAGCGCCATCGGCTGCTATTGATGCTGGACGAGTTTCCGGCGCTCGGCCGGCTCGATTTCTTTGAATCGGCGCTCGCCTTCATGGCGGGCTACGGAATCAAAGGCTTCCTGATCGCGCAGAGCCTCAACCAGATCGAGCGCGCCTATGGCCCGAACAACGCGATCCTCGACAACTGCCACGTCCGCGTCAGCTTCGCCACGAACGACGAAAGGACGGCGAAGCGTGTTTCAGACGCATTAGGCACGGCGACCGAGCTGCGCGACTCCACCAACTACGCAGGGCACCGCCTAGCCCCGTGGTTAGGTCACTTGATGGTGTCGCGGCAGGAGACGGCCCGGCCGCTGCTCACGCCGGGCGAAATCATGCAGCTTCCACCCACCGACGAAATCGTCATGGTCGCGGGCACGCCGCCGATCCGCGCCATCAAGGCGCGCTATTTCGAGGATGCGCGATTGCAGGAACGCATCCTGACCCCGCCCGATCTGGTCGCCGCTCCGCTGGTGCCCAGCCCATCCGCCGATGATTGGTCCGGCCGCGTGGTCGCGGCGGAAAGCCGTTCCGCGACGTGCGGAAGCGAGGCCGAAGGCGATCCGGCCAATGCGGGCATCCGCCGCGAGCCGGAATTGCCCGAGCATGAGGAAATCGTCGCCCCGCCGCCATCCCCCGAACAGGAGTTCGAGTTTCTGGACGACGAGCCGGACGTTGACGCGGCCAAGGCCCGCGCCATGCGCCAGCGCATGAGGATGGTGGCGCGGCAGGTGGCGATGAACCCCGATGATGGAATCGACCTTTGAGGATACGCCCATGGCAACCAGAACCCGCCTGAATCTCTATTTCGACCCCGCGCTCATTCCACAGATCGAGGCGATGGCGCTGCGCCGCTCGGTGGCGCTGCGCCGCAATGTCTCGAAATCCGCCATCGTTGAGGCGGCGGTCATGTCCTACCTGTCCGGCGATTCCGCCGACCAGCTTGAAGCCGCCATGTCGCGCCGCTTGGACAAGCTCGGCCGCCAGATCGACACGCTCGACCTAGATCTCGCCGTCCTTGGCGAGGCGGTCGCGCAGTTCATCCATTTCTGGATGACCCTCACGCCGCCGCTTACGGGAGCCGCACAATCCGCTGCCCGCGCCAAAGGCGCGGAGCGCTTTGAGGGCTTCATGCAGAATCTCGGACGGCGTCTGGCGACGGGCGACAGGTTCCTCAAAGAGCTGTCGCGTGACCTCGACTCACTTCCCGACGATCCGTTGCCGGACGAGTCCGAGAGCAACGGCGATCAAGAATAAGTATTCGGACCCATCCTATTTACCGCCGTTCGCCGCCGATCACCGCACGCAGCTAGATACTTGTTGAACCGGCCAGATTTCGGCCTCTCTTAATCGACCCCGATCCGGGGATGGCCTGTCGCGTCCCCGCAAGAAGCCGGGGCCGACATGACCACCAACCACCAAAGACCGGAAGCCATTGCGCGCGGCGCACGCATGTTGCGCACCGCGCTCGGCCCCGCCATTGCCCGGCTGCTCGAAGACCCGGCCGTGGTCGAGGTGATGTTGAACCCGGACGGGCGGTTGTGGATCGACCGCCTGTCCGAAGGGCTTTCCGATACGGGCGAGCGCCTGTCCGCCGCCGATGGCGAACGCATCGTTCGGCTGGTCGCGCATCATGTCGGCGCGGAGGTTCATGCCCGCAGCCCGCGCATCTCGGCCGAGCTGCCGGAGTCTGGCGAAAGATTCGAGGGCCTGCTGCCACCCGTGGTCGCCGCCCCGACCTTCGCCATCCGCAAGCCCGCCGTCGCCGTGTTCAGCCTCGACGACTATGTGGCGGCGGGGATCATGTCCACCGATCAGGCCGCGACGTTACGCGCGGCCGTTTCCTCCCGCGCAAATATCCTCGTGGCGGGCGGCACCAGCACCGGCAAGACCACGCTGACCAATGCGCTGCTCGCCGAGGTGGCGAAGACGGCGGATCGCGTCGTCATCATCGAGGATACGCGCGAGCTGCAATGCGCCGCGCCCAATCTAGTGGCGATGCGGACGAAAGACGGCGTGGCGACGCTTTCCGATCTGGTGCGTTCCTCGCTGCGCCTGCGCCCCGACCGCATCCCCATCGGCGAGGTGCGCGGATCGGAAGCCCTCGACCTCCTGAAAGCGTGGGGAACGGGACACCCCGGCGGCATCGGCACCATCCATGCAGGCACCGGCATCGGTGCGCTCCGTCGCCTTGAACAGCTCATCCAAGAGGCTGTCGTCACCGTCCCGCGCGCCCTGATCGCCGAGACAATCGACCTTGTTGCTGTCCTTTCCGGGCGCGGTTCCGCGCGCCGGCTTGCCGAGCTTGCCCGCGTCGAAGGGCTGGGGCCGGACGGCGACTACCGCATCACCCCCGCAATCCAAACCAGCACAGGAGAATCTTCATGATCCGCACGATTTCGCGCGGCTATCGCTTCGCCGCGACCGCCGCATCCACCCTTGCTATCAGCTTCATGCTCGCCCCGGCCGCCCATGCGTCGGGATCGTCGATGCCGTGGGAGCAACCGCTTCAGCAAATCCTTCAGTCCATTGAGGGACCCGTCGCAAAAATTATCGCGGTGATAATTATCATCGCCACCGGCCTGACCCTCGCGTTCGGGGACACCAGCGGCGGCTTTCGCCGTCTGATCCAGATCGTGTTCGGCCTGTCGATTGCTTTCGCCGCGTCGAGCTTCTTCCTGTCGTTCTTCTCGTTCGGCGGCGGGGCGCTCGTTTGATGGCCGTCGCGTTCGAGCAACTGGACGCCGTGCCGGGCTTCACGGTCCCGGTTCACCGGGCGCTGACCGAACATATCCTGCTCGGCGGCGCTCCGCGCGCCATCGCCATCATGAACGGAACGCTGGCCGGAGCCGTGGGCCTCGGCCTGCGCCTCTGGCTGATCGGCATCGCCATCTGGGCAATCGGCCACTTCGCGGCCGTATGGGCGGCAAAGCGCGATCCCCTCTTTGTCGAGGTCGGGCGGCGGCATCTCCGCATCCCCGGTCATTTGGCGGTTTGAGGGTGCAGCCATGATGAACCTTTCCGAATTCCGCCGCACCGCCGCGCGCCTCTCTGATTATCTGCCATGGGCCGCGCTGGTCGGTCAGGGCGTTGTGCTCAACAAGGACGGCAGTTTCCAGAGGACGGCGAAGTTTCGCGGTCCCGATCTGGATTCCGCCGTCGCGGCCGAGCTAGTCGCCGTCGCCGGCCGCATCAACAATGCCGTGCGCCGCCTCGGCTCCGGCTGGAGCATCTTCGTCGAGGCGCAGCGCAGCGAAGCCGCCACCTATCCCGACAGCACCTTTCCCGATCCCGCGTCGGCGCTGGTCGATGCCGAGCGTAAGGCCGGTTTCGAGGAAGCGGGCGCGCATTTCGTGTCCGGCTACTTCCTCACCTTCCTCTGGCTGCCCCCGGCCGAGGAAGCCGCCCGCACTGAGGCATGGCTCTACGAGGGCCGGGAGAAAACGGGGGTGGACCCGTGGGAAGTCCTGCGCGGCTTCATCGACCGCACCGACCGCGTGCTGGCCTTGCTTGACGGCTTCATGCCCGAGTGCCGTTGGATGGATGACGGCGCGACGCTGACCTATCTCCATTCCACCATCTCGACCAACCGGCATCGTGTGCGCGTGCCCGAGGTGCCCATGCACCTCGACGCGCTGCTCGCCGACCAGCCCTTGACCGGCGGGCTGGAGCCGCGCCTTGGCGACGCGCATCTGCGCGTGCTGACCATCGTGGGATTCCCGACCGCGACGACGCCGGGCCTGCTCGACGAAATGAACCGGCTGCCGTTCCCATATCGGTGGAGCACCCGCGCGATCCTGCTCGACAAGACCGATGCAACCCGGCTGCTGACCCGCATCCGTCGCCAATGGTTCGCCAAGCGCAAGAGCGTCGCCGCGATCTTGAAAGAGGTCATGACAAACGAGGCGTCCGCGCTTGTGGACACCGACGCCGCCAACAAGGCGCTCGACGCCGACATGGCGTTGCAGGAGCTTGGGGCGGACGTGGCGGGCATGGCCTACGTCACGGCGACCGTCACCGTATGGGATGCCGACCCGCGCCTTGCCGACGAGAAGCTGCGCCTGGTCGAGAAGATCGTTCAGGGCCGCGACTTCACCGCCATGCCCGAGAGCGTCAACGCGGTTGATGCATGGCTCGGCAGCCTGCCCGGACACGCCTACGCGAATGTCCGTCAGCCGCCCATCAGCACTTTGAATCTCGCCCACATGATCCCGCTATCGGCGGTGTGGGCGGGGCCGGAACGGGACGAGCATTTCGGTGCGCCCCCTTTGCTCTTTGGAAAGACCGAAGGCTCAACCCCGTTCCGGCTAAGCCTCCATGTCGGCGACGTAGGCCATACCCTTGTCGTCGGCCCCACTGGCGCGGGCAAATCCGTGCTGCTCGCCCTCATGGCCTTACAGTTCCGGCGCTATGAGGCCAGCCAAGTCTTTGCCTTCGACTTCGGCGGTTCGATCCGCGCCGCATCGCTCGCCATGGGCGGCGACTGGCACGATTTGGGCGGCGGCCTCACGGAAGGGGCCGAGACGTCCGTTTCGCTCCAGCCGCTTGCCCGCATCCACGATACCTATGAACGCGCATGGGCGGCGGACTGGATCGCCGCCATCCTCATGCGCGAGGGGCTAACCATCACGCCCGAGGTCAAAGAGTATCTTTGGACGGCGCTGACTTCGCTGGCCTCGGCCCCCGTCGAGGAACGCACCATCACCGGCCTTGCCGTGCTGCTGCAATCCAACGATCTGAAACAGGCGCTCCGGCCGTTCTGCGTCGGTGGGGCCTATGGCCGGTTACTCGACGCCGAGACAGAGCATTTGGGATCGGCGGACGTGCAGGCGTTCGAGATCGAGGGGCTGGTCGGGACCGGCGCGGCTCCGGCCGTGCTCGCCTACCTGTTCCATCGGATCGGCGACCGGCTCGACGGGCGGCCGACGCTTCTCATCATCGATGAAGGCTGGCTCGCGCTGGACGACGAGGGTTTCGCCGGCCAGCTCCGCGAATGGTTGAAAACGCTGCGCAAGAAGAACACCAGCGTCATCTTCGCCACGCAAAGCCTGTCCGACATTGACGGGAGCAACATCGCGCCCGCCATCATCGAGAGCTGCCCGACGCGGCTCTTGCTGCCGAACGAGCGCGCCATCGAGCCGCAGATCACGGCCATCTATCGCCGCTTCGGCCTCAATGACAGGCAGATCGAAATCCTCGCAAGGGCCACGCCCAAGCGGGATTATTACTGCCAAAGCCGCAGGGGCAATCGCCTGTTCGAGCTTGGCCTGTCCGAAGTCGGCCTCGCGCTCTGCGCCGCATCCGCCAAATCCGACCAGACGCTCATCGCGCAGATTGTCGCCGAACACGGCCGCGATGGCTTCCTCGCCGCATGGCTACAGGCGCGCGGCGTCGATTGGGCTGCCGACCTGATCCCGAACCTCACCAATCTCGCCGACCGACCGGAATCCGCCGCGCCGGCCGCGCCGGATATCCACCCCACACAGGAGATTCTTCCATGACCTATTCCAAGATCGTCGGGGCCTCGGCCCTCGCGCTGGCGCTCGCCGTGCCCGTCGCGTTGTCGCCTATGCTGGCAAGCCCGGCCCATGCGCAATTCGGTTTCGGCCGCATCGTCTATGACCCGTCCAACTATGCGCAGAACGTGCTCACGGCAGCGCGCACTCTGGAGCAGATCAACAACCAGATCACCAGCCTCCAGAACGAGGCGCAAATGCTCATCAATCAGGCCCGCAATCTGGCGAGCCTGCCGTATTCCTCGCTCCAGCAGCTCCAGCAGAACGTCCAGCGCACGCAGCAGCTTCTCGGCCAAGCGCAGAACATCGCGTTCGAGGTCGGGCAGATCGACCAAGCGTTCCAGCAGCAATATGGCAACGTCTCGCTTTCGGCGACCGAAGCCCAGCTTGTCGCCGATGCGCGCGGCCGCTGGGAGAATACCGTTGGCGGCTTGCAGGACGCGATGCGCGTTCAGGCGGGTGCGGTCGGCAACATCGACAGCAACCGCGCCGAGATGGCCGCGCTTGTCGGCCAGAGTCAGGGCGCGACCGGGGCATTGCAGGCGACGCAGGCCGGCAACCAGCTTCTCGCGCTCCAGTCGCAGCAGCTTTCCGACCTAATCGCGGTCATCTCGGCAAACGGCCGCGCCGACGCGCTGACCGAGGCAGAGCGCGCGACCGCCGCCGAGCAGGGCCGCATCCAGCGCGAACGGTTCCTGACGCCGGGCAGCGGATACCAGCCCGGCAACGCGCAGATGTTCAACGGCAACAACTGACGGGAGGCTCGCCATGGACGGCAAGATGCTGGCCCGGCTCGGGGCCGTGGTGTTCATCGCCATCGCCGTCACGGCGACCGCAATCGACATGGCGCGGAAGGACGAACCTTCCGTGCTACCCCCGGCGTCGGCCTTCCAGCCACCGGCCGATCCCCTGCGCGAAACCCTGCGCCGTTGCCAGCAGCTCGGCGAGGCGGCGGCGAGTGACACCGACTGCCTCGCCGCATGGGCTGAATCCCGCGACCGCTTCCTCGGCCGTGACCGCAGCGAGGCGCGCTGACCATGGGCAACACGGGCGTCATCGACAATTTTCTCGGCGTATTCACCTCCTACATCGACAGCGGTTTCGGGCTGCTCGGCGGCGAGGTCGCCTTCATCGCCACGACGCTCATCGTCATCGACGTGACGCTTGCCGCGCTCTTTTGGGCATGGGGCGCGGATGACGACATTATCGCGCGGCTGGTCAAGAAGACCCTGTTTGTCGGTGTCTTCGCCTACATCATTTCAAACTGGAACAACCTCGCCCGCATCGTCTTCGAGAGCTTCGCCGGCCTCGGCCTCATGGCGTCGGGTACCGGCTTTTCCGTTTCCGATCTGATGCGGCCGGGCCGCGTGGCGCAGACCGGCCTTGATGCCGGCCGGCCGCTGCTCGATTCCATTTCCGACCTGATGGGCTGGATCGCCTTCTTCGAGAATTTCATTCAGATCGCGTGCCTGCTGTTCGCGTGGGCGCTTGTGGTGCTCGCGTTTTTCATTTTGGCGATCCAACTTTTCGTGACGCTGATCGAGTTCAAGCTGACCACGCTGGCCGGCTTCGTGCTGATCCCCTTCGGCCTGTTCGGCAAGACCGCGTTCATGGCCGAGAAGGTTTTGGGCAACGTGGTGTCGTCCGGCATCAAGGTCTTGGTGCTCGCCGTCATCATCGGCATAGGCAGCACCTTGTTTTCGCAATTCACGGCCGGTTTCGGCGGGGCAACCCCGACCATCGACGAGGCCATGGCGATTGTGCTTGCCGCGCTGTCTCTGCTCGGCCTCGGCATCTTCGGTCCCGGTATCGCCAACGGCATCGTCTCTGGCGGCCCGCAACTCGGCGCGGGCGCAGCCGTGGGAACCGGCCTTGCGGTCGCAGGTGCAGGCGTCGCCGCTGGCGGCGGGGCCATGCTCGCCGCCAAAGGTGGTGCTGCTGCCCTGTCCGGTGGAGCCGCGGCCGTTCGGGGAGGCGCGACCGCCGCGGGCGCGGCGACCGCTGCCTATAACCTCGGCTCGCTCGGCCAGACCGGAGCGGCGGGCGTTGCCTCCGGCCTCGGCGGTGTCGCCCGAGCGGCAGGCTCGGCCGCCGTCTCGCCGCTCAAGCGCGCAGCCTCCAGCGCAACATCCCAAGCAAGCGAAAGCGTCAAGTCCAGCTTCTCCGCTGGCGCAAAGGCCGGCTTCGGCGCGACTGGCGGCAGCTCGACCATGAGCACGGTCGGCGGCGCGAGCGCCGCCCCGGCCGCCGCGCCGCCGACTTTCCCCGATGGTCCCCCGGCTTGGGCGCAGCGGATGCAGCGCCGGCAGGCCCTCAACCACGGCACCGCCATGACAGCCCATGCCGTCCGCTCCGGCGACAGCCACGGCTCCGGTTCCTCCGTCAACCTTTCCGAAAGTGACCGCTCATGAGCATCTTCAAACGACCCGCAACTCATTACGGCAAATCACCCGAACCCGAGACGCCCTACCAGAAGGCCGCGCAGGCGTGGGACGAGCGCATCGGCTCTGCCCGCGTGCAGGCAAGGAACTGGCGGCTCATGGCCTTCGGCTCCCTGATCCTTTCGGCCGGCTTCGCCTCGGCGCTGGTCTGGCAGTCGGCGCGCGGGACCGTGGTGCCTTGGGTTGTTCAGGTCGATAATCTCGGGCAGGCGCAGACCGTCGCGCCGGCCCTAGCCGACTATCGCCCGACTGACCCGCAAATCGCTTTCCACCTCGGCCGCTTCATCGAGCAGGTCCGCGCGATCCCGGCCGATGCGATCATTGTCCGCCAGAATTGGCTTCGGGCTTATGAGTGGACCACGGATCGAGGCGCGGCTGCCTTGAACGACTACGCCCGCGCCAACGACCCGTTCACCCGCGTCGGCCGTCAGCAGGTCGCCGTCGAGGTCTCGAGCGTCATCCGCGCGTCCCCCAACAGCTTCCGAGTGGCGTGGACCGAACGCCATTTCGAGAACGGCCAACTCTCCACGACCGAACGCTGGACCGCGATCCTGACCATCGTGATCCAGCCGCCTCGCAATGCCGAGCGCCTGCGCGCCAATCCGCTCGGAATCTACGTCAACGCAATTTCGTGGTCGCGGGAGATGAGCCAATGAAAACTTCAGCTTGCATCAATCACCTCGCTGATCTTTCCCTCGGAGATCATGAAAAACGAGGTGCCCGTCATCTCGATCTCCTGCCCGGCCTTCCAGCCATTGGGCAGGTCGGTCTTGACCTTGGCGCGATAGCCGATGCGCACGGCTGCACGGTCGTCTATCGCGATACAGTCGAGGATCGTCTGTTCTCTTTCAGCAAACAACTGGACGCCCTGTTCCGCCAGCGCGCGGAATGCCTCGATCCCGTGCGTTTCGTTCGTCGTCTCTCCGTTCGATCTGTTGATAAACCGAACGTCGCCCGACAGGCAGTCGAGCATCGCCTGAACATTCATCCTGTTGTAGGCGTCGATATACCGGGCAACAATCGTCGGCACAGAATCCATTCTGTCGATTCCTCCTTACTGATCCTGAAGTCGCTAACCTATGCGATTTTTGCGACGGCGTTTGCAATTACTTTGGCAGGCTGCGCGACCAACCGGACACCGCAATTCAGCTACGATGCCAGCGTTCCGCCGCTGCCGACCGTGCAGGCGGCGGCAACCGACAACACGCCCCGGCCGCTGCATGTGCCCCCGGCATGGACCGTGGCGCGCGGCGGCACCGCCGCAGGCACACCGACCGGCCGCGTCGAGAACGCAAATGCCGCCGCCCGCGTCGAGCCGCGCCGGGAAGGCTACTACAACGCCATCCAGATTTATCCGTGGACGGAAGGCGCGCTCTATCAGGTCTATGCCGCAGTCGGGCAGATCACGACCATTGCGCTGGAGCCAGGCGAGAGCCTGACAGGCGCGGGGCCGATCGCGGCCGGCGATACGACAAGGTGGATTATCGGCGACACAGAGAGCGGCAGCGGTGCAAACCGCCGGGTCCATATCCTCGTGAAGCCGACGCGCCCCGACATTTCCACCAACCTTGTCGTCACCACCGACCGGCGCACTTACATGCTCGAGCTGCGCGCGCGGGAATCGCTCTACATGCCGGCCGTGGCATGGGCCTATCCCGCACCGCCTGCCGGCCAGCGCCAGACCGTTCCGGCCGCACCCATCATTCCCGCCGAGGCAGCGCGGAACTATCGTTATGGGTTGCAGGTGCAGGGCGATAGCCCGCCATGGCGGCCGGTTTCCGTCTTCGATGACGGCAGGCGCGTTTATATCGTCTTCCCGGCTGGGATCGTGCAGGGCGAGATGCCGCCGATCTTCGTGCTTGGCGCGAACGGCGAGCCGCAGATCGTCAACAGCCGTGTCCACCAGAACGTCCTGATCGTTGACCGCCTGTTCGGCACGGCCGAACTGCGCCTTGGTTCTGGCAACCGCCAGCAGACGGTCAGGATCGTCCGCACCAACCCGACGCAGGCCGCAGCCCAGCCGGCCAGCGCGACCACGGGAGGATCGTCCTCATGAGCGATACCGATACCGCCGCACCCATGCGCCTGCGCGCTGAATCGCCCCGCGTCACCCGCCTGTCCCGCAAAATGCTGGCAGGCGTCGGAGCCGTCGCGCTTCTCGGCTTCGGCGGGGCGCTGATCTACGCGCTCCAGACCCGCGACGGAGGGCCGGACGGCGGCGAACTTTACTCGACCAACAACCGGCAAACCGCCGATGGGCTGGCGGGCCTGCCGAGCGACTATAGCGGCCCGGTGCTCGGTCCCGCGCTGCCGGGCGACCTTGGCCGCCCGATCCTTGACGCGCAGAACAGGGGCCAGCCAGTCGCGCCGCCCGTCATGACGACGCCCGCCGTCGATCCCGAGGAAGAACGCCGCAGGGCCGAGGAAGAAGCCGCGCGCTTGAGCAACGTCTTTTTCCAGTCCGGCCCGCGCACGGTAGCGCCAGCCGGCACGGCCATGCCCGGCCTTGCCGGTCTTGGCCTCGGCGGGCAGCCCGCGACACAGGATCGCCACGCGGCGTTTCTCAACGGGCCGGTGGACCGGCAGACCGTCGCCCCGGATCGCGTTGTGCCGCCAGCATCGCCCTATATCCTTCAGGCCGGGGCCGTGATCCCGGCCGCGCTCATCACCGGCATCCGTTCCGACCTTCCGGGCCAGATCACCGCGCAGGTGACGGAGAACGTCTATGACAGCCCGACCGGCTCGCTGCTCCTGATCCCGCAGGGCACCCGCATCATAGGCCAATACGATGACGGCGTGACCTTCGGCCAGCGCAGGGTGCTCTTGGTGTGGAACCGCCTGATCCTGCCGGGCGGCCGCTCCATCGTTCTGGAGCGCCTGCCGGGCGCGGACGCCAGCGGCTATGCCGGCCTTGAGGACGGTGTTGATTACCATTGGTGGGATCTAATGAAGGCCGCAGGGCTATCCACGCTGCTTGCAGTCGGCTCGGAGCTGGCCACGAGCGACGAGGACCGGCTGATCCGCGCCATCCGCGACGGGGCGCAGGATACCGTCAATCAGGCCGGCCAGCAGATCGTCCAGCGCCAGTTGCAGGTTGCGCCGACGCTCACCATCCGGCCGGGCTTTCCGGTCAGGATCATCGTCACCCGCGATCTTGTGTTCGAGCCGGCAGGAGGTTGACCATGACGAAACTGAAACTCGGCCCGCTGCCCGACGACAAGCCTGTCAAGGTGACGGTGGAACTGCCCGCGCCGCTTCACCGCGATCTGATCGCCTATGCCGAGGTGCTGGCCCGCGAGAGCGGCCAGCCCGTTGCCGATCCCGCCAAGCTCATCGTTCCGATGCTTCAACACTTCATCGCCACGGATCGCGGTTTCGCCAAGGCGCGGCGAGCCTCCAGCTAACCCCATTCCGGCAGGGGTGCCGCCAGCGCATAGGCGCAAATGCGGCACGCTACAGGCCGCCGACTGCCCTCCATGGTTCGCTTAATTCCGGGGCCAATAGCGCCCCGGAATCCGCCAGAACCAAGGAGGATTCCATGTGCGCAGAGCGCCGCCGCGCCCGCAAAGGGCGACCGCGACAGTCGATCCCCGAACCACTTCCCGACGATCTGTTCGACTACGCCGACGATCCTACGCCGGACGACCGGACGCGAGCCGGCAACACGCCACTTCTCGGCCCGGACGGCCAGAGGATGCGCGTTACCGACGATTGGCCGGAGGACATTCCCGTTACCGAGGCCGAGATTGACGTGTTCGAGCGCTGGTTCGGCGATGTGTTCGACGAACTCTTGAACCCGGGAAAGCCGGATGACAGCTTGCAATTCCTATCTCAAACTGATAGGAAAAAGGCATGAGCGCGGATCGTGATCCGGGCCTCGACACGCTTCTGGACCTCGACGGACAGATGCTCTTTGTCGATCCAGAGGGCGGCCATTGGGTGAAGTTCGTCGTCACCCGCGTTCCGGCATCCCCGGAGAAGCCGCACGGCCTCGATTATTCGCTCACGCTTCACGGGCCTTCGGGCGAACGACTGGTCGGCTTCGACAATGCCCACCCGGTCGGCCGGGGCAGGCGCGGCGAGCCGATGGACCATCGGCACCGCTTTCAGACCGTGAAGCCTTACGCCTACGAGGATGCGGCCACGCTGCTGGCCGACTTCTGGCAGACCGTGGACGCGGTATTGAAGGAACGAGGTGCCCTATGACCACATTGAAAGTCGGGATTGCCGACTATGAAGAAATGAAGGCCCGCACCATGCGGATCGCGCGCGGCGAGGAAAAACCTGCGCCCAGCGATCCGAAGGTGTGGTTCACCTCGACCGAATCCTTTGCCAAGGTGCTGTCGGCCGGCAACCGCGAACTGCTGCGCATCATCGCCGAGAAAGCCCCGGCATCGCTGGAGGAACTGGCGGAAATCACCGGCCGGGCCGGCTCCAACCTGTCACGCACCCTGAAAACCATGGAGAGCTATGGCCTTGTGCGGTTTGAACCGGGGCATGGACGCAAACTCGCGCCCAAGGTGGTGCATGACCGGGTGGAGCTGGCGTTGCCCCTGATCGACCGCCCCAAGGCGAAGAAAGCTATGGGAGGCCAAGCATGAACAAGCACAGCCCAACCACTACCGCCCGTGCCGCCCTCTATCTGCGCGTCTCGACTGCCCGGCAGGCCGAGCATGACATTTCCATTCCCGACCAGAAGCGGCAGGGCGAAGCCTATTGCGAGCAACGCGGCCTGCAACTGGTGGAGACGTTCATCGAAGCAGGCGCAACCGCCACCAACGACAAACGCCCCGAGTTTCAACGAATGATCGAAGCGGGCACGACCAAGCCCGCGCCCTTCGATATTGTCGTGGTCCACTCGTTCAGCCGGTTCTTCCGCGATCACTTCGAGATGGAGTTCTACGTTAGAAAGCTGGCGAAGAACGGCGTCAAGCTGGTGTCCATCACGCAGGAGATGGGCGACGATCCCATGCACCAGATGATGCGGCAGATCATGGCGCTGTTCGACGAATACCAGTCGAAGGAGAACGCCAAGCACGTCCTGCGCGCCATGAATGAGAACGCCCGGCAAGGCTTCTGGAACGGCGCACGGCCGCCTATCGGCTATCGCATCGTCGCAGCCGAGCAGCGGGGATCGAAGATCAAGAAGAAGCTGGAGATCGACCCGCTGCACGCCGACACCGTGCGGCTGATCTATCGCCTGTTCCTCGAAGGAGACGGCACGTCCGGCGCGATGGGCGTAAAGGCCATCGCCACCTATCTCAACGAGCGCCGCTTCTTCACCCGCGACGGAGGGCGTTGGGGATTGGCGCAAATCCACGCCATCCTGACCCGCACCACCTATATCGGCGAGCACAGGTTCAACACCCGCTCGCATAAGGACCGGGAGAAGAAGCCGGAGAGCGAGGTTGCTATCATGGCGGTGCCGCCCCTAATCGAGCGCGAGACGTTCGACGCGGTGCAAGCCCGCCTCAAGTCCCGCAATCCCATGGTGACGCCTGCACGTGTCTCCAGCGGCCCGACGCTCCTGACCGGCATTTGCTTCTGCGCCAAGTGCGGGGGAGCGATGACCCTTCGCACCGGCCAAGGCAGCACGGGCGCGACATACCGCTACTATACCTGCTCGACCAAGGCCCGGCAGGGCAAGACCGGCTGCAAGGGTCGCACAATCCCCATGGACAAGCTGGACCATACGGTCGCCGATTATATCGGGGACCGCCTGCTCCTGCCCAAGCGGTTGGAAACCGTCCTTGCCAGCGTCATCGACCGCCGACAGGAACGCACCGAACGCCGCCGCGAGCATCTTGCCGAGCTTCAAAGGCGAATCACGGAAGCCGACCAGCGGCTCGGCCGTCTCTTTGACGCCATCGAAGCCGGCATGGTGGACAAGGACGACGCCATGGCAAAGGAACGCATGGTGAGCCTCAAGGCATTGCGGGATCAAGCCGCCGCCGACGCGGAGCGCACGCAGCTCGCGCTCGATAGTTCAGGCAATCAGGGCGTCACCCCCGATATGCTCAAGGGGTTTGCCCGCAAAGCCCGTGAACGGATCAAGCTCAACGATGGCGGCTACCGCCGCGACCATCTACGCGCGCTGGCGCAGCGTGTCGAGGTTGCCGACGACGAGGTTCGCATCATGGGATCGAAGTCGGAACTGCTGCGAACGTTGGTCGCCGCTTCAAGCGTAGAAACGGCGGCGTTCGGCGTTCATAGTTCTGTTCTGAAATGGCGCACCCGACACGATTCGAACGTGTGGCCTCCACCTTCGGAGGGTGGCGCTCTATCCAGCTGAGCTACGGGTGCATCGTTGTTTTGATAGTGTGCGAGATCAACCAAGGTCAATCCCAAAACCAGATACTCGAATCGACGTCATTGGTGCGGCTCCGAGGGCCGCCAACTTCCGTCGTTCGTACTCTACAACCTCCTTAAGTTTGCTTCCGTGGTGCTTCCGCGACCAAGATAGCGATATTCACATTTACACCGACTTCCGCCAAGCCTTTGGTTTCTATCGATATTCTCTACACCCATAACGAAGCCACTTGACTTACGCCTGCCTTCGGAGGGCAGCGCTCTATCCAGCTGAGCTACGGGTGCATGACAATATGCACGACCTCTTAGACGAAGCCGTCCAAGGCTTCAATGCAGAAAGTGTAAATTATCCAGCGGCACAGGTCACAGGGTCTAAACTTGTCGGTGCCCATGGAGAGTGATGAGGGTTTGGAGTGAATCATCGTCCAGTTTTTCCTGGCAGGAGCACGTTATTGATACAGTGCCAGTAGCGCCACCTCCCCCTGCCAGCGTTTACTCAGGCAATTGGCTGCACGCCAGGCCCGTAACCCTGAGCGGCAGGCGATTACGGCCCGCTTGTTGGCATCTGGTAATGGGCCAATCGTGCCGTAATCCGGCATGCGCAAGGCATCGGGCGTAGCAGGCCGGGGAGCTTCATTGCTGGTTCGCAAGTCAACGACCATATCGTCCGGGCGCAAATCTTCAATGGCGATGAAATGCGGGCCGGGTATTTCCGGCGCAGTATCGAACCGAAATTGTGAAAATCGCATTGCCGCATCCATGCGGATTAACTGGCCCAGCGGCGATGGCGTCATGCCCAGCAGATGACTGAGCGCCATGCGAGACTGTATGCAGCCTAAGGTTCCAACGATTGGCCCCAACACGCCTGCTGTGGCACAGGTTGCGCTGGCGTCGGTAGGATCGGGAAAGATTGCCCGCAAGCTGGGCGCCCCGCCACAATAGCCGCCAACATAGCCTTCAAGCCCAAGGGCTGAAGCCGAGATCAAAGGGGTGCGTGCCGCCAGACAAATGTCGGAAAGTGTGTAGCTGACGGCATGGCTGTCGGCGCAATCCAGCACCAGATCGGCTTTTGCCACCAGTGCAGGCGCATTGGCAGGTGTCAGCCATTCCAGAATCGGCACAATTTCAATCGTGCTGTTCAATTTCTGCATCGCTTGTTGCGCAGCTATTGCCTTGTGCTGGCCTGTTTGATTTTCACGATAAAGCGGTTGGCGGTGTAGGTTGGATATCTCGATCACGTCCGGATCGACCACTGTAATGTGCCCCACGCCAGCGCCGGTCAGATATTGCAGGACTGGCACACCCAGTGCTCCCGCACCGACCACCAGCACGTGGGCTGTTTGCAGTTTCTTCTGCCCGTCAAGGCCGATTTCAGGCAAAATTGTCTGGCGGGCGTAACGGTTCATTGCGCCACCTTTAACCATTGGCGAATGCGCTGTTCAGGATCGGAGTTTAGCGTGATGTCGGTAACTGCCGAGACGACATCAGCGCCAGCGTCAAAAGCCTGCACTGCGCGTTCCGGGGTCAGGCCGCCAATGGCGATCAGCGGAATATTGCCGATCAGCCGTTTCCATTCACTGACACGCTCCAGCCCCTGCTGCTGCCATTTCATCTTTTTCAAAATTGTCGGCCAGACAGGCCCAAGCGCGATATAATCAGGGCTTAGCGCCAGCGCACGATCGAGTTCAGCATGGTCATGGGTGGAGACGCCAAGCCGCAATCCGGCCTTTCTGATTGCAGAAATATCGGCAGTGTCCAGATCCTCCTGGCCCAGATGTATGAAGTCGCAGCCAAGCTCAATCGCCAATTGCCAGTGATCATTGACGATGAGTTGCGCTCCATGCTCTGAGCAAAGCTCGCGTGAGCGGATCAGCAGTTCGTGCAGTTTTTTGGGGGGCGTATCCTTGATACGGATCTGCACCAGCTTGATTCCCAGGGGCAACAGCCGGGCAAGCCAGTCTGGATGGTCGAAGATGGGATAAAATTTGGGAAGCTTCATTGTAGGACTGCCATGCCGATAAGAGGGGTTGAAGGGGCAGCCATATCGCGCCGCTCTATGGGACTGGCGTTAAAGGCAGACTGGCCGGCCTCTATCGCCTGCGCCATCGCACGCGCCATGGCAACGGGGTCGCCAGCCTTGGCGACAGCCGTATTCAAGAGCACTGCATCATAGCCAAGTTCCATTGCCTGTGCCGCATGGGATGGCAGGCCAATTCCTGCATCCACGACCAGCGGCACATCCGGAAAATGCGCCCGAAGCGAGCGCAGCCCATAAGGGTTGTTCAGCCCTCGGCCCGAGCCGATGGGCGAGCCCCAGGGCATCAGCACCTGACAGCCCGCATCCAGCAAACGTCCACAGACGGACAGATCCTCTGTACAATAGGGAAAGATCTGAAAACCGTCTTCGGACAGGATGCGTGTGGCCTCAACAAGGGCGACAACGTCGGGTTGAAGCGTATCATGATCGCGGATGACTTCCAGTTTGAGCCATGCCGTATCAAAAACTTCCCGCGCCATATGGGCTGTGGTTACGGCCTCTTTGACCGAATGACACCCGGCGGTATTGGGTAAAACCGTCACGCCAAGATCGCGGATCAGCGCATGAAAAGCCTGACCCTGACCACCTTCGCGGCGCAGTGAAACGGTTGCGATGCCAGCTTTGGATGCTTCAAACGCCTGGGCCATGATTTTGGGTGAAGGATATTGTGCAGTGCCCAGCATCAGCGCACTGTCAAATTTCTTGCCGTAAAAGACAGGCATTTTATCATCCTCCCTGCATGGCGGATAAAATTTCAAGCGTGTCGCCCTCTGTCAGGCTTGCTGTGCTGCGCTGCGGGGCTGGCAGAAACTCGCCATTTAATGCGGTGGCGACACGGGCTGTTTCCAGGCCGATTTCGACAAGCACATCAGCGACTGTCAAAGCCTTAATGTTCCGCTTTTCTCCATTAAGGATTATGTTCATCCATCAACTCCGGTATCTGGCCTGTCATGATATGATCAGCAGCCATGCGCGCCACGGCAGGGGCCAGAAGATAGCCGTGACGGTAAAGGCCGTTGGCAAAAAGCCTGCTGCCGCGGCGGCGCAGATGCGGCAGGTTGTCGGGAAATGCGGGGCGCGCATCCGCACCCATCTCAAGAATTTCAGCCTCGGCAAAGGCCGGGTGAAGCGCATAGGCAGCCGATAGCATCTCAATGGCGGCGCGTGCGGTGACGCAGGTTTTTGCGCCGGTCTCCAGCATGGTTGCTCCCAGCATATAGACGCCATCGCCACGCGGAACGATATAGAGTGGAATGCGCGGATGCAGCAGACGAATGGTGCGGGTAAGCTGTAATTCGGGACAGCGGATGACCAGCATTTCACCCCGCACGCCGCGCAGATCGACAAGCCTGTCGCGGGCTGCAAAGCCACGAGCATCGACGACCAGCCCTGTGGATATATCGAGGGCCGCTTCGGTCTGGATCAAAACGCCATGGTCTTGCGCTCTTTGTTGCAGCGCGTGCAAGGCCTGCCGGGGCGTAAGGTGAGACTCGCTGCGATAGAACAGGCCCCGTTGAAAGCGCGCTTCAAGTTCGGGTTCCAGTTCAGCAATATCCTTGGCATTGAGCAATTCGTGATTGCGTGTCAGCCGGGCAAAGCGGTCCAGTTCCGTATGGTCACGCGCCAAAGCCAGCACCAGCGTGCCGGTGCGGTGCAGTTTTGCGCCCATGCCCTGCCACCAGCCTGCTGCTTCTTGCCCCAAACGGATGACCGTATCCCCGGCACTTTCTGCTTCGCAGAAGGGGGCGAGCATTCCCCCTGCCCACCAACTGCAACAATGGGCGTCAGGAGGGCCTTGCGGATCGTGGATAACGCACTCGACACCGCGTCGCGTCAGTTCGGCCGCGATGGAGAGCCCCATGACGCCCGCACCAAGGATTGTGATGGGGCCGTTCATGCCTTGCTCCACATGGCATGGAAGTGATGCACTGGCCCGTGGCCGGAACCGACATTCAAATCATCGGCGGCAAGGATGGCGCAATGGAGCCAGTCATGCGCCTGACGGATCGCCTTTGTCATGCTCATGCCGCTGGCAAGCCCCGCAGCAATAGCTGAAGAAAGCGAACAGCCCGTGCCATGGGTGTTTTTCGTATGAATACGGGGGGCGCAGAGAGCCATTTCATCTTCGCCCAGCAACAGATCGGTGCAGGTTTTGCCCGCGGCATGGCCGCCTTTCAGCAGAACATGGCGAGGCCCCAGAGCAAGCAGCGCCTGCCCCTGATTGCGCAGTTCATCATGGGTCTTGGCCTGTTGAATACCAAGAAGATCGGCGGCTTCAGGCAGATTGGGTGTGAGCAGGCTCGCCAGGGGAAGCAGATTTTCCCGCAGTGCGCTTATGGCTTCTGAAGGGAGCAGTACGTCGCCGGATTTGGCAATCATGACCGGGTCCAGCACGATTGGCGTTGAACGCGCTGCCAGATGGTGACGCAGCCTTGCCGCCACTGCTTCAATTGCCTCCACACCGCCAACCATCCCAATCTTGATGGCTGATATGTCGAGATCACTAAAAGCCGCATCGATCTGGGCGGAAATCATGGCTGGAGAGACAGGCTCGATGGCCTCGACACCATGTGTGTTTTGCGCGGTAATTGCAGTGATTACCGATGCACCATAGACGCCAAGTGCTGAAAAACTTTTCAGGTCGGCCTGTATCCCGGCGCCGCCGCTGCTGTCAGATCCTGCAATTGTCAGTGCAATGGCTGGCGCCATCTTCTTCCCTTTCATAGCCCTGGTCGTGGCATGGGAAGGAGGAGATTGCGCGCAATCCTGAAATGAATCCGGATGCTGGCACACTCTACACTTTCCTACGCCGGCATGACCCGGATCAGGTTCAATGGGTCGGTGCGATGCACCTCTCAGCCCGGTTTGGGCACCCCAATGTATGAGTCTTGGCCAGAGCTAAGGCGATATGAACTGGAAAAGCAAGTGGGTATCAGCCGCGCCGATGAACAAGAGCTTGGTCCTCTGCTTCTGGAGAATCTTGCAGCCCGGCGCCTCTTCAATTTCGAGCGGGTCGTCTGGTGCAGGACAGGCGCCTGCTTGACCGGAACAGTTTTGAAGCTATAGTCGCGCTGAATTCCGAGGGGTGCGCCACACGGCGCTGAGACGGCGATGAGCCGGACCCTTGAACCTGATCCGGGTCATGCCGGCGTAGGAACGGAACAAGGGCCATTCATGGCGACCTGATTTCCTCTCTTCGCTCCACCTGGATCTCCGAGTATGGCGAGAGCATTTCTTGTTTTCACAAAAACAGATGAAATGCTCTAAGCTCTTGTTTTAATCGCATTTATGCGATGCCAGATGGTGCCATCTGTGCTCACAAAATGTGCTAGGGGGGATCAAAATGCTACTTCACCTTTCAGGTCGATCATGCAAACGATGCGCTTCCTAGCGGCTCGTGCAGCATTGCCTGTTTTGGGCTTTCTGTTTGCCTTGTGGCAGTCCCTGATCTGGGTTTTTGGGCCGCCGGCCTATATCCTGCCGGCCCCCACAGATGTGCTTGGCGCATTCTTGCGACAGCCGAACTATCTTCTGGCCAATAGCTGGGTAACGCTTGGTGAGATTGTGATGGGGCTGCTTGCAGGAACGCTCCTTGGTGTCCTGATAGCCCTTTGCATGGCCGCTCTGCCGCGTTTTGGCCGCCTGGTCTTGCCCATGGTTCTTGTGCTGCAGGCCTTCCCCGTCTTTGTCATCGCGCCACTTCTGGTGCTGTGGTTTGGCTTTGGAATGGCCTCCAAAGTGGTGATGACCACCCTGATCATCTTCTTTCCTGTAGCTTCTGCCTTTGCCGATGGTTTGCGCCGCATACCTTCGCAGGTCCTTGATGCCGCAGCGACGACCGAGGCAAACCACTGGCAGACGCTGGCTTACATCCGCATCCCGCTTGCCTTGCCCTCGCTCGTCTCAGGCTTGCGCATTGCCGCGCCGCTTGCGCCGCTCGGAGCGGTAATCGGAGAATGGGTGGGCGCATCAGCGGGGCTTGGTTTCGTCATGGTGCAGGCCAATGCACGCATGCAAACAGATATGGTTTTTGCCGCAATGGCAATCATCGCGCTGCTTACCCTGATGCTGCGCAGTGCCATCGACCGGCTTGCACCTCTGCTCACGCCATGGTGCGCAGACCACGACTTTTCCCCATCACAACAATAATGGAAGCGCCATGTTTCGTTCTGCAATCCTTTCTATCCTGATGAGCCTGGTGATCATGAGTAGCGCCCAGGCGCAGGAAAAACTTACAGTCCTGCTCGAATGGTTCGTCAATCCGGACCATGCGCCTTTGGTTGTGGCGCAAGAACTCGGGCTGTTTGAAAAAGCGGGGCTGGACGTTGAGCTTCTTCCCCCTTCAGACCCCTCGATTGTGCCGCGTGCGGTCGCGTCGGGACAGGCGGAAATTGGAATCCACTATCAGCCAAACCTCTACATGGATCATGCTAAGGATGTGCCGCTCATTCGCTTTGGCACGCTTGTGGAGACACCGCTCAACACGCTCACCGTTCTGGCGGATGGGCCGATTTCAAGCATCAAGGATCTGGAAGGCAAGCGCATCGGCTTCTCCGTTTCGGGCTTTGAGGACGCCATGCTCGGCCGCATGCTGGATGAGGCCGGTGTTGACAAGAGCAGCGTGGAACTGATCAACGTCAATTTTGCGCTGTCACCTTCTCTCATCAGCAAGCAAGTCGATGCAACGATAGGCGGCTTCCGAAATTTCGAGTTGACGCAGATGCGCTTGGCTGGCCATGAGGGGCGCGCCTTCTTTCCCGAAGAGCATGGGGTGCCGGTTTATGACGAGTTGATCTTCGTTACCCGCCCTGATCTGGTCAAAGACAGTCGGCTCAAGCGTTTTTTGAAAGCTGTCGAGCAAGGCGCTGTTCATCTCACCAACCATCCGGAAGAGAGCTGGAAGCTTTTTATCCGCGCATATCCTGATCTGGACGATGAGTTGAACCGTCAGGCGTGGCTCGATACTCTGCCCCGGTTTGCAAAAAGGCCCTTTGCTCTGGACTACACACGCTATGAACGGTTCGGCGCTTTTATGGCTGCGAGCGGTCTGATCGAGTCAGCCCCACCCGTCGACCGGATCGCCGTAGAACTGCGATAAAGCCTGCCTGACGTGCAACATGTCCGCTCTGGGACAGATTGCACATTTTATCGATTCGAAACTTTCGCCGGGCTAATATCAAGCAGTTTTTCCATTTGTGGATCAGAGCGAAAAAGAGCGGAATGACGGCAAAGCAGACCATGGGTAGGGTATCGCTGGACCATATGGGGCCAACCAGTGCGAAGGGGCGCGGCCTTGTCGATGCGCTCGTTTTCATGGGTGCAGTTGCGCTGTTTTCCCTTTCCGGTTTCGCGCTGGAGTTTTTTGGCATTCCCTACTATTCATCAGGTGGTTCGATCATCACCAAGATTCATCCTGCCACCTATCTGTTTGTGGGTGCGCTTGGTCTGGCTGTGATCGCCAATCCCAATCCGGCAGGCTATCTGTTTGGCCTCATGACACGATGCCTCGGGTCCGTCTTTCTGCTTGCGGGCTCCGTTCTTCTGTGGATTTTCATTTCCCGCTATAAGGGCGATCAACCGACCTCCTTCCTGATCGACTCAATCATGGTCGCCGCAATCATCTGCATGCTGTTTGCTGATATGGAAAAGCGTGCGCGCCTCAATATTGCGCGTGCCATTCATATCCTTATGGTTGTCAATTGCTGCCTGTCGATCGTTGAAGGCCTGTCAGGCTGGCGGCTGTTTCCCTTTATACTGGGCGATATCGAACAGGAGTGGGAATATCGGGCAACCGCACTGCTGGGGCACCCTTTGATTGGCGCCCTGACAACGGGTGTTTATACCATCGTTTTGATGACAGTACGCGACGTGCGCGGCCTTGGGAAACGCTGGCGCTTGCCGATGATCCTGCTATGTCTGGTAGCGATGCCGTTCATTGGCTCCCGGGCGTCGTTTGCAATCGTTTATGCAACCGCAGCCGTGGTTGTCGTACTGCATTTTGTTGGCTTTTTGCGTGGGAGTCCGGTCAGCTTGCGCAAGTTGACGGCGGTACTGCTGCTGCTTCCGCTTTCTGTCCTTGCGGTGCTCGCCATCTACCAGACGGGCATTTTCGATAATTTCATCAACCGCTTTATCGATGACGGAGGCAGCGCCCGGACCCGCTTCGATCTGTTCAATCTGTTCAGGGATCTCAGCCTGCCAAACCTGCTTACGGGCTATCGCATGGTTAATCTCGACACCCAGATACGGCTTAGCGGTCTCTATGAAGGCATCGAGAACTCATGGGCAGGCCATGCTGCACGTTATGGCATCGTGATAACGATTGTGCTTTGGTGTGGTGTTGGCGCCTGGTTTATCGATATGTTGCGGTCGGCGGGAAGAGGTGCGCTCCTGCCTCTTGCCTATATTTTTCTTATTCTGTCCACCACCGTGGGCATCAGCGGCAAGACCAACATGATGAGCCTTCCCCCTCTTGTCCTGCTGGCATTGATCGGCACGCCGCTCTGGCCGCGCATTGCCCGCACACAGGCTCCTGTCTCTAACGATATTCTGATGCGGATCGGCTGCGGCGCCCCGCTCGAAGGCCCCCGCGGCTTTAGCTCTTGAAAGCTCCATGGCTTCGTTGATCAATGATCGGTTGCTTTGCTGAAAAATGCAGACGCAGCATTGAAATCAAGGGGCGCTCGACAATCAAATGAGCAAGACATCCACATATGATTGTTCCGATGAAAACCAGCAGGAAAATCAGTTCTGCAGGCATGGGCGCATATTCAGAAATCTTGATGAGGATTTTTGCTAATAATCCAAGTACAGCAATGTGGGTCAGGTAGATCGAATAGGATGCGTCTCCGATTAGGTTCAGCACTGCCAGCTTTGACGGCCACTGTCTTGCCGTCTCCAGAGTGGCTGCGCCTGTGATAGCCAGCCCAAAGGCTACCGCATAACCAAGCTGAACGTGAGCGTATGCAGCGCCTTTGCTTTCCAGCGCATACAGTGTGGCCAGCAGCAAGAGACCTGCCGGAAATGCCCATTTGACTATATTTTGTCGACCATGCTTCCAGCCCAGATAAGCGAGCATCCCAACGAGAAAATTCAGGTTCAGTGGCGAAAAATATGCTGTCCACGGCGTCATATCTTCAAATTCAGGGTACTCGCGCACCATGAAACATGCCACCATCCACATGCTGAAGATGATTATTCCCCATCGTTTGTTGGCTATAAGCAGAGAAAACATCAGATAGAAGGCCAGTTCGTGGACCAGCGTCCATGCCGGTGCGATCGGGAAAGTGAACTTATCAAGGCGTACAAGGAAGATCGTGGATATCCATTGGTCCCATGTTTCTGGAATGGTTGCGCCCGACCCAAAACCCAGCGCCACCAAAGTGCAGAAAACCCCAACATAGACCCAATAGACAGGAAACAACCGGATGAACCTCCGGCCTAGATAATTGCGGAGGCGATCAGGGCGATCAATGTCATGGTTATGAGCAAAAACAATGATGAAGCCCGACAGCACAAAAAAGAAATCGACCCCAAGATTTCCGCGCCATGTATAGTCAGAAAATAATTCCTGCCCAAGATAACGCGGCAGGGCAAGCATGATTGATAAGTGAAACAGGACAACAGCCATAGCGGCAATGCCACGTCCCTGTTGTAATGAAAAAAGCTGTCCCTGACGCTTCATGGCCCCCGCCCGCAAAAATACTGCTATCCATTTTCCAGCACGCGGAAGGATAAAGCAGAAACGGTTAAATAATTACGTTTTAGCCGCATTTGTGTGACGCCAGATGTAACCATCTGTATTCACAAAATGCTCCAGGCAGGTGGATAATCAACTGGCGGCTTTGTCGGCAATTGCGGTGCCTGCCGCCCAGCCGGAGGCCCAGGCCCACTGGAAATTATAGCCGCCAAGCCAGCCGGTCACATCCACGACCTCGCCGATGAAATACAGGCCGGGCAGTTTTTTTGCCTCCATGGTGCGCGAATTCAGCTCATTTGTATCGACACCGCCAAGGGTGACTTCCGCAGTCCGGTAGCCTTCCGTGCCAATGGGATAAAGCTCCCAGTTTTGCAGAAACCGGGCAATTTCAGCCAGTTTCTTGTCGGATGTTTCCCCCAATATTTTGCCCCATTCCTGTGTTTGCGCCAGATGAGCAACAAGGCGTCGAGGCAGGATTTCACCAAGTGCGGTTTGAATGGTTTGGCGGGTGTTTGCCCGTTTTGCCTGATAAAGCAGTGCGCCAATATCTGTTTTCGGGCAAAGCGCAACCCGGATGGGGTTTGTTTCGCGCCAATAGGAAGAAATTTGCAAAATGGCCGGGCCAGAAAGGCCGCGATGGGTGAATAAAAGCGCCTCCTCAAAACCTGTTTTGCCACAGGAAATGCGCGCTGGGGCAGAAATGCCCGCGATTTCACGAAAACCGGCAAGCACATCTTCACCAAAAGTCAGCGGCACCAGCCCCGGCCTTGTTTCTGTTATGGCAAGTCCAAATTGCGTGGCAAGCTGATAGCCAAAGCCGGTTGCTCCCATTTTGGGGATTGATTTTCCGCCACAGGCAACCACAAAGTTGCGGCAGGTGATTTTTGCCGGGCTTTCTCCACCCAGTGTCACCACAAAACCAGCCTGGCTTGCCTCGATGTGCTCGCAATGGGTGGCAAGCCGCATGTGGCAGCCTGCTTGCTCCATTTCCTTGACCAGCAAGGTAATGATGTCTTTGGCGGAATGATCGCAGAAAAGCTGTCCCAGTGTCTTTTCGTGATAGGTGATGCCGTGTTTTTCAATCAGTGCGATGAAATGCTGCGGGGTGTAGCGGCCCAGTGCGGATTTGGAAAAATGGGGATTGCCGGAAATGAAGTTGCGGGCGCTGGTGCCCAGATTGGTGAAATTGCAGCGGCCGCCGCCGGAAATACGGATTTTTTCGCCCGGGGCTTTGGCGTGATCGATGATCAGAACCTTGCCTCCATATGCGCCAGCATGGATGGCGCACATCATGCCGGCCGCACCCGCCCCTAAAATCACAGTGTCAAAATGTTCTTGCCGCATGTTTTTCCTGAAAGTGTTTTAAGATTGTAGTGGCGCTTCAGGTCAATTCCGGCAAGGGCTTTACGTGTCAGGTTGAGGCGAAAAATTCAATCCGGGCGATAGCCGCCTTCGGCGTTGAGGAGGTAGCCCGGCTGGCAGGCGACCCGCACCGTGGTGATCGGTTCCAGTTCATTCCATGTCGTGCGCTGCATGATCAAAAGTGCGTTTCCGGGCTGCGTTTGTAAAAGTCTTGCTTCGCGCTTGTCGGCATTTGCGGCGGTAAACGCAATTTCGGCATGCAGATAGGGTGCGTTCTGCACCAGCCATTCATTGGCGTTGAGTTGCCAGAAGTCGAGCTTTTCCAGTCCCGGTGCGGCAGCAAGATTGATCCAGCGGTCTTCAAGCTGAAATGGGCGGCCATTGCCATAATGTATGGCGCGCATGTGAAGCAAAACGGTGCCTTGTGGAAGGCCAAGGCGTTTGGCGATCTTTGCAGGCGCCGGGCTGCGCCGCTGTGCTACGACGCGATGGCCATAGTCCATTCCAGCCCGTTCAACCTGTTCGCGTACGATGGAGATGGTCAGGGTCGCCTTACGGGCGGGATTTATGGTGACCCGGGTTCCGGCCCGGCGGCGGCGCTCAAGCAGCCCCTCATCGGCCAGCAATTGCAGGGCCTTGTTGACGGTCGCACGCGCTGCGCCAAATTCAATGGCAAGATCGGCTTCATCTGGAATGCGTTGCCCTTGCAGCCATTCACGCTCGATGATGCGGCGGCGGGCCTCATTGGCGATATGCAGCGCTTTGGGGGCTGTCGGACCAGCCGGTTTTGCGGGCATAATTGTCCTCCTTGTATCGGGGCGAGCTCTCCTGCCTTTCTGCCGATCTGTTTAAGTTTATACTTAGATCAAATATAAGTATAGACATAGAGCAAATCTTGTTGTTAATCTCGGTTTAGAAATGAGGGATGGTCACGGCGCGGCCCTCGTGTGGGTGGCGCGATCTGGAGACTGACATGAGCAAGCCGGTTGTGGTCGGATATGCCAAAAGCATGATGCGGGTCTGCGCATGAGCGGGCCTTTGCGGGGAATAAAGGTTCTTGATCTTTCGCGGGTGCTGGCCGGTCCTTATTGCACGGCGCTTCTGGCTGATCTGGGGGCGGAAATCATCAAGCTGGAGCCTCCGGCAGGTGATGATTATCGCCATGTCGGGCCCTTCAAGGAGAGGGAGAGCGCGCTTTTTACCCTTAACAATCGCGGCAAGAAGAGCCTGGCGCTTGATCTGAAAAAAACCGCTCATCTGAAGCTGGCGCAGGCGCTGGCTGCACGTGTTGATGTGGTGGTTGAAAATTTCCGACCCGGTGTCGCCGCCCGGCTGGGGCTGGGGGCGCAAGCCTTGCGTGCTGCCAATCCGCGCTTGATTTATTGTTCGATTTCCGGTTTTGGCCAGCAAGGGCCGTTTACCGATCTGCCCGCCTATGACCTTGTGGTGCAGGCCATGTCCGGCCTGATGGCGGCAACCGGTGAGGAGGGTGGCGCCCCGCTCAAGACCGGCGAAAGCGTGGCTGATCTTGTTGCCGGTCTGTTTGCGAGCTGGTCGATCAGTGCTGCACTGGTGCAGCGCAATGCAACAGGGCAGGGCGCAACCCTTGATGTCGCCATGTATGACGCTTTGTTTTCCATGCTGACCACCAGCCATGCCCAATATCTTTATGATGGGGTGGTGCCCGGTCGGGTTGGTAATCGCCATCCGCTGTCAACGCCTTTTGGCTGTTTTACAACCCGTGACGGGCAGGTTGTTATTGCCGTGCTCAATGGTGGCCAGTTTCAGCGTCTGGCGCAGCTTGTCGGCAAGCCGGAGCTTGCTGAGGACCCGCGCTTTTCAAGCGACAGCAGCCGCACGGAAAATGAACCGGCCTTGCGCGCATTGATTGAAGAATGGTCAGGCGGGCTGACCACTGAGGAAGCGGTTGCCGTTCTTTCGGAAAATGGCCTGCCGACGGCTCCGATCTGGGATATTGCGCAGGCTGCAAATAATGACCACGCCGCACAGCGTGAACTGATCAGCGATTTGCCGCATCCGGTTCTTGGGCAGGCTCCGGTGGTTGGCCAGCCGGTGCGCTTTGATGGGGTAAAACCTGTTGCTGCGACCTCTGCGCCGCGTCTGGGTGGCGATATCGAGGCTGTTCTTGAAGCTTTCGGGCTGGAGTTTCCACATGATGCAGATTGATGATCCCTGGCATATGCTGGCCGAAGAAGAGCGCATGTTCTGCGATATGCTGGAGCGGATCTGCGCTGAGAAAATTGCGCCGCTGGCGGCTGAAACGGACGAGACCGCACGCTTTGTCCATCAGCAACTGGCCGTCCTGGGCGAGGCCGGGATGATGGGGGCAAACCTGCCGGAAGTCTGGGGTGGCGGTGATATTTCAGCTTCGGCCCTGTTGCGGGCTGTTGCAATTGTTGCGGGTGCCTGCGGTTCTACCGCCTCGGCGCTGACAGCCCATTATCTGGCAACGGATTCCATCTTGATCGGCGCCAGCGAGGCACAGAAGCAGGAATGGTTGCCCAGAGCCGCTTCTGGTGCTGCATTGGGTGCTTTTGCCCTGACTGAGCCCACCGCTGGCTCTGATCCGGCTGACATGAAGACGCGCGCCCACCGCACGGATAAGGGCTGGCATCTGAAAGGCGCCAAATGCTTCATTTCCAATGGTGGCGTCGCTGATTTTCTTGTCGTTTATGCAATGAGCGACCCGGATAAGGGCCATCGCGGCATTTCGGCCTTTATCGTCCCCAAAGATACGCCCGGTCTGGAAGGGGGTGCACCTGAAAAGACCATGGGCCTTAAGGGCGGGCATGTTTTTACTATTGGCCTGGATTGTGAATTGCCGCATGATGCGCTGCTGGGCGAGGAGGGCAGGGGCTTTCGTACTGCCATGCAGGTTCTCGACAATGGCCGTATTGAAGTGGCAGCCCAATGTCTGGGCATGGCCAGGGCTGCAATGGATATGGCCATTGCCTATGCAAAAGAGCGTATCATTGGCGGTATGGCCCTTTCAGAGCGGCAGGGAATACGCTGGATGATTGCCGATATGGGACTGGCTTACAACTCAGCTTTGCTTCTGGCGCAGGAGGCGGCCCGTCAGCGCACACTGGCGCATAAGCAGGGCGGGCGTTTTTCACTGGCTTCGGCCCAGGCGAAACTGGGCGCTTCGGAGGCGGCTGGTAAAATAGCTGATACGGCGCTGCAATTGCATGGTGGCTATGGCTACACGCGCGACTTTCCCATTGAACGCATCAACAGGGATTTGCGCATCATGCGCATCTATGAGGGATCAAGTGAAATTCAACGCAATATCATTTCAGGCAATATGCTTGTCTGAACAGGCTGGTCGTGCGCTGAAAAATGAACAATAACGAGGTCTGACTTTCACGTTGTGAAGCCACGACATGAATGAACGCAGTCAATAAACCCAGTCTAAGGAGGAATAAAATGACACTTTCCAGAATGTTGAAATCGGCACTTGCCGGTATTGCGCTGATCGCACTTTCAGCGCCTGCCAGCGCCGACCAGCTCGATGACATCAAGGCCGCAGGCAAGATCGTCACCGCAACCGACATGCACTATGCCCCCTTCGATATGCTTGTCGATGGTGTCTATCAGGGCATGACCAAGGATCTGTTTGACGAGGTTTCCAAGGAAATCGGCGTTGAGCCTGTCTATCAGGACATTCCGTGGACGGCCGAGCTTCCCGGCCTTGAGGTCAAGAAGTTCGATATTGTCATTGCCCCGGTCACCATCACGCCGGAGCGTCTGGAGCGTTACACCTTCACCCTGCCGATTGCTGACGCCACCGTTTCGCTGGTGCGTGCAGCCGGAAACACCGAACTGACCAAGCCTGAAGACATCAAGGGCAAAACCGTTGGTGTTCAGCAGGGCACTGCACAGTTCCGCCAGCTTGAAGCCTATGCCAAGGAACTGGGTGGTGTAAACGTCAAGGAATATGGCACCACCGATGAGGCCTATGCTGATCTTGCCGCCGGTCGTCTTGATGCGGTTGCCGGCTCATTACCCAACCTGACCTATCTGGTGAAGAACCGCGGCGAAACCTTTGCCCTGTTTGAGCCAGCTTCCTTTGGCCAGCCGACCTATTTCTCATGGGTTCTGCGTAAAGAGGCTGACACGGAAAGCTTTGCCAAGGCAATCAATGACGCCATGCTGAAGATGACAGATGACGGCCGCGTCAAGGCCATTCAGGAAAAGTGGCTGGGCACCTACACTGAACTTCCGCGCGAAGTGCCGACCGAGTAAGATAAAAAGGGCAGGACTGTCCTGCCCATCTTTCTGCCGCCCGCGTGTTGAGCGGGCGGCGGTTGCAAATTGACGTGCCCGGATGAAGAGGCCCGATTTCAGATGTTTTCAATCCAGACCTTTCTTGACAGCTTCGGGCCGCTCTTTTGGGCGGCGCGCTACACGCTGTTGATTTCAGGGCTGGGCATTGCGCTGGGACTGGTTGCCGGGGCGCTGATTTGCGCCGCAGCCCTGTCCGGGGTAACCTGGCTGCGCTGGTTTGCAACCATATGGGTCAGCTTTTTGCGTGGTGTTCCGCTGCTGGTCCAGCTTCTGCTGGCTTATTATCTGTTGCCGGTGATCGGGATTGATGTTCCCGCACTTGTTGCGGCCGTGGTCACGGTCGGCATTTGTTCCAGCGCCTATGTTTCTGAAATCTGGCGTGGTTCCATCATTGCACTGCATGTCGGCCAGACCGAGGCTGCCACGTCGATCGGAATGCGTCCGCGAGATATCTGGACACGGATCATTTTACCGCAAGCCTTGCGCACTTCGCTGCCAGCGCTGGTCAATGAACTGATCCTGCTGGTCAAGGCGTCGTCGCTTGTCTCTGTCGTTGGCATCATGGAAATTACCCGCGCCAGTCAGGCGCAGGCGGCCACCACCTTCCGCCCGCTGGAAGTCTATATTGCGGCAGCCTGCATCTATCTGGTCATCAATCTGTGCTTTGCCGCACTCGGGCGTTACCTCGAACACAGGGTGGCCGTGTAATGGACCCGAGTATCCTGCTGCAATACTGGCCGATCCTGCTGAAGGGCTTTGGGCTGACGATCCTGTGCTGGTTGCTGGGCACTGTTTTCAGCATGATCATCGGCCTGTTGATCTCGCTGGCTCAGCGCTATGGACCGCGCCCGCTTCGATGGCTGTTGCAGGCCTATATCGAGATCATTCGCGGCACACCCTTTCTGGTGCAGCTTTTTGTGCTGTATTATGGCGGCCCGCTTCTGGGCCTGCGCCTTGATGCGCTGCCAGCGGGCATATTGGGGCTGAGCATTTATGGCAGCCCTTATTTTGCGGAAATTTTTCGTGCTGGCTATCTGGCGGTGCCGACTGGGCAGTTGGAGGCGGCACGCGCCATCGGCATGCCGGAACTGACGATTATCCGCCGCATCCTGTTGCCGCTCGGCCTGGTGTCGGCCTTGCCTGCACTGGTCAATTTTTCGATCATCCTGACCAAGGAAACGGTGATCTTGTCCATCATCACTGTTCCTGAACTGATGTATTCAGTGCAGCGCATGTCCACCGAAACCTTCCGCTATCTGGAAGCCAATTTCATTCTGGCGCTGTTTTTCTGGATGCTGGTCGAAACCATTTCGCGCTTCGGCCGCAAGCTGGAAACGCATCTTACCAAACATCTGGTCGAAAGGACGTAAGATGGCCCAAGCCGCCTCCGTCGAGATCCGCAAGGTCAACAAGTTCTATGGTCCTTTTCAGGCGCTCAAGGATGTTGATCTGTCCATTCCTCCGGGCAAGGTCACCTGTCTGATCGGCCCGTCAGGGTCAGGCAAATCCACCTTGCTGCGTTGTATCAATTTTCTGGAACAATATGATTCAGGCGAAGTTCTGATCGATGGCAAGCTGATCGGCTATGAAAGCGCTGGCGGGCGCAAGATGGCGGGCCGCAAGCTGCGCGATATGCGCCGCTCCATCGGCATGGTGTTCCAGCAGTTCAACCTGTGGCCGCATATGACAGCCCTTCAGAATGTGGCTGAAGGGTTGATCCGGGTGCGCGGCATGAAGAAGGGGCAGGCTGAGGCCCGCGCGGCAGAGGCGCTGGAAAAGGTGGGCCTTGCCGACAAGATGGGCAATCATCCGGCGCGTCTTTCCGGTGGCCAGCAGCAGCGTGTGGCCATTGCGCGCGCCATTGCCATGGAGCCGCGGCTCATGCTGTTTGATGAGCCGACCTCGGCGCTTGATCCCGAACTGGTGGGCGAAGTGCTCAATGTCATGAAGGCATTGGCGTCAGAAGGCATCACCATGGTTGTCGTCACCCATGAAATGGGTTTTGCCGCCCATGTCGCCGATCAGGTGGCGTTCATGGAAAAGGGTGAGCTGGTAGCCGTTGATGAGCCGGGCGGCATTCTGCAGCATCCGGAAGATCTGCGTATTCAGGCTTTTTTACGCACCTATCACGAGCGCAACAATTTTTAGCACTTGCGTTAAACAAGAATTACACCTTCAGGTTGTGAATCTTGGTGTGATACCATTTCAATTTTTGTAAGACATGATCTAGGGTCAGGACCTGTTAATTTGTTTAGAATGGTGTGAGGTCATTTGGTTGGATACAAGAAGAAAAGGCACAGGAAATGTTAACATTTTCAAGGCTTTTTGACGCTGTTGCCGACCAAATGAACCACATCCAAAGGACGCTGAAACGGCTTCAAACTGCCACGTCGAAGCCCTCGGTCGATAAAAACATATCGACCATCGGACTTCTCCTTGCATTTTCTTGCCGTTTCAAGCGCCATTCTGATCAAATTAACAGGTCCTGACCCTAAGTTCACTTTCCGATTGTCGGAGTTGAGCCTTCATGTGGGAAATCCTTGCGGCCTATTGGCCGCATTTGCTTGCCGTGCTTTCGGTGGTGGTTGCGGCTGTGGCTGGCAGCCATGCAGCCATGACCAAGGATGAGGTTCGCTCGGCCATTGGCTGGGTTGGTGTGATCCTGCTTTCGCCTTTTGTCGGTGCGCTGATCTATATGGTTGTCGGCATCAACCGCATCCGGCGCGGCAGTCTGGCGGCAGAACGTTCGGCGGCTGGCCATAAGGATGCCGCACACCCCGAAGTTGATGTCAGCCATAAAATGGTGGACGATATTTTTGGCCCAAGATTTGCCGCTCTTAAAAATGTTGGCAATGCGCTGACCCATCACCGGATGGTGGCGGGCAACACAATCAATATGCTCAAAGGTGGTGACGCGGCCTATGCGGCAATGATCGACGCCATAACCGGCGCCCGCCGCAGCATCTTGCTGGAAACCTATATATTTGACCATGACCCGATTGGCCTGCGCTTTGCCGATGTGCTGATTGCAGCGGTCAAACGCAATGTTGAGGTGCGCGTGCTTATCGATGCGGTCGGCGCACGCTATTCAGTACCCAGCATTGTTGATTATCTGCGCGCGGGCGGGGTCAATGCTCGCGTTTTCAATGGCCGTATTATCAGCGGGTTGCGCCTTCCCTATGCCAATTTGCGCACCCACCGTAAAATCCTTGTCGTCGATGGCAGGGTGGCCTTTGCTGGCGGCATGAATATCCGACAGGGTTTTACCAGCGAGTTTGCTGGAGAAGCCAGCGCGCGTGACACACATTTTTGTGTGCGCGGGCCGGTGGTTGCCGATATTTTTGCCATTGCTGCCGAAGACTGGGATTTTGCCACGGGTGAGGAACTGGAAGGTGAAGCATGGCATATAAAAGATAGCGGGGCAGAACCCGGCATGCCGGTCTTCATGCGCGCCCTTCCTTCCGGGCCTGATGCCAGCCTTGAAACCAATCACAAGATGCTGATGGGGGCGTTTTCGGTCGCCAGCAAGACGATCCGCATCATGTCGCCTTACTTTTTGCCTGACCGCGAATTGATCAGCGCTTTGACCACGGCCGCCCGTCGTGGCGTGGCCATCGATATTGTGGTGCCTGCGCTCAACAATCTGATGCTGGTTGACAGGGCCATGACCGCCCAGTTCGATCAGGTCTTGCGCAGCCAGTGCCGGGTCTGGCGCGCCAGCGGCCCGTTTGAACATTCCAAGCTGTTGGCAGTTGATTCCACATGGGCTTTTGTTGGTTCTTCCAATCTGGACCCACGTTCGCTGCGGTTGAATTTCGAGATTGATCTGGAAGTGCTGGATATGGATTTTTCCAAAGAAATCGACCAGCGCATTGTTGCTGCAATGGAGAATGCAACGCCGGTCAAACTTGCCCAGTTGCGCGCCCGTCCGTTTCCGGTGCGCCTGATCGACCGCATCTTGTGGCTGGGGTCCCCATATCTTTGATGGAAAATAATTCTATACATATCAGGCGTTGCACTGTGAATGCTGCCTTCCTACCTTGGGGTGGCGGCTTGCGGCGATGCACAGGTAACGACAAGAGATAATGCAAAAACGCGGTAACGTATTTTCAGACAGCATTCTGGCCAGCAGCATTCTGGAGCGTCTTCGGATCCGTACGGATACGCCCGCCCATATGCCTGTCGCGGCGCGCAGCGATCGCCCGAGCCTGGTTGTGGCCTCCTATAATGTCCATAAATGCGTGGGCACTGACGGGCGTTTCGACCCTGAGCGCATTGGCCAGGTGATCCATGAAATCGGCGCTGATATTATTGCGCTTCAGGAGGCCGACAAGCGGTTTGGCAACAGGGAAGGGCTGCTTGATCTGACCCGGCTGGAGAATGAGGCCGGTCTTGTGCCTGTGCCGGTGTTTGGCAAGGCGCAAGCACATGGCTGGCATGGCAATGTCGTGTTGTTCAGGCGTGGTGTGGTGCGTGATGTGCACCAGCTTAAGCTGCCGGGTCTGGAGCCGCGCGGAGCACTCATGACCGAGATTGATCTGGAAATGGGCGGCAGCCTGCGCATTGTTGCGGCTCATTTTGGTCTTTTGCGTCATTCGCGCCGGTTGCAAGCGCGCAGCATTCTTGACCTTATGAGCGATCGCAGTGAAACACCCACCCTTTTGATGGGCGATTTGAATGAATGGCGGCTCAATAACCGCTCGGCCCTTTCGCTGCTTGAAGAAGCCTTTGGCCCCCTGCCACAGGCGGTGCCAAGTTTTCCCTCGCGTCTGCCCTTGCTGGCGCTGGACCGTATCATTGGCAATCGTTCGGGTCTTGTTTCACCCATTATGGTGCATGACACGCCCTTGGCGCGAATTGCCTCGGACCATCTGCCGATCAAGGCTTTTGTCAGCCTGCCGGATGAGGACAAGGGCAGATTGCTCGACACGCAGCGCATGTGAGTGATGGCGCTGGAGCCTGTGATCAGCTAGAAAGCTGAGAGTGTTAAGTGCTGCTTTCTATTATCTGCAATTCGAGGTTTTCCATGACCATGCATTCCGTGCCAGCTTTCCCGATTGATGAGGTCAGGCAGCGTTTTCCTGCCTTGTCAGGATTGGAAAATCCGCCGGTTTATCTCGACAATCCGGCAGGCACGCTGGTGCCGCAGCAGGTGATTGATGCGGTCGCACAGGCCATGGCAAATGCGACCCATAATCTGGGCGGTTATTTTGACGGCTCCAAACGCGCCGGAGCTCATTGGCTTGCCGCCCATCAGGCCATGGCCGATATGCTGGGGGCGGCCTCTTACCGTGAGATTATCATCGGTCAGAGCATGACAGCGCTGACCTTGCATCTGTCGCGCTCTATCGGGCGCTTGTTCAGCCCCGGAGATGAAATCATCGTTACCCGCATGGATCATGAGGGCAATGTCTCGCCATGGCTGCTTTTGGCCCGAGATCTTGGGCTGGTGATAAAATGGTTGCCCGTCAACCGCCAGAGCTGGCGTATTGAGCCCAAGGATCTGAAGCCGCTATTGAACGAGCGCACGAAATTGCTGGCGCTTAATTTTTCCAGCAACATGACCGGCTCGGTCAATGATGTGGAAGAACTCGGCGCGCTGGCAAAAAAGGCGGGAGCGCTGGTCTATGTCGATGCCGTACAATTGGTGCCGCATCATTTGCCGGATGTGCAGGCGCTGGGCTGCGATTTTCTGGCCTGCTCATCTTATAAATTCTTTGGTCCACATCTTGGCGTGTTGTGGGGCAGGCAGGAATTGCTTACCCGCCTGGAGGCTTACAAGGTGCGCTGTGCGACTGAAGAACTGCCGGGCCGCTTTGAGGCGGGCACACCGCAGACCGAATTGCTGGCCGGACTGGCGGCCACGGTTGATTATATGGAATGGCTGGGAGAGGCGAACGGGCATAGCGGAACGCGCCGTGAAAAGCTGCTGGGTGCCTATCGCAGCTTTGCTGCCTATGAAGACAGGCTGACCCGCCACCTGATTGAAGGGCTGATGTCGCTTCCCGGTGTAACAGTTCAGGGCATTACTGATCCGGCTGCATTAAAACATCGTGTGCCGACGGTTTCCTTCACCCATGCCAGCATTTCGACCCATACAATTGCTGCCGGACTGGCAGAACGAGGCATCTGGGCATGGTCAGGGCATAATTATGCGCTGGAACTGTGTGGCATGCTTGGTCTTGATGAGGAAGAGGGCGTCGTGCGGCTGGGAATTGCGCATTATAACACAATGGCTGAAATCGAGCGCACGCTTGAGGTGCTGGGCGCGCTTGTTAGCCAGCAGGTCATACCAGCCTGAATTTTAAAAAAAACGGAGCGGCATTGATGGACATTCAGGGCGCGGGGCCGGGCTGGTTGTCGGGCATATTGGAGCCATTCAAACTGGTGAGGCCGCTGCAACAGCTTGGCGGCGAGCATGATCTGAATTTTCGCGGGTCCACCGCAAGCGGTGACATTATTGTCAAAGCCATGCGCCCCGGTGCAGATGTCGATTTCGTTCAAGCCCAATGCGCAGCCATTGCCAGCGCTTTGACAAAAGACCCGGATCTGCCCTTGCCGCAGCCGCTTGGCCTTGCCAATGGCGCGTTGTGGCAAACAGTGCAGGATGATGCAGGGCACAGCCGCATTGTCTGGGTGCAGAAGGCGCTGAGAGGTATCGCCATGGGGGATGCCGGGCCGCAGCCACCAGCTGTATTGACTGAACTGGGTTCTTATGCTGCACGGCTTGATCTGGCCATGCAGGATTTTGTGCTGAAATCCGGGGCCGCAGCCGACAAATGGAACCTGTTGGAAGCTGGCTGGATCAAAAACCATTTTGACATTTTGGAAGGCGAGCGCCGCAAGCTGGTTGAAGCCATTGCTGCTGAATTTGAAAAGCTATTGCCTTCTTTATCGACCCTGCCGGTTCAGACCCTTCACAATGATTTCAATGATTATAACATTCTGGTTGCCCCAAAGCTGACAGAGCCGACACAAATCACCGGCATTATCGATTTTGGTGATATGGCAAATGCGCCGCGCATATGCGGGCTGGCCATTGCGGGCGCCTATGCTGTTCTGGATCAGGAAAAGCCCGAACAGGCGCTGGCGGCGCTGGTTGCGGGCTATCATGCCGTGTCGCCTTTAAGTGCTGAAGAGATCGATCTGATCTGGCCGCTTTTGCGCATGCGGCTGGCGGTCAGCGTGGTTAATTCGACCATTGAGATGACGGAGCGTCCTGACGATGCCTATATTGTCATTTCGCAAGCGCCCGCCTGGCGGTTTTTGGAAAACCGGGCGGTTGAAGGTGAGTTGATGGGGGCAAGGTTGCGCCGGGCTTGCGGCTTGCCCGTGACGGATCAGGCGCAGAAAATATGTGACTGGCTTGATCGCAGGCGTGGGTCTTTTGCACCCGTGATCGGTATCGATCTTGATGATGCCGGAACGGTAAGTCTTGCTGTTCAAGACAGCATCCTGCCGCAAAATCCCTTTGCGCTACGGGCTGATGAAGCCCGCCACCTGACCGGTCTTGAAGAAGGGGTGATCAGCCTTGGCCGCTATGGTGAACCGCGCCTGATCTATACCGATCCTGCGTTTCGCAAAGGCCCATGGAAGGCATCGCCCCGGCGCACAATGCATATGGGGATTGATATTTTTGCACCTGCCGGGCAGCCGGTTCATGCGCCATTGGCCGGGCGCGTTGCGATGCTGGCCTATCGCGCCAGCCCGCTCGATTATGGCGGGGTCGTTATTCTGGAACATCGCACCGATGCGGGCGATGTGTTTTATGCGCTTTATGGCCATCTTGACCCGGCCGTAAGTGAAAGCCTGAAAGTGGGTGATGAGGTGGCGGCAGGAGCTGAATTTGCTGCCCTTGGCGCACCGCAAGGCAATGGGGGCTGGGAGCCGCATCTGCATTTCCAGCTTGCCTTGACGCTTGACGGCATGGGCCATGACTGGCCGGGTGTGGCCGACCCTGACGACTGGTTTTTATGGCAGGCGCTGTGCCCCAATCCGGCGGCATTGCTGAACCTTCCCGATGAGCGGGTGGCCTGTGAAATTCTTGACACGCAAGCTGTGCTTGCTGAGCGAAAAACCCGTTTTGCTTCCAATGTGAAGCTCAGCTATCGCCGTCCCGTGACCTTCCTGCGCGGCTGGCGTCATCATTTGTTTGACGAGCGCGGCAGGCCCTATCTGGATGCCTATAACAATGTGCCGCATGTGGGCCATGCCCATCCGCGCATCCGGGCGGTGGCCAGTGAGCAGCTTGCGCGCATGAACTCCAATACGCGCTATCTGCATCCAGCGCAGATTAAGCTGGCGCAGCGCCTGACGGCCAAATTGCCACCGGAACTGGAAATCTGTTTCTTTGTCAATTCAGGCTCGGAAGCCAATGAACTGGCCCTACGGCTGGCGCGCGCAGCCAGTGGCGGTTACGATATCATCACGCCCGATCACGGCTATCATGGCAATACGACCGGCGCGATTGATATTTCGGCCTATAAATTCAACAGGCCGGGCATGAGCGGGCGCAAGCCCTGGGTGCATCTGGTTGATGTCGCCGATGATTATCGCGGGCGTTTTCGCCGTGACGATCCGCAAAGGGCGCTGCATTATGCGCAGCAGATAGATGCGGCCTTGGATGAGATTAGGCAAAATGGCGGCAGACTTGCCGGTTTCATTGCTGAAACCTTCCCAAGCGTTGGCGGCCAGATCATTCCGCCGGAAGGCTATTTGGATGAAGTTTACCAGCGCATCCGGGCGGCTGGCGGCATTTGTATTGCCGACGAGGTGCAGACCGGGCTGGGGCGGCTTGGCGATTATTATTTCGGCTTTGAGCAGCAAAAGGTGCGGCCCGATATTGTGGTTCTGGGCAAGCCGCTGGGCAATGGCCATCCGGTCGGCGCTGTCATCACCACGCGTGAAATTGCCGAGCGCTTTGCACAAGGGCCGGAGTATTTTTCCACCTTTGGCGGCTCCAACCTGTCCTGCCTGATTGCCTCTGAAGTGCTCGACATTGTTGAAGATGAGGCCTTGCAGGAAAATGCACGGGCGATGGGGGCGCGGCTGCTTGGCGGAATGCGAGAATTGGGCGCGCGCCATGAAATCATTGGCGATGTACGCGGCTTTGGCCTGTTTACCGGACTTGATCTGGTCAAGGATCGTGAAAGCCGCGAACCGGCAACTGAAGTGGCTGATTATGTGATGAACCGCCTGCGCGATTTGCGCATTCTGGTTGGGCGCGAGGGGCCGCAAGATAATATATTGAAGATCAGGCCGCCGCTGACCATTGAGGCCGAGGATGTCGATATGCTGCTTGACCGGCTGGATTTGTGCCTGAAAGAGGCAGGCTCTGCCCTGTTTGCTGCGACCTAACCACACATTCCCAATTGGCCACACCTTGTTTTAAAGAGGTATCTAATATGCCTCTTTAAAACAAGGTGTAAAAGATTGGAAAGGGGCGTGCCATGCGCCTGACACTGCATACCGATTATGCGCTGCGTATGCTGATTTATGCGGCGCTGCGGCCTGAGCGTTTCTGCACGGTCAGCGATGTTGCGCAAGCCTATGGGCTTTCGCGCAACCATTTGCTCAAAGTTGCGCAAAGCTTGCGTGAACATGGCTTTATCGAGACAATTCGCGGTCGTTCCGGCGGCATCAGGCTGGAACGGGAGCCGGAGACCATCGGCATCGGTGCATTGGTGCGGCTGATCGAGGATGATTTTGCACTGGTGGAATGTATGCAGGCGCAAGGCAATCAATGCGTGATTTCGCCCTGCTGCAAATTGCAGAAAATGCTTTCAGAAGCGCTTTGCGCCTGGCTGGCCGTGCTCGACACATACACGCTGGCCGATATTTTACACGACAGGGACCAGTTCCGGTTTCTGCTGAATATTGAAACAACTGCCGCTTAAGCGCTGATTTTGACTAAGGAAAAATCCATGAAAGGACGCCCGGCTCCCCAGCGGACCATTATAGTGGACGGCAAGCCATTGCCGCAGGTTCTGGATGAGGCGATGATTGTCGCCGTCGTTCATGGCTTTTATGACAAGATCCGCAAGGATGATCTGCTCGGGCCGATTTTCAACGGAGCGATTGCTGAAGCGGACTGGCCGCCGCATCTCAACAATATGTGTGATTTCTGGTCGTCGACGCTGCTGCGCACAGGGCGCTATGAAGGGCGGCCATTGCCACCGCATCTGGCATTGCCGGGATTGGGCAAGGAGCATTTCCAGCGCTGGCTTAGCCTGTTCCAGACAACAGTGCATGATCTATGCCCGCCCGAAGTGGCGGAATTGTTCATGGACCGCGCCATGCGCATTGCGCATTCCTTCCGTCTGGCCATTGCCTTTAATCGCGGGGAGGATACCACGCAGGTCCAGCCGATCCTTCAGGAGGTCTTGTGATGGCCACAGATGCAAAACGTCTGGACCTTGCCGCACAACGCCGACGCGCGGCAGAAGGGCCTGCTCTTTTATCTTTTGGCTTCAGACCGTTTTTCCTGCTGGGCGGCTTGAGTGCGGGTCTGGCAATGCTGGTCTGGCTGCCGATTTTTACCGGAACAATAGAAACCTCCAGCGCATTTTCGCCCGTTGACTGGCATGTGCATGAAATCATGTTCGGCTATCTGGCAGCTATTATCACCGGCTTTTTATTAACCGCTATCCCCAACTGGACCGGGCGGCTTCCGGTGCAGGGCGCGCCGCTGCTGGCTCTGGTTCTTGCCTGGCTTGCAGGGCGCTTTGCCGTTTTTTTCTCTGCCGAGATCGGCTGGGTTGCGGCGGCATTCATTGACTGCGCCTTTTTGCTGGCTGTCAGTGCAGCGGCTGCAAAGGAAATTATTGCCGGGCGCAATTGGCGCAATCTGATGGTGGTCATTCCCGTTACCGTCTTTTTTCTGGCCAATGTGCTGTTTCACCTTGAAGCAGGCTTTGAAGGGACAAGCGATTATGCGCGCCGTCTGGCCATTGCTGCCGCCGTCATACTGATCCTCATCATTGGCGGACGCATTATTCCAAGTTTCACCCGCAACTGGATGGTGCGTGAAAATCCGGGCAAGTTGCCGGTTCCGTTTAACGGGTTTGACAAAATCGTGCTGCTGGTCTCCACACTGGCGCTGCTGATGTGGAGTTTGGCTCCTGAGAACTGGATTTCCGGTGTGCTGTTACTGGCGGCCGCCTTGCTCAATTTTATCCGGCTGGGGCGCTGGGCGGGCGAACGGTGTTTTGGTGACTGGCTCGTTTTGATCTTGCATATTGGCTATCTGTTCGTGCCGGTGGGGCTGCTGCTGGCGGGCCTTGGTGCGTTTGATCTGGCTGATGTTCCTGCAATTGCTGCCCTGCATGCTTTTGGAATTGGAGCAATTGGCATCATGACGCTGGCGGTGATGACACGCGCCACGCTTGGCCATACCGGGCGCGATCTTAAGGCGGATATGGCGACGCAAGCAATTTATCTGGCCATTATCTTGTCTGCCGTGACGCGCATCATGGCTGCCTTCATCCCGGAAAATATTCACTTCCTGCATTTGTCAGCCGGTTTCTGGTGCCTTGCCTTTTTCGGGTTTTGCCTGCGCTATGGTCCCATGTTGCTGCGCCCCAAATTGCGCGCCAAGGCTGTTTCGCAGCCACAGGGAAAACCGGCATGACACGTGATGCAGCGCAAATGGTGATCTTGCGCGATGCAGCGGGCGAGTTCACACTCGATGCCGAATTTCTGGCTGGCCATTTTGACTGGCCGGTGGAAGCCCTGCGCAATTATATGCGCCGCGGCATGGTGGCGAGCACAGTTGAGCGCGGGGAGGGTGAGGATGAGGGCAGGTGGCGTTTAAGTGTGCGCTGCGGCAATCGCCGCTGGCAGGCCATTGTCAATGAGACTGGCGCCATCCTGTCCGAGCAGATCGAAATCGTGCCGTTACAGGCAGGCGGCGGCTGATGGACAGGGACACTATAATGGCAAGCAAAGCCGGGATTGAGGCTATTGCCCGGGAATCTTATGAGCGCTGTCATCCGGGTGACAGTTTTGCCGATCTGCTCCACCGGGCGGGGTTTTCCAGGGAAGACCGCTTTTTGCGTGACCAATGGCTGGATTATGCGCGGAAACAGGCTGAACAGGCCTCGGCATGATAATTTTACAAACGTGAAAATAAAAATGGCGGGAACCGATCCCGCCATTTTTCTTTATGTGCCTATGCGACAGGCAGACCGCGCTCGATCAGCCGCGCCAGCCTTTGTGAAAAGGCTCTGGCGTCCACCGGGCGGTCACCATCCAGCACCCGCGCCTCATCATAAAGCAGATGGGCGACATCGCTGCGGAAATCTTTCTCGCTCTCGCCAAGCCTTGCCAATGCTGCAATGCGAGGATGGTGCGGATTGACTTCCAAAACCGGTTTGGCGGTTGTGTCCAGCCGGCCGGCAGCACTGAGCAGCCGTTCAAATTGCCGGTCGGGTGCATTTTCGGGGGCGACAAGGCAGACAGCACTTTCGGTCAGGCGGTCAGAGGCGCGCACATCCGATACAGCCTCATCGAGCGTTTTTTTGATGAAGGCAAGAAAATCATTCACTTCAGATGAAGCTTCTGAAGTGTCAGGTTTTTGTGTGTCGGTCAGTGCAATATCGGCAAGCTCTGCACCGCCTTGCGTGACAGATTTGAAAGGCTTGCCTTCAAATTCGGGGGCATTGGCGGTCCAGAAAGCATCAATGGGGTCGCTCAACAGCAGCACTTCAATGCCGCGCGCTTTGAAACCTTCAAGCTGGGGCGAGCTTTCCAGCCTTGTGCGGTCGTCGCCGCTCATGAAATAAATGGCGTTCTGGCCTTCCTTCATGGCAGTCACATAATCGCTCAGCGCACGCGGCTTGTCACCGGAGGTGGTGGAGGCAAAGCGCACCAGCTTCAGCAATTGTTCGCTGCGTTCAAAATCCTCATAAAGCCCTTCTTTAAGAACCGCGCCGAAATTCTCCCAGATCTTGTCATAGGCTTGAGCATCATTGTCGGCCAGTTTGATCAGATCATTCAGCACTCGGTTGGTGACACCCTTGCGGATGGCGGCCAGAAGCGGATTTTGCTGGATCATTTCGCGTGAAATGTTGAGCGGCAGGTCGGAAGAATCGACCACCCCGCGCATGAAGCGCAGATAGCGCGGCACAAGCTGAGCATCATCGGTAATGAAGACGCGCCGCACATAAAGTTTCATATGGCCGCTGCGGTCGGGGTCGAACAGGTCAAAGGGGCGTGAGCCGGGAATAAAGGCCAGCACATTATATTCCTGACGGCCCTCGGCACGGAAATGAATGGTGGCGGCAGGCTCGTCATATTGCCCGGCAACGCTGCGGTAAAAGTCGGTGTAGTCCTGTGGCGTTACTTCGTTTTTGGATTTGACCCAAAGTGCGGTGCCATCGGTGATCTGGTGCGGTTCGGCATCGGGCTTGTCGGTCAGGCTAACCGGCACCGGCACATGGCCGGAATGTGATTTGACCAGTTGCTCAAGCTGGTAGGGTTGCGTGTAAGAAAGCGCATCTTCCATCAGATGCAGCACCACGCGCGTGCCGCGTTTGGGCGCATCGTCAATATTGGCAGCCCCGAGCGAATAAGAGCCCTTGCCGTCAGACAGCCAGCGCCATGCCTCATCGGAGCCAGCGCGGCGCGAAATCACCTCGACCTGATCGGCAACCATGAAGGCAGAATAAAAGCCGACACCGAACTGACCCACCAGTTCGGCCTTTTCGCCACCCTTGGCTGCTTCCAGCCGCTCCATGAAAGCGCGGGTGCCCGAGCGGGCAATGGTGCCCAGCGCCTCGTTCATCTCCTCGCCATTCATGCCAATGCCATTATCTTCGATGGTGAGCGATTTCTTTTCAGGGTCGGCAAAAATGCTGATGCGAGGTTTTGGGTCATCGCCCAGAAGGTCAGGCTGGGTGATGGCCTCATAGCGCAGCTTTTCGCAGGCATCGGCTGCATTGGAGATCAGTTCGCGCAAAAACACATCGCGGTCGGAATAGACCGAATGCACCATCATGTGCAGAAGGCGCGCAACATCGGCCTCGAAATTTCTGGTTTCCATTTTTGTGGTCGTCATGGTGGCGTGTCCCTGAATTGTCCGGCTTTCAGATGACGATATGAGTATGGATTTTCAAGACTTGAATCAGATGCTGTCGATCCTATGGCAGAAGATCAGACATAAAAAAGGGCAGGCAAAAATGATTTTTGCCTGCCCTTTTTCTCAATCATTCAAAATATCTTACAGAGCGTGATCGTTGTCGCCTTCGCGTATACGGGTTGGAAGGCCGATCCTGCCTAAAAGATCAAGGAAGGGGCGCGGCGGCAGTTCTTCAATATTGGCCATTTTCTTCACGTCCCATTCGCCGGTGGCAACCAGCATGGCGGCAGCCACGGCAGGCACGCCCGCCGTATAGGAAATGCCTTGCGAGCCGACTTCCTCATAGGCCTGTTTGTGGTCGGCCACATTATAGATGAAGACCTCGCGTTCCTTACCGTCCTTCACGCCCTTGACCAGATCGCCGATACAGGTCTTGCCCGTATAGTCAGGTGCCAGTGATCCCGGATCAGGCAGTACGGCCTTGACCACTTTGAGCGGCACCACTTCCAGCCCTTCAGCGGTTTTGACCGGCTTTTCAGACAAGAGGCCAAGATTGTTCAATACGGTAAAAACATTGATGTAATGATCGCCAAAGCCCATCCAGAAGCGCACATTCGGCACTTTCAGGATTTGTGAGATCGAATGCACCTCGTCATGGCCGGTCATATAGGCCTTTTGCTTGCCAACGACCGGCAGGTCCCATTCCTTGCCGATCTCGAACATCTTGTTTTCGGTCCACTTGTTGTCCTGCCAGGACCAGACGCGGCCGGTAAACTCGCGGAAATTGATTTCCGGGTCAAAATTGGTGGCAAACCAGCGGCCATGGCTGCCGGCATTGATGTCGATAATGTCGATGGATGAGATGCTGTCGAAATAATCATCATAGGCAAGCTTGGCATAGGCGTTGACCACACCCGGATCAAAGCCTGCACCCAAAATGACGGTGACGCCTGCCTTTTCAGCTTCCTCACGGCGCTTCCACTCATAATTGGCATACCATGGCGGCGTCTCGCATATCTTGTCCGGGTCTTCATGAATGGCGGTGTCGATATAGGCCGCCCCGGTTTCGATACAGGCCGACATGACGCTCATATTGAGGAAGGCCGAGCCGACATTGATAACGATTTTTGCGCCGGTCTTTTCAATCAGAGCCTTGGTTGCCGTCACATCCATGGCGTCGATCTGGTGGGCTTCAAACAGGCTTTCTGTCTTGAAAGCCTTCTTTTCCCGGACGGAGTCCACGATGGACTGGCACTTTGCAAGGGTGCGTGAGGCGATATGGAGATCACCAAACACATCGTTGTTCTGCGCGCATTTATGCGCCACAACCTGCGCCACGCCGCCAGCGCCGATGATGAGCACGTTTTTTTTCATTCCGGGGGATATTTCCTTCTGTTTGGAGTGAGGGTCTGGACCCTTGAAAGCCCCTGTTTTCAGGACAGGCTTTGTTCGTAATCCGTAAAATCAAATTCACGAACCACTTTGACCGATCCGTCCAGTTCACGAATCGCAATGGCTGGCATGTTGACGCCGTTAAACCAGTTCTTTTTGACCATAGTATAACCGGCAGCATCCTGAATGGAGATGCGGTCGCCGGTTTTCAACGCGGCGGGGAAGTCGAATTCGCCAAAAATATCGCCTGCCAGGCATGATTTTCCACACAGCATATAGCGATGCGGGCCTTCATCGGGGCTGACTTTGGCGTTTTCGCGATAAATCAGCAGGTCCAGCATATGGGCTTCGATGGAGGAATCGACGATGGCAAGCTGCTTGCCGTTAAACAGCGTATCCAGCACCGAAACCTCCAGCGTTGTGCTTTTGGTGATGGCGGCTTCCCCCGGCTCCAGATAGACCTGCACCCCGAAACGATCGGCAAAGATGCGCAGCCGTTCGCAAAAGGCGTCGAGCGGATAATCCTTGCCGGTAAAATGAATGCCGCCGCCAAGGCTGACCCATTCGGCACGTTTCAACAGGGCGCCGAATTTTTCCTCGATCTGGCCAAGCATCCGGTCAAACAGCGAAAAATCCGTATTCTCGCAATTGTTATGGATCATGAAACCGCTGATGCGATCCATGACTTTTTCTACTCTTTCGGCATCCCACTCACCAAGGCGGCTGAAGGGGCGGGCAGGATCGGCAAGGTCAAAGGAGGAGGAGGAAATCCCCGGATTAAGCCGCAGGCCGCGCACAATGTTGGCGGCCTGCTCCTCAAAACGCTCAAGCTGGCCAATGGTGTTGAAAATGATCTTGTCGGCGTGGGAAACAACCTCGTCGATTTCATAATCGGCATAGGCCACTGAATAGGCGTGGGTTTCGCCACCGAATTTCTCATGGCCCAGCCGTACCTCATAAAGTGAAGATGAGGTGGTGCCGTCCATATAGGGGCGCATGAAATCAAATACCGACCATGTGGCAAAGCATTTGAGCGCCAAAAGCGCCTTTGCCCCGGATTTTTCGCGAACAGTGGCAATCTTTTCCATGTTGCGCAGCAGGCTTGCCTTATCGATGAGATAATAGGGGGTTTGAATGGTCATTGGCCTGCTCATGGAAAACCACCTGAAAAAGGGGTTTTAATAGGGGGGGTGAAAAAAGGGCTGTCTGGAACTTTTATGTTCTGCTTCGGGCAGGGTGTTCCAGATTTATGGATATGGAAAATGACGATCCGGTGACGTTTGAATTTACGTCCGCGGCCGCGCCCGCTTACCTTGCGGGTTCCTGTCTGGGTTTTCGCATCATTTTCATGGAGCCAAAGCTAATGGAGCACCCTGCCAAGTTCAAGTGACAAGTTTGCAAAGCGGGTTCTGCTTGACAAATGGCCAATATGATCCAAGCTGTCAGTCATGAAAACACGCGGACCAGTATCATGTTTCGGAGCCACCCCTTAATGGGCTGCTGACCCGGCTCGGGCCTCGTTCCCCCGAGTCCGGGGGCCTCCATCCTTAAAAAATATTCACGGTGCAGAACGGCACCAAACATGACGGCGCAGAACGGCGCCAATATCTTCAACTGTAGGCTCTGAAGGCGAAATTTCAGGGCTGACCTTACCGCCTGTTTGCGCGGTACAATAAAGACAGAAAACGCCATGCGTAAACCCAGCATTATCATCAGCAAGGCCGATCATGAACGGTTGACCACACTGGCCAACGGGCTTCTGGAAAAGAAACCGGAAATGGCCGATGCGCTGCTTAACGAGCTTGAGCGCTCCAGGGTGGCGGCTTCCGGCAATGCCTTGCAAAGCACCGTGCAGATGGGGGCTACCGTCGACTATGAATCCGACGATGGCAACAAGCGCCGTGTCACACTGGTCTATCCGGGTGAGGCTGATATTGAGCAGGGCAAGGTTTCGATTCTCACCCCCATCGGCACCGCTCTGCTTGGCCTCAAGGTTGGCCAGTCGATCAACTGGACAGCCAATGACGGGCGCACACATCGCCTGACCATCACTGCGGTGGAGACTGCTGCCTAAAGCCTGTCTCTCGAGACTTAAGAACCAGTTTCGAGATAAAGACATGCGTAAAAACAAGAGCCTGGAGCATGATGACGGTTCAAGAAAAATCGTCATGCTCTTGGCATTTTTGAAAACCAGAGCGTCGGGCGTAGAGCGCCGTGCGTTTTATGGGAAGCGATGAAGCGCTTCAGACCGTTTCCAGATAGGTTTCGAACTCGAAATTATTGACCCGCAGCGCAAAGGTTTCCAGTTCCTGCCGTTTGCAGGCAACCAGCGAGCCGCGCAGCGCATCAGGAAATATCTCGGCAACCATAGAGCCGCTTTCAAAGCTGGCAATAGCCGAGGCCCAGTCGGGCGGCAGCTTGGGCAGGTCGCGCTCATAAACATCGGTGGTGGCAGGCTCCCCCGGATTGAGGTGCCTTTCAATGCCGATGAGGGCGGCCCCTAAAATGGCGGCCAGAACCAGATAGGGATTGGCATCGGCTCCGGCGACACGGTGTTCAATCCGGCGCGCTGCCGTAGGCCCGCCCGGGATACGGATGGCGACCATGCGGTTTTCATAGCCCCATGCCACGGTGGTCGGCGCATGGGAGTTGGGGCGCAGACGCCGGAACGAATTGAAATGCGGGGCAAATACCAGCGTACTTTCCGCCATGGCTGCCAAAAGCCCGCCAACGGCATGGCGCAATGTGTCTGAGCCACGCGCGGTGCCATCATCGAAGATGTTGACGCCATCTTCATCCAGCAGGCTGAAATGGACATGCAAACCGCTGCCTGAGCGTTTGCCGTAAGGCTTGGCCATGAAAGAGGCCACAAAGCCATGTTTGCGGGCAATGCCCCTGACCGTGCGCTTGAACAGGATGGCATCGTCGGCGGCGCGCAAGACATCATCGGTATGGTTGAGATTGATTTCGAACTGGCCAACACCATTTTCGGCAATGGCCGAATCGACAGGAATATCCTGCGCCCGGCAGGCTGCATAAACATCATGCAGAAAGCTTTCAAAATCGTCGATCTCGTCAATGGAAAGGGCCGCGTCCGAATCAAGGCGTCTGCCGGTCACTGGCGAGATGGGGCCGCGTGGACGTTCAGGCTTGGGATCGACCAGATAAAATTCCAGTTCGGTGGCCACCACCGGCTTCAGTTTCAGCGCTTTGTAGCGCTCAAGAATACGCGCCAGAACCTGCCGCGGGTCGCCCAGAAAGGGTGCGCCGCTTTCCTCGGTCAGCCATAGTGGAATAAGGGCGGTGGGGTGTGCGGTCCAGTCCATCGGCAACAGGCCCCGCCCGGTCCATTGGCACACGCCATCGGCATCACCGGTTGAAAAGACCAGCTTGTTGCCAACAATATCTTCGCCCCAGACATCAAGGCCGCTGATCGAAAGAGGCATCCGCAGCTTGCCTTCAAGCGCCTTGCTTGCCTGATCGACGGGAATGCGCTTGCCGCGCAAAATACCGTTCAGGTCGCAGACCGCGGCTCGCAGGCTGTGAATGTCGGGCCGGCTTTTCAGCCAGTCCAGCATTGTGCTGATCTTTTCACTCAAGAGGCACCTCCGGGCTGGTTGACAGGCGCGCATGCGACACAAGCCCTGCCTGATGTTTCATAGAAATGAACCATTTCAGGGATGAGACTATCCGGCGGTTTCCAAATTGCCAAGATGGAGCAACAGGCTGAAAAAAATCAGTTTCTTTTGCGGGCGCGATTGGCGAACGGATTGTCGGAGGTGCGCAGCGCCATGCGGATTGGCACGCCCGGCATGTCAAAGGCTTCGCGCAGGCTGTTGACCAGATAACGCACATAAGATTGCGGCATGACATCGGGGCGCGAGCAGGAAACGACGAATCCGGGCGGGCGGGTTTTTGCCTGTGTCACATATTTGATCTTCAAGCGCCGTCCGGCCACGGCAGGTGGCGGATGATAGGCCAATATGCCTTCCAGCCAGCGATTGAGCCGGCCGGTGGAAACCCGGCTGTTCCAGACCTTGTGGGTGCGCATCACCGCTTCCATCAGCCTGTCGAGGCCACGTCCGGTTTCAGCCGAAACCGGCACGGCCTGAATGCCGCGCACCTGCGGCAGCAGCCGTTCGGTCTTTTCACGCAATTCGGCCAGAACCTGCTGCGGATTGTCGATCAAATCCCATTTGTTGAAGGCAATGACCGGCGCGCGGCCTTCGCGAATGATCAGGTCGGCAATTTGCAGATCCTGTTTTTCAAAAGGAATGGTGGCGTCAAGCACGATGATGACGATTTCGGCAAAGCGGATGGCGCGCAACCCGTCAGACACAGAAAGCCGTTCCAGCTTTTCCTGAACTTTTGATTTGCGCCGCATACCGGCCGTATCGAACAGCTTCATCTGGCGGTCCTGCCAGGTCCAGTCGACCGAGATTGAATCGCGGGTAATGCCGGCTTCCGGGCCGGTCAGCAGCCGCTCTTCGCCAATCAGCGCATTGATGAGCGTGGATTTTCCGGCATTGGGGCGGCCAACCACGGCAATGCGCAGTGGTTTGCTCTCATCATAGGCGGTATTTTCAGAGTCCGGGTCGGTAATGTCTTCACCAATCAGAACTTCGCTGGCGGCAAGAGCCTCATTGTCGTCCTCATCACCCGTGCCAAGGGCGCGCTCTTTACCCAGCGCTTCAACCACGGCATCGCGCAGATCGGGAATGCCAATGCCATGCTCGGCAGAAAGCGGCACCGGCTCACCAAGCCCCAGTTCCCATGCCTCCAGAAGTCCGCCTTGTGCGTTGCGTGCTTCGGCCTTGTTGGCGACCAGAACCACCGGCTTGCCGGAGCGGCGCACAATATTGGCAAAAGTCCGGTCGTCGGGTATCAGCCCGGCCTTGGCGTCGACGACGAAGAAGATGACGTCGGCCTCTTCGATGGCAATTTCTGTCTGCGCCCGCATCCGGCCGGGCAGGGAGGCAGCCGGAGCATCTTCAAAACCGGCCGTGTCGATCACGTCAAAGGCAAGATCATAGAGCTTTGCAGCATGGATGCGGCGATCACGGGTCACACCAGGTGTGTCATCGACCAGCGCCAGCTTACGCCCGACCAGACGGTTGAAGAGCGTGGATTTGCCGACATTGGGGCGGCCGATAATGGCGGCTTTAAAGCTCATGGTTTACGACGCATTGCCCGAACCGCGGATCAGTTCGGACATTAAAGTGGCGCGCTGGCGAATGTTTTGCGGCGCCTGATCATCTTCTGCGATTTGCTCAAACAGCTTGAGCGCATCGGCTGTCTTGCCTTCCTTCCATGCAGAAAGCCCCAATGCCTCGCGGGCGGAATGGCGCAGTGCATCGCTGTCTGAAGCCAGAGTTTCAACACGGGCGGAAACATCGCTGTAAGAGCCGCTATCGACCAGAAGAAGCCCGGCGCGCAGCCTTGCCATGTCGCGCAGAACCTGCGGAATGGCGCTGTCGGCGGCAACAAGGTCAAGCTCGCTGACGGCAGCAGCGCTATCGCCGCTATCGGCCTTGAAGGTTGCTGCGCGCAGCCGGGCCAGAACCGGATAGGCGCCATAGCCATCTTTTTCCAGCTCGGTCAGGGCTGCAAGCGCCTCCTGCTCCTTGCCTTCATTGGCCAGCATGAGTGCTTGTGAAAAAGCATCGCCTGAGCGGTTGGCACGGCTTTCGTCCCAATGGCGATAGGCAACAAAGGCCGAGGTTGCCAGAACGACAAGGATTGCAATGGTAATGATTGCCGGGCCATAGCGTTTCCAGATCGCCTGTGCCTGCTCCTTGCGGATTTCTTCATTGACTTCGCGGATAAAACTATCGTCGGCCATTTATTCAACCGTTTATGTATCGTCGGGCATTTTTACATTGCCAGACATGATCATGCCCCTGCCAGATCATGTCACTATCAGGGGCGTTTGCCAGTATGGGCGCTTGAGTATGGGCGCTTGTCAGCGTTTTAGCTGAAATTTGCCAGCATGGAAGGGGCAGGGGTGAAAATAGGCTCATCCGTGCTCTTCTGTGCCGCCTGTTGCGATGTAGTGCTGATCGATTTTGGACAATTCGCCGCCCGAAAGGGTTGCCTCGAACGCATGAAGGCGTTTGTAAACCGACAAAAGCTCCACAATGGTTGACCATGAATTGACCAGAAACTGGAAGGAACTGGTCACTTGCGAAAAAGCGTAGCTGATCTGGTTCATCAGGCCAAGCGTCAGCTTTTGTGCTGCAATCGATGGCACCATGATCAGCAGCGCAAACATGTTGTTGGCCTGCAGATAGGTGTAACGCACCACGTTGAAATAGACATAGTGGAAATAGAGCTTGAAATAATTATAGCGCACATTGGCAAACAATTCGCCAAGCGTTACCGGCTGGGCACGGTCTTCATGGTCTTCGCCATAAACCAGTTCCTTGCGGTAGGCAGCCTCCACGCGCTGATTGCGAAACTGAAGACCCGGCAGTTTGACGCCAGCCAGCGCCAGCGCCAGCGTGCCAAAAATCGACCAGGCAATGGCGGCGATCAGCAGCGGCTGTGCAACCGTGCCGACGATCGGCAATTCGCCAATATGCTTGGACAGATTGATCAGCACCGGGGTGAAGGCAATCAGTGTCATGATGGAATCGACGAAGGCGACGCCAAGATTTTCCATGATCTGGCTGAACCGCATCGTGTCTTCCTGAACACGCTGTGATGCACCTTCAATATGGCGCAGCTTCTCCCAGTGGCTGACATAATAATCATTCATGGCGGTGCGCCAGCGAAAGATCCAGTGGCTGACGAAGAAGGCATTGAGCACGGCAATATTCATGCCAACAAATGCCAGCCCGGCAAAGGAGCCGATTTCGCGGTAAAGCCGGTCGGGGGTTGCGGTTTCGCTTTTGGAAAGAACAGCCTGAATGAGATCGTAAAAAGGGCCGTACCAGGCGTTGACCGCCACCGAGACCTGTACCTGAAAATAGACGACGAACAGGATCAGGGCAGAGCCTAAAATCGACCAGTGCTGCCAGGGATTGGGGGCATACCAGCGCCAGAAACCGTAAAAGATCAAAACCCCAAACAGGAAATAGATGTAAAACCACAAGAAGGGCGGTGACCAGAAAATGGACACGCCGATGATGGGGGGCGCATCGGCAGCTGCGGGGGGCAGGCCGATCAGGCTTCCCAGTTCAGCGCCACCCAAAAACCAGACGGCCACCAGTATGGCGCTCCACAGGGCCACGGACAGGAAAAACAGCCTGGGCTGGGGAAAGAAAGATACGAACAAGGGCTGTCCTTATAAACTGGGCGAAGCGACGCTGAAGCGACACTCTGGCAAGGCGGCCATAAGGTCACATTTTGTCTTGTGCGAGCAAGATCAAAATCATGGCTATTTTGGTACAATCGCAGCGCATAAAACTGGAAAGCTGCTTGTCCGGGCTCTATGTAATGGTTTTGGCATCTTATTTTGCAAGGTTTTTTTGGTGATGACGCAACAGGCTCCCCTGCTTTCTCCCATGGCTGATTTTTCAAACGTGATCGATCCGGTCAAGCTCGACCGGATGGCGCAAGTGGCCATCAAGGTGGGGCTTCAGCTTCAGCCGGGACAGGATCTGGTGCTGACATCTTCCATTGCAGCGCTGCCCTTGACGCGCCGGATCGTGGAAGAGGCCTATAAGGCCGGGGCCGGGCTGGTTATTCCGCTTTTTTCCGATGATGAAATCACCCTTGCCCGTTTCCGTTATGGTTCAGACGCCAGTTTCGACCGGGCTGCAGCCTGGTTGCCGGAGGGCATGGCCAAGGCATTTTCACAAAATGCAGCGCGCCTTGCCGTGCGTGGCGATAATCCTTCGCTGCTTGCAGGGCAGGACCCGGAAAAGGTGGCGCGCGCCAACAAGGCCAATTCAACAGCCTATCAGCCTGCTTTGGAAAAGATTACCGGCTTTGACATCAACTGGACCATTCTTGCCTATCCGGAAGTGGAATGGGCAAGGCAGGTGTTTCCCGGAGAAACAGATGAAGAGGCAGTGCGCAAACTTGCCGATGCTATTTTTGCCGCCAGCCGGGTTGATAATGAGGACCCGGTCGAGGCGTGGCGTCAGCACAATGCGCTTTTGGCAAAGCGTACGCAGTGGCTGAATGGTCATCGCTTCCAGTCGCTGCATTTCAAAGGCCCCGGCACGGATTTGAAACTGGGTCTGGCCGAGGGCCATGAATGGATGGGGGGTGCGTCTGTTGCCAAGAACGGCATCACCTGCAATCCCAACATTCCCACCGAGGAAGTATTTACCACGCCGCATGCTCTGCGTGTTTCAGGCCATGTGTCATCGACCAAGCCTCTGTCCTATCAGGGCACGCTGATTGACGATATTTCGGTTCGCTTTGAGGATGGGCGCATTGTCGAGGCGAGCGCCTCAAAGGGCGCCGATGTGCTGGGCAAGGTGCTCGATACCGATGAAGGTGCCCGCCGGCTGGGCGAAGTGGCGCTGGTGCCGCATTCCTCACCGATCTCAAAGAGCGGCATCTTGTTTTACAACACGCTGTTTGATGAAAACGCCTCGTGCCATATTGCGCTTGGCCAGTGCTATTCCAAATGCTTTGTCGGTGGCGATAAGTTGACAGCTGATGAAATTGCAGTCCGTGGCGGCAATAAGAGCCTGATTCACATCGACTGGATGATTGGTTCCGACAAGGTCGATATTGATGGCATCCGCGATGATGGCAGCATTGAACCGGTGATGCGCGCCGGTGAATGGGCATAAAGCGCGAATGGGCATGAAGCCATGACAGAACTGGTCGTCAAACGCATTTACGAGCCCGTTTCAGACAATGACGGGCAGCGTGTGCTGGTTGACCGGTTATGGCCGCGCGGCATGAAGAAGGAAAAGGCCCATCTTGATCTGTGGCTGAAGGATGTTGCGCCCAGTGACGATCTGCGTCACTGGTTTGGCCATGATCCCGAGCGTTGGGTCGAATTTCAAAAGCGCTATCGTGCCGAACTGGACGACAGGCAGGAAGCACTGGCTGAGCTTCGCGCTCTAATGGGCAAAGGCAAGGTCACGCTTTTATATTCCGCCCATGATGAAGCCCATAACAATGCGGTGGTGCTGGCGGCTTACTTGCGTGAAACTTAAACTTCAAGCTGCGCTTCATAAATCTGTGGCTTGAAGCCGACCAGTATTTTTTCACCCCTTTCCAGCACCGGGCGCTTGATCATGGTGGGGTGCGCCAGCAGCAGGGCTTTGGCCTTGTCCTCGCTCATATCCTGCTTGTCGCTGTCGCTTAAAGAGCGAAACGTAGTGCTGGCCTTGTTGAGCAGCACCTGCCAGCCGACCTTGCCGATCCATCCTTCAAGCATGGCCTGTTCCAGCCCATCGGCCCTGAAATCGTGGAATGTGTAAGCAATATCGCGCGCCTCCAGCCATTTGCGCGCTTTCTTGACAGTGTCGCAATTGGGAATGCCATATAGAGTGATGCTCAACGGGCTGTCCTTTCCAAAAAAGATCTTCTTGCAAGCAGAGCCGATTCGCTTCCCTTTGTCAGGACGGATCGGGGGAAGGCATGAAATTTCCCGCCGTTAACCCTGCATCAAGGTTAATGCTTCATTTTTGCTCTCCAGTGGGTTTTGTAGCGTCTGGAGAGTTTTCGTGCATCGACGTGTGTTGACGAGGCTGTTGGCTGGCGCCAGCACCAGCCAGTGTTCCTTCCTTGCGCCTCTGGTTCTCGGGCTTGGCATCTGGGTCGGTTTTCCCACCGCTACCGCTTTTCAGGACATGACCAGCATTGTTGCGGGTCTTGATCAGGATAGGCGCTGGAACGCCTATATTGAAAAGTCTGTTTCCGGCTCCACCCAGGCCGCCGAAATGCCGTTTCAGGCAAGTGCGGCTTCTGCGGCCGCCTTTTCCGGTTCAGGTGTGGTGCTGCCGGGTGTCGGCAAAGTGGCATTTCTGTCCAAAAATGGTGTTGTTGCCGAGACCCCGGATGAAGAGCGCATTGTGCGTGAAGGCAAAAGCGGGCGTCTGGTCAAGATTGCGCCTGTTGCTCCGCCAAAGAATTTTACCGCCGGCTCAATCTTTCAGCGCACCTCATCGCTTTTGCGACCGGCACTGGGTGGCAGTGTCAAAATGGCTTTTGTCAAACCGCAGATCAAAGGCAAGGAGGTGCAGATCGCTTCTGCTTTCCATCTGCGTGAAGAACCGAAAGCAGCCAAGGGCGTTTCAACCATGCTGGCCGGTCTGGTGAGCAACAACAAGCCTGATATTCTCGCCACCGCCTATGCGCCCGCAGAACCCAATTATGCAAAATCATCGCCATTTGCAGCGCTTTTGAAGGAAGAGCAACCGGGTGGCGGGCGGTTCATTCCGCCCATGGGCAAGGGCGACCATGCCTGGCTGCGCAATCCGCTTCCAGCTTCGGTATTTTCCCAAAAAGAACAGAAATGCCTGGCCACCGCCATTTACTTCGAGGCGCGCAGCGAACCCTTGCGCGGGCAGGCGGCCGTGGCGCAGGTTGTGTTGAACCGTGTTCGCAATCCAGCCTATCCGGGGTCAGTATGCGGTGTTGTCTATCAAAATGACCATTGGCGCAACCGCTGTCAGTTTTCCTTTGCCTGTGATGGCCGCAAGAAGGTGGTGACCGAGCACCGCCATTACAAAATTGCGGAAGAAATTGCTCTAGCGGTGACTGCGGGTAAAATTTTCCTGCCCGAAGTTGGCTCCTCCACCCATTATTACGCCAATTATGTCAGCCCCCGCTGGGCGCGCAGCATGAAGAGAATGACCAGAATCGGTCTGCATATTTTCTATCGCACCTATGGCGGCGGCTGGAGCTGAGTGTCGGCACTTGCACCCCGCAAGGCCGCAAGAAGGCCAGGATTCTCTGTTTTCCTCCTGCCTGCAGGTTCGGGCACTATGTCGCACTTCAATAAGCCATTGATTTGGAAGGGTGAATAGATAGCTTTTGAAAACCTTTCCGTGGGTTGACGGGCGGGAGGGGTGAAACTATGTTGCGCGCCAACTGGATGCAGACCGACAGCGAACTTGACGGCGGGCAGGGAGGTTTCAAATGGCCAGCACAAACGGGCCAGACGGAACCGGAAAAACCGGCCCCGGGCAAGAGCGCAAGGACAACATCCGCGACGACGACCTTGAGCGCCGCAGGCGTAAGCTGGGGGCATCTCTGGCGGCACGACGCCCGAAAGCGCTGAAGGGGGAAAATGACACGCAAGCAGGCGGTGCGTCTGGCTATGGTCAGGCGTTCAAGCTTTCCAGCGAATTCATTGCCGGTGTGGTGGTGGGTGTTGCGATAGGCTGGATGGTGGATCGCCTTGCCGGAACTTCGCCCTGGGGGCTGGTCATATTCCTGCTTGTTGGTTTTGCGGCTGGCGTCTTGAATGTTCTGCGCTCGGCAGGTGTGGTAAGTCAGGCGGGGGAAGAAGAAAAACCTCAGCCTGATGCGAAAGAATAATAAGCGTCTTAAACTTCAGGCGTTTAAGAGCAAACAGATTTAAGGCCCTGTGAGGCCATATGAGGACTGAACGTGGCAGCTGCTGACAAGGTTGATCCGATCCACCAGTTCCATATCAATCAGATCGTTCCGATCGAGATTGGTGGATATGATCTTTCCTTTACCAATTCCTCGCTATTCATGGTGCTGACCATTGTGACAGCCTCGGCTTTCCTGCTGCTGTCAACTTCGGGCAGGCATCTTGTTCCCAGCCGCTGGCAGTCCGTTGGCGAACTGGTTTATGAATTCATCAGGTCGATGCTCAAGGATACGACGGGTGAGGCGGGAATGCGCTATTTCCCCTTTGTGTTCTCGCTGTTCATGTTCATTCTTTTTGCCAATATGCTGGGCCTGTTCCCGTATTTCTTCACCGTAACCAGCCATATTATCGTGACCTTCTCGCTGGCGATGCTGGTCATCAGTGTCGTGGTCATCTGCGGCATCAAGCGCAACGGTCTTGGTTTCTTCAAGATTTTTGTGCCAAGCGGCATTCCGGCAATTCTCGTTCCGCTTGTGGCGGCCATTGAGGTGGTGTCGTTTCTTTCGCGCCCCGTCAGTCTCTCGGTTCGTTTGTTCGCCTCGATTCTGGCAGGCCATATCACCCTTAAAGTGTTCGCCGGCTTTATCGTTTCAATGGGAGCCCTTGGCACATTCGGCATTGCCGGCTCGATCCTGCCCATCATCATGACTGTCGCCATTACGGGCCTTGAAGTGCTCGTGGCTGGCTTGCAGGCTTATGTATTCGCCATTCTGACCTGCATGTATCTCAATGATACTTTGGGAGCAGAGCACTAAAAATCGCTCGCAGACGGTCTGCGTCGACAAAACCTGAAAAGCCATTCCACAAGGAGTTGAAAATGGAAGCTGAAGCAGCAAAGTACATTGGTGCCGGTATTGCGTGTCTGGGCATGGGTGGCGCAGCCATCGGTCTTGGAAATATCTTCTCAAGCTATCTGTCGGGTGCTTTGCGCAACCCGTCCGCCGCTGACGGCCAGTTCGGTCGCCTGGTGTTCGGTTTTGCCGTGACAGAAGCTCTGGGCATTTTCTCGCTGCTCATCGCCCTGCTGGCGCTGTTCGGCTGATTTGCCAATCAGGGCCGTGCCGCTGATGGCTGGCCCGAATAACAGGGACAAAAGATGTTCGTGACACCAGCCTACGGGCAAGAAGCAGCGTCTGACGATCAGGGCGCGACCGGACCCGAAATCCTTATCGGAACAGAAGTTCCGCATGAGGCTGTCGCTGAAGGTTTGTTTCCGCCCTTCAACCCTGAGAGCTATGCCTCCCAGATTGTCTGGCTGGCTATCACTTTCGGTCTTTTTTACCTGTTCTTGAAGCGTGTTGCGATGCCGCGTCTTGCCGGCATCGTTGAAACGCGCAGCGACAAGATTTCTGGCGATCTCGATATGGCCGCCAGGATGCAGGAAGAGGCGGACGCAGCCGTGGCCGCCTATGAGCAGGAACTGGCGCAGGCCCGCGCCGGCGCCATGAGTATTGGCCAAAAGGCCCGCGATGAAGCAGAAGCAGAAGCTGAAACTGCCCGCCAGAAGATCGAGGCCGAGCTTGACGCAAAGCTGGCTCAATCGGAAGCGCATATTGCTTCCATCAAGTCCAATGCCATGAAGGATGTCGGCGCAATTGCCGAATCCACGGCTTCCGCCATCATCGAGCAGCTTGTCGGCAAGGCTGACAAGGTCAGTGTGGCTGCTGCCGTCAAATCTGTTGCCGGTTGAGGGGTTCGATCATGGACGCAACATCTCTCGCTACACTTTGGGCAACCATCTCGCTGGTGATTTTCATCGGCCTGTGTATCTATCTCAAGGTTCCGGGCATGATCACCAAGGCGCTGGACCAGCGCGCCGACCGGATTCGCAATGAGCTTGAGGAAGCAAAGCGCCTGCGCGAAGAAGCACAGGCCCTGCTTGCCGAATATCAGAACAAGCGCAAGCAAGCCGAACAGGAAGCCGTCGAGATCGTCGAGACGGCCAGGCGTGAAGCTGCTGCCGTGGCCGAAGAGGCCACGCGCAAGGCTGAAGATTATGTGGCGCGCCGGACCAGCATGGCCGAGCAGAAAATTGCACAGGCCGAGCGTGATGCCATCAGTGAAGTGCGCTCCACCGCTATTGATCTGGCGGTTGAGGCTGCCCGCAAGGTTCTGGCTGACAAAACCGACAGCAAGGCCGATGCCGAACTGTTCAAGCAATCCGTTGCCGATGTCAAAGCCCGCCTGAACTGATTGTTTTTAACTCTGGAATTTTGAAAAAAAGCCGCTGGGATCACCCGGCGGCTTTTTGTATTTGGGAAAAGGAATTTACGTGCCTGCCGTGCGGAAAGGGGCGAAAGAGAGACGGTGCAGACGATTGATTGCGCCGTGTGCATCAATCGCTTCACGATGACGCCGGGTGGCATAGCCCATATGCTGCTCAAAGCCATAATCGATGTGGTTTAGGCCGCAATCCATCATCATGCGGTCGCGCATGACCTTGGCAATGATGGAGGCTGCGGCAATGGATTGTGAACGCTGATCACCCTTGACCAGTGCCCGGCCAAGGCAGGGCAGGCCGGGCGGCACATCGCGGCCATCGGCCAGAACAAGTCCGGGCTTGAGTGAAAGAGCGTAAACACAGCGCCGCATGGCTTCCAGACTTGCCTTGCGAATATCACTGGCATCAATGCTTTGCGCACATATGGAAGAAAGAGCAACGGCTTTGGCCTTGCTCAGGATTTCATCAAACAGGCCAATGCGCTGTGTGTGGTTGAGCCGCTTGGAATCATCCAGCCCATCGGGAATATTGTCGGGATCAAGTATGACAGCTGCTGCCACCACGGGTCCGGCCAGCGGGCCGCGGCCTGCTTCATCAAGCCCTGCAACCGGCCATAGACCGTCAGCCCTGGCTGCTGTCTCGAAGGAGAAGTCGGGGCGCTGGACCATTTCAAACAGGAAAGGAGAATCGGAGTCTGTGCAAACCATGATTTGGCGAGATTCGCATTGCCCCCGATTCTCCACAAGTCCTTTCCGGCACGAGGAGAGGCGGAAAGGAAGTTTGTAACGGATACAGGCTTTAAGCTCCTGTTTTAGCCGTATCTGTACTTACAAAATGCTCTGGCATCACAGCAATTCCAGTTGTGCGCTCTGTCCGCCGGGAACAAACAAGTCGGTTCGCAACAGGGTGCGTGGCCTGTTGAGACCAAGTTTTTTGGTGGAAATCTCAAAGCGGCGGCCGATCTGCCAGGCATAGGGCCCGGCGCCTTTCATGCGCTTGCCCCAGTTTGAATCGTAATCCTTGCCGTCACGCATGGAGCGCACCAGCGACATTACATGCCGGTAGCGGTCGGGATAATTGCGCAACAGCCATTCCTTGAAAATGGGTGCAACTTCCAGTGGCAGGCGCAACACCACATATCCGGCCTCCCGCGCGCCCGCAGCCTGACCAGAATCGAGAATTCGTTCAATTTCCTGATCATTGAGACCGGGAATGATGGGCGCAACCATAATGGATGTGGGAATACCCGCTTGCGCCAGCTGGCTGATTGCCTCCAGTCGTTTTGCCGGGGTGGTGGCGCGTGGCTCCATGGTGCGTGCCAGCTTGCGATCCAGCGTGGTGAGCGATAGAGCGACTTTGGCCAGCCCCCGCTCGGCCATCCGTGCCAGAATGTCGATGTCACGTGTGACCAGTGCAGATTTGGTAATAATGCCGACCGGATGGTGGCGGGCTTCCAGCACCTCCAATAGCTCACGCATGATGCGATATTGCTTTTCGATGGGCTGATAGGGGTCGGTATTGGTGCCAATGGCGATGGTGCGGGGCACATAGCCGGGTCTGGACAGTTCCTTGTCAAGCAGGCGTGCAGCATCAGGCTTGGCAAACAGCTTTGTCTCAAAATCCAGCCCCGGTGACAGGCCCATGAAGGCATGGGTGGGGCGGGCAAAGCAATAGACACAGCCATGCTCGCAGCCCCGATAGGGATTGACCGAACGGTCGAAGGAAATGTCGGGGGAGGAATTGCGGCTGATGATGGTGCGTGGCTTTTCCACCTGCACCTCGGTTTTGAAAGGCGGCAGGTCTTCAAGGCTTTCCCAGCCATCATCGAAAATATGGCGGCTGACCGGCTCATAACGCCCCGAAGGATTGATGTTGGCTGCACGCCCGCGCGCCCGATCAGGATGGGTGCGCACCCGGCTTTGATCAATCATCGCATTGGCCATTTCAGCCCGGCCTGCGCCAAAAGCTGCCTGATCAGCCTGTGTGATCTGTTCCATTCTGGCCTTCTCCCATGATGAAGGTCGGGATTGTCGAATCGTGATTGCCATGAAATTATTCCTATTCTTAAAATAGGAACAAATCAAGAACGATATTGCAGTTGGTGCAAACACGGGCTAGAACGGAATAAAGGAATTGCTGGAATTGCTGTGAGGAGCAGACGATGTTGTGCAAGACGGATTTTTTTATTGATGGCAAGTGGGTTGCTCCAGAAAAACCTTTGGAGCTTGAGGTCATCAATCCGGCGGACGAGCAGGCTTTTGCCGTTATTTCGCTGGGGTCTTCTGCCGATGTGGATAAGGCGGTGGCGGCTGCGCGCAAGGCTTTTGCAAGCTGGAGCGTCAGCCCCCGTGAAGAGCGCATTGCCGCACTGGAACGGCTGCTGGCAGCCTATAAAGCGCGCCTGGGCGATATGGCAAAGGCCATTTCGCAGGAAATGGGTGCGCCAATTTCCATGGCTCTCAATTCACAGGCCGAAAGTGGTGCTGGCCATATCCGCGCTTTCATCGAGACTTTGCGGAATTACCAGTTTGAGGCGCCCCTTAATGCGGATAACCCCCAGGAGCGGATCGTGCATGAGCCGATTGGCGTATGCGGCCTGATCACGCCATGGAACTGGCCGATGAATCAGGTCACGCTGAAAGTGGTTCCGGCTCTTGCCGCAGGTTGCACCGTAGTCCTCAAGCCTTCGGAAATTGCGCCGCTTTCTTCCATTGTCTTTACCGAAATAATGGAAGAAGCCAATTTCCCGCCCGGCGTCTTCAACATGGTCAATGGGGATGGGCCGACAGTGGGTGAGGCCATGTCGAACCATCCTGATATTGATATGATGTCGTTTACCGGATCGACCCGTGCAGGCACTGCCGTTGCCAGAGCGTCGGCTGCAACTGTCAAGCGTGTGGCGCTGGAGCTTGGTGGAAAGTCACCTAATATCGTCTTTGCCGATGCCGATCTGGAAAAGGCGATTGCGCATGGTGTCAGGCTTTGTTTCAACAATACCGGCCAGTCTTGCAATGCGCCAACCCGGATGCTGGTGGAGCGTCCGGTCTATGAACGTGCCGTGGGGATTGCAGCCGAGGTCGCCGCTACCGTCAAGGTTGGAGATCCGGCGCAGGAAGGTAAACATATCGGGCCGCTTTCTTCAGACGTGCAGTTCAAGAAAGTTCAGGCAATGATTGAAGAGGGCATTGAACAGGGGGCGCGGCTGGTGACAGGCGGCCTTGGGCGGCCTGAAGGTTTCAATCGCGGTTATTTTGTGCGCCCGACGATTTTTGCTGATGTGGATAATGACATGACCATTGCCCGCGAAGAAATTTTTGGGCCGGTTCTGGCTATGATTCCTTTCGATACCGAGGAAGAAGTTGTCGCGGTTGCCAATGATACGCCTTATGGGCTGGCGGCTTATGTGCAGACACAGGATAAGGCAAAGGCCCAGCGCGTGGCGCGCAAGCTGCGCGCCGGAATGGTTCTGCTCAATGGCGCAAGCCGGCCCTATGGCAGCCCGTTTGGCGGCTATAAACAGTCGGGTCTGGGGCGCGAGGGCGGCAAATGGGGTCTGGAAGATTTTCTTGAAGTGAAGGCCATCAGCGGCTGGGATGAGGCGGTGGAATAAACGCATGATCCCGAAAAGTTGCAGACTTTTCGGATAAGATCATGCGCGGAGAAAAAGGCTGTCAACCATGATCCCGAAAAATTAAAGATTTTTCGGGATCATGCTCCGGGTCCTTGTAGAGAACCTACAGAAAAGGTGGTGCGACCCTAAATTTGGGCGGGGTCAGGCGCTTGAAATAGGCAAGGCCCGTCTCGGAAAGGCGATTTTCCTGCGGATGCAGGAAATTGTCGGGCATGAGGCGGGTTTTTCCGGCAACATCGGCAAGCGCAACCTTTCGCATAAATGTGCTTTCGTCATATTGGAGCGCCACCGATCCGCTGCCTTCGCTGGCCACTTCAACAGCAAATGCGCCCGCTTCAAAAGCTTCGCGGGCATCGGTCTGGCTGATGGTGCCGATATTGCCGCGCAACAGGAAGCCGAAGGCGTCAACGCGCGCCCGTTTGCCCGGCAAATGATCGGCCAGGGCCTTTTCAAGAACAGATGTCAGGTCGCTGCCGGACAATTTGATATTGCCGTGCTGGTCGCGTTCCAGTCTTTCCGGTGGCACCAATGTTTCCACCAGCGCCTTGCCATCTGCTGTCGAAATACCTTCCGAAACGGCCACGACACAGCGCCCGTAACGGTCATAGGTGGTGCGAATATCGTCAATAAAGCGTGTGATGTCGAAGGCGCGTTCGGGCACATAGACCAGATGCGGCCCGCTTGTCTCATCCTGACGCCATGCAGCCGATGCAGCGGTTAAAAAACCGGCGTGCCGCCCCATGACAATGCCGACATAGATGCCGGGCAGGGCACGAAAATCGAGGTCGATTGACAAGAATGCGCCAGCCACAAATTCTGCGGCTGAGATAAAGCCCGGCGTGTGATCATTTTCGGCCAGATCATTGTCGATGGTTTTGGGGGCATGAACCATGGCGATGGAACCGCCTGCAGCCTCACTCAAGATTTGCTGGGTGCCGGCAGTGTCATTGCCGCCAATATAGATGAAGGCATCGGCCCCGGCTTTTTGCAGGCCGTTGAGAATTAACTTGCAATAGGCCTCGTCAGGCTTGTCGCGGGTGGAGCCAAGGGCAGCACCCGGTGTGTTGCCAACTAGCCGCAATTGCGCTTCAGACAATTGGCCAAGGTCCACATAATTTCCATCGCGAATGCCGCGCACACCATGCAGTGCGCCCAGAACACGTGCATCGGGATGGCGCTTGCGCACTTCAAGTGCAGCGCCCGCCAGTGTCTGATTGATGACAGCGGTTGGCCCGCCGCCTTGCGCAATTACAAAAGTTCCGGTCATTTTGCTCTCCCGGCGCTTGAAGTGTTTATACGCATGATTTTACCCAAAAAGTCTGCAGCTTTTTGGAAATCAGGCGTGTCAGATGACGACGACAGGGTTGCGCTTGGAAGCCCGGTTGTAGAGGTCGATAATATCCTGATTGATGAGACGCACACAGCCTGAAGAGACCGACTGGCCAATGCTCCACCATTCGGGTGAACCGTGAATGCGGTAAAGCGTATCCTGCCCGTTCTGGAAGATATAAAGTGCACGCGCCCCCAGTGGATTGTCCAGCCCGCCGGGCTGTCCGTTTTGCCATTTTACCAGTTCAGGCCGACGCTCGATCATTTCGCGCGGTGGTGTCCAGGTCGGCCATTCGCGGCCATATTGAATATTGGCGCGGCCCGACCATGAAAAGCCAGACTTGCCAACACCCACACCATAGCGGATGGCCTCACCGCCGGGCTGAACGAGATAAAGCAGACATTCCTTGGTGTGAACAACGATGGTGCCGGGCGCCTCGCCAGTCGGGTCAACCACGATCTGGCGGCGGAATTGCGGTTTGATTTTCTGATAGGGCACTTCTGGAATGGCATAGGCGCCATCGGTCAGCCCTGCATACATCACATCGGGACTGGTGATCTGGGCATCGACGCTGATTGAAGGGCGCATCGGGCGGATCGAGCCGGTTGAGGTGGTGTCAAGATTAAGCGCGTCAAAGCCCGAAGAGGCTGTGGTGCAGCCACTGGCTGCCATCAGTGCGCTTGCCCCCATGCCTTGCAAAATGAGGCGGCGGGACAGAACAGATACTGCACTGTCTGCATGGGCTGTGGATGATGCTGGGTCCCTGAAAAGGTCTGACATGATATGTTCCTGCACTACCAGACCGGTTCTTGAGCGATCCGGCGCTTGCAGGTATTTTCGGCTTTTATGGTTTACAAATCATGAAATTCTTTTTCACAATGCGTGGGCGGCCTTGCTGATCAGGGCAAGATTGCTGCGCATCATGTCAAGATAGGTGGCGGCCTTGCCGTCAGGTTTTGATAGGGCGTCTGAATAAAGTGTCCCGCCAAGTTTTAATCCGGTTTCAGCGGCAATCTGCTCAACCAGCCGGGAATTTGATATGTTTTCTGCAAATATGGCTATGGCCTGTTTGTCTGTAATCTCGCGGACCACATTCGCCATATCTGCGGCGGAGGCTTCAGATTCGGTTGAAACCCCCGACGGGCTCAAGAATGTAACGCCATAATTGCGTTCAAAATAGAAAAAAGAATTATGCGCCACCACAAAGACACGGCGATTGTCGGGGATCAGGGCAATGGTTTTGCGAATGTCCAGATCCAGCGCATCGAGTTTGGCAAGATAGGCTGTCGCATTTTCCTGATAGGAGGGGCAGTTTTTTTCATCCGCCTTGCAAAAGGCGTCCGTGATGTTTTTCACATAGATTTTTGCATTGCCAACGGAATGCCAGGCATGGGGGTTAAAGGCTGTCATATGGGGCGCGTCTTCGTCATGATCATGATGGTGATGATGATGCTCATCATTGTCTTCAATGAGGGCAGCGCCTTTTGAGGCTTCAACCACTATGGCCGAGGTGCGGCTGGCATCAATCAGGCGTGCAAGAAACCCCTCAAACATCAATCCGTTGACCAGCACGATATCGGCTTTGGCAGTGGCAATGGCGTCTGATGGCTTTGGCTCATAGACATGGGCGTCGCTGTCAGGGCCGACAATGGTTTGCAACTGGATATGCTCGCCGCCAATGGTTTTGGCGAAATCGCCTAGAATGGAAAAGCTGGCAACGACGTTGAGCTTTTCATCTGCCGCGGCAGGCAGCGCAAATGTGGTCGCCATCAAGGCCAGAGCCAGTATCTTGAAAAAAATCATTGGTCGGACTTTTCTGTCAGATTGTTTGATTCAGGCAATGCGGTGGGTGTGGCGGGGACGACGGGTGCTCAATATGCCGCGTGATCCGCACAGCACGGAGAAAAAATAAAAAATGCCGCTGGACAAGATGATGGCCGGTCCTGAGGGCAGCGAAGCGTGATAGGATAAAAGCAGGCCGCCGACTGAGGAGATGAGGCCGAAGATTATGGCCAGTATCACCATGGTTTCGACGCGTTGTGTCCAGAAACGTGCAGTGGCTGCCGGCAGCACCATCAGCCCGACCGACAGCAATGTTCCCAATGCCTGAAAACCGGCAACGAGATTGAGCACAACCAGCCCCAGAAATATAAAATGCACGATTGGGCCAAGTTTTGAGACCGAATGCAGGAAGAGTGGATCGAGACATTCGGCCACCAGAGCGCGCCAGAAAAGCGTAAGTGCGGCCAGTGTCAGCACTGTCACCATGGCGATCAGGATGATGGCTGCATTGTTCAAGGCTAAAACGGTGCCAAACAGCACATGCATCAAATCAATGCTGGAGCCGCGCAGGGAGATCATGGTGACACCCAGCGCCAGTGAGATCAGGTAAAAGGCGGCCAGAGACGCATCTTCCTTCTGAATGGTCAGGCGCGACACCGCACCGGCGCCCAGCGCCACGACAGCGCCGGCCAGAAGCCCGCCAATGGTCATCGGCACAATCTGCAAGCCATAAAGCAGGAAACCAGCAGCCGCACCGGGCAAAATAGCGTGCGACATGGCATCCCCCGTCAGGCTCATGCGCCGCAGCATTAAAAATACGCCGATGGGGCAGGCGCTCAGTGACAGCAGCATTGCACCCAGCAGGGCACGCTGCATGAAGGCAAATTCGCTAAAGGGTGCGATAAAAAACTGGTGCAGCACGTCCATCAGGCAGCCTTGGTTGCCTCATGATGTGCGTGATCATGATCGCCATTGACCTCGCACCATGGCGCCTTATCGTCCCAGGCCTCGTGAAACTGGCGCGCGCGCATCAGATTTTCAGGACAAAGTGTTGTCTTTGCCTCGCCCCAGGCAATGGGTGTGCGAGCCAGAAGCAGGGCTTGCGGGAAATGGGCGCGCACCAGATCCAGATCATGGACCACGACCATGACGGTACGATTTTCGCCATGCCAGCGCTTGATGAGGACAATCAGGTCGGTCACGGTACGGGCATCAATTGCATTGAACGGCTCGTCCAGCAGGATCAGTTCCGCATCCTGAACCAGCACCCGTGCAAACAGGGCGCGCTGAAGCTGGCCGCCAGACAGGGTGTCGATGGGGCGCTGCTCAAACCCTTCCAGCCCGACTGCCGTCAAGGCTGCCGATATGGCGGCACGATCCTGCCTGGTGTGACGGCCAAGCAAGCCACGTTTTGACCACAGGCCCAGCGCAACCAGGTCAACCACACGCGCCGGAAAGCTGCGATCAAGCTCGGATTGTTGCGGCAGATAGGCGATTTGTGTTCCCGGATTGATAGTAATGGAGCCAGCCATCGGCTTTATTGTGCCGATTATGCCCTTCATCAGCGTGGATTTGCCCGAGCCATTGGAGCCGACTACAGCGGTCAGCGAGCCTTTATGCACGGTGCCTGACAGATGATGCACGGCCGCATGGCTGCGATAGCCCAGCGTCAGATCATGAAATGTGATGCAATGGTCAGTCATCGTTAATTTGCAATTCCAGAGGAGTTTAGAGATGTAATGTTATTACATTTTAATACGTAATGGCAAGACAGGAAATTATTTTTATGTTTTTTTAGAGCATTTTGTGAGCACAAATTGCACCATCTGGCGTCGCAAAAGCTCTAATTTATCCGCAACCGGGATGGGGCCTTGCCGAACCCTTTGGTGAAGGCGCGCGAGAATGTGGCAGAGGATGAAAAGCCGGTGCGTGCGGCAATATCGGCAATGGGCAGGCGGGTGTCTGCCACCAGACGCCGCGCTGCATTCAGGCGCAGACGCAAATAATAGGCCCCCGGTGTTTGCCCGATGGAATTGCGAAAAATGTTTTCCAGCACGCGTGAGGTCAGGCCAACGCGCTTTGCAATGCTGGCAATGGTCAGCGGCTGGTCTATATGAGCCTCCATCAGCCGGACCGACTGGGCCAGCCGTGCATCATAGCCATCAAGGCGGCCAAGTGAGACCAGCGGCTGCGCATCGGTTGCGGCACGGGTCTGGTCATAGATAAACACGCTGGCGACATCGATCGCCATGGTCATGCCCAGCCGCGACCGGATCAGATGCAGCATCAGGTCAAAGGTCGGTGAAGCCCCGCCCGAGGTAAAAACAGGACCGTCGATGACATAGCGGTCGGGGCGCACATCAATGCCGGGAAAACTGGCGGCAAAATCCTCCAGATCTTCCCAATGGGTGGTGGCGGCCCGCCCTTCCAGCAGCCCGGCGCGGGCTATGGCCCATGTGCCTGCCTCGATGCCGCCAAGGGCGCGGGTCGAGCGCGCCGCTTGACGCAAGCCTGCCAGCAGCGAAGCGGTTTCCTCACGCCGCATGCCAAAGCCGCCAATGAGGGCAAGCACATCGGTCTGTTGGCGCGGGTTGAAGCGCTCATTGACGGGAAGCGACAGGTCGCTTGTGGTGAGGACAGGCTCACCAGTCATCGAGGCCAGCCTGAAATCAAACAGGCGCTCTCCTGCCAGCCGGTTGGCGGCGCGCAAGGGGTCGATGGCTGAGGCCACGCACATGATGGAGACGCCGGAAAACAGCAGGAAGGTGAGTTTAAGCGGTGTATGCCCAGCCTGAAAGATGGTCTGCTTTTCTCTTTTTGCCATGTTTTATTCGTAAAATGCAAATCAACAAACTGCAAGCATGCGATGCTGGGCAAGGTCAAAGGAGGAGGATGTCATGCCGCTTGCAATGAATCGTGAAGTGTTCATCACCTGTGCTGTTACCGGGTCGGGCGCGACGCAGGACCGCAGCCCGCATGTGCCGCGCTCGCCCAGGCAGATTGCAGAATCCGCCATTGAGGCGGCAAAGGCAGGGGCGGCCATCGTGCATTGTCATGTGCGCGACCCTGAAACCGGCAAGCCGCGCCGTGATGTGCACCTCTACCGTGAAGTGACGGAGCGGATTAGAGACGCAAATATCGATGTGGTGCTTAATCTGACCGCCGGCATGGGCGGTGATATGGTGTTTGGCCCTGTTGAAGCCCCGCTGCCGCTGAAGGAACAGGGTACCGATATGGCAGGCGCGGCAGAGCGGGTTGAGCATGTGCGCCAGTGCCTGCCCGAAATCTGCACGCTGGATTGCGGCACCATGAATTTTGCCGAAGCCGATTATGTGATGACCAATACGCCCGGCATGTTGCGGGCGATGGGGTCGATGATGACCGAAATGGGCGTCAAGCCGGAGATTGAGGCTTTTGACACCGGCCATTTGTGGTTTGCAAAGGAACTGGTGAAGGAAGGGGTGCTCAAGCCTGACGCATTGGTGCAGCTTTGCATGGGCGTGCCATGGGGGGCGCCTGACGATCTCAACACGTTTATGGCCATGGTCAATAATGTGCCCGAAGAGTGGACCTTTTCAGCCTTTTCACTGGGTCGTAACCAGATGGCCTATGCGGCGGCAGCCGTGCTTGCCGGTGGCAATGTCCGTGTCGGGCTGGAAGACAATCTGTGGCTGGGCAAGGGTCAACTGGCTACCAATGCCCAGCTTGTCGAGCGTGCTGTGAGCATTGTTGAAAATATGGGCGCTCGTGTCATCGGGCCAGAAGAGGTGCGGGCACGGCTTGACCTGACCAAGCGCGCGCCGCTGGCGATCTGAGAAAGGCATGAACATGACCCTTCATAAAGCAGCCGCCATCGGCGGTGGTGTGATCGGGGCTGGCTGGGTTGCGCGCCTGCTGCTCAACGGCATTGATGTTTCGATTTTTGATCCCGACCCGGAAGCTGCCCGTAAGGTGGAAGAGGTGATGCAAGGGGCGCGCCGCGCCTACCAGCAGATGCTGCCCGAGCAATTGCCGCGTGAAGGGCAGTTGACCTTTGCAAAGACTATCGCCGAGGCGGTGGCAGATGCCGGGCTCGTTCAGGAAAGCGTTCCCGAACGGCTTGATTTGAAGCACAAGGTGCTGGCGGAAATCGATCAACATGCGCCAGCCGATGTGCTGATCGGCTCCTCCACCTCCGGTATCAAGCCAAGCGACATGCAGGTGGCGATGGTAAAAAACCCTGAACGGCTGGTGGTTGGTCATCCGTTCAACCCGGTCTATCTGTTGCCGCTGGTTGAGGTGGTGGGCGGGGAGAAAACGGCGTCGGCCACAATTGAAAGGGCAAAGGAAATCTATGCGTCGATTGGCATGAAGCCGGTGGTGGTGCGCAAGGAAATCGAGGCTTTTGTCGGGGACCGGCTGCTGGAAGCCATGTGGCGCGAGGCGTTGTGGCTGATCAAGGACCGCATCTGCACGGTTGAGGAACTTGACGACATCATGCGCTATTCCTTTGGCTTGCGCTGGGCGCAGATGGGCATGTTTCAGGTTTACCGCATTGCGGGCGGTGAAGCGGGCATGCGCCATTTCATGGCCCAGTTCGGCCCCTGCCTGGAATGGCCATGGACCAAACTGACCAATGTGCCGGAATTTAACGATGAACTGGTGGATCTGATTGCCGGTCAGTCAGATGCGCAATCCGGCAAATGGTCGATCCGTGAACTGGAGCAAATTCGCGATGACAATCTGGTCGCCATGATGCAGGCATTGGCCCGCCAGAATGATGGCAAGGGCTGGGGGGCAGGCGAGTTGCTCAATGAGTATACCGCCCGTTTGGCCAGGCTGGCCGCTGAACAGAAGGCGTAAGGCAATGGATTTCGGGCTGAGTGAGGAACAGCGCGCCATTGCTAAGACCACGCGCGCCTTTGTTGAAAATGAGCTTTATCCCTATGAGGCGGAAGTGGAGCGCAGCGGCCATCTGCGCCCTGAACTGATCAGCCAGATCCGGGAAAAAGCCATTGCGGCGGGTCTTTATGCGGCCAATATGCCTGAAGAGGTGGGGGGAGCCGGCCTCGATACGCTTACCTGGCTGCTTTATGAAAAAGAGCTTGGCCGGGCCAGTTATGCGCTGCACTGGACCTGTGTGGCGCGCCCTTCCAACATTTTGCTGGCCGGCACCGATGCGCAGAAGGAAAAATATCTCTATCCTTGCGTGCGTGGTGAAAAATCCGACTGTCTGGCCATGACCGAACCGGGAGCCGGTTCGGACCTGCGCGGCATGGCGGCAAGTGCCGTACAAGATGGTGATGACTGGGTGCTCAACGGCACCAAGCATTTCATCAGCCACGCCGATATTGCAGATTTTGCCATTGTGTTCATGGCCTCTGGCGAAGAAGAGGGGATGAGTGCGCCGGAGCGCGGGCGGCGCAGGAAAATTACCGCCTTTTTTGTCGATAAGGGCACGCCCGGTTTTCATGTGCGTGATGGCTACCGCAATGTTTCGCATCGCGGCTACACCAACTCCATTCTAGAATTCGACAATTGCCGCCTGCCCAAAGAGCAGGTGCTGGGCGAAGTGCATAAGGGCTTTGAGGTTGCCAATGACTGGCTGGGCGCCACCCGCCTGCAAGTGGCCGCAACCTGCCTTGGCCGGGCAGAGCGTGCATTGTCTCACGCCATTGATTATGCAGCCCAGCGCCAGCAATTTGGCCAGCAGATCGGCAAGTTTCAGGGCGTGTCCTTCAAGCTGGCCGATATGGCGATGGAACTGAAGGCGGCTGAATTGATGGTCATGGAGGCCGGCTGGAAATATGACCAGAAAACCGTTACCGATCAGGATATGGCCATGGCCAAGCTGAAGGCGACAGAAATGCTGGCTTTTGTGGCCGATGAGGCCATCCAGATTCATGGTGGCATGGGGCTGATGGATGATTTGCCGCTGGAGCGCATCTGGCGCGATGCCCGCGTCGAGCGCATCTGGGAGGGCACGTCTGAAATTCAGCGCCATATCATTTCACGCGCCATGCTGCGGGCAGTGGGAGGCTGAAACATGCTGCGCCTTGAGCGTCTGTTGCGGCCCAAATCCATTGCTGTTGTCGGGGGCGGCATGTTTGCGCCCAATGTGGTGGCGCAATCGTTGAAAATGGGGTTTTCAGGTCAAATCTGGCCGGTGCACCCCAAGAAAACACAGATCGAGGGCGTCAGGGCCTATGCCTGCCTGGCCGATCTGCCCGGCGTGCCCGATGCGGTGTTTATTGGGGTCAACCGCTTTGCCACCATTGATATTGTGCGCAAACTGGCGGCAATGGAGGCGGGCGGGGCGATCTGCTTTGCCTCCGGGTTTCTGGAGGCGGGTGATGATGATGCCGATGGCGCACGCCTGCAACAGGAATTGATTGCGGCAGCAGGCGCCATGCCGGTGATCGGACCCAATTGCTATGGGCTGATCAATTATGCCGATGGCGCGCTGTTGTGGCCTGATCAGCATGGCGGGCGACGGCTGAAACCGGGTGAGCGCGGGGCTGCCATCATCACCCAGTCCTCCAACATTGCCATCAATCTGTCGATGCAGCAGCGCGGCCTGCCGCTGGCCTATTTGATGACGGCGGGCAATCAGGCGCAGACCGTCCTTTCACAAATAGCGCAGGGCCTGATCGAGGATGGGCGCGTTTCATGCCTTGGCCTGCATATTGAAGGGTTTGACAATGTTGCGGATTTTGAAAAGCTGGCAGCACGCGCCCGCGAACTGAACAAGCCTGTTGTGGTGATGAAGGTGGGACGCTCCACACAGGCGCAGGCCGCCACCATCTCGCATACGGCATCGCTGGCCGGTTCCGATGCCGGTTCGGATGCTTTTTTAAGGCGTACAGGGGTAGCACGTGTCAACTCGCTTCCGGCTTTTTTAGAGACGCTGAAGCTTGTGCATGTCCATGGCCCCTTGCCGGGGAAAAACCTGTCTTCCATGAGTTGTTCAGGCGGCGAGGCTTCCGTCATGGCCGATGCTGCGGTCGGAAAAACGGTTGGGTTTCGGCCATTGTCCGCCGCGCATGGGGCCAGGGTCAAGGCCGTACTTGGACCGCTGGTGGCGGCAAGCAATCCGCTCGATTATCACACCTTCATCTGGAATGACGGCCCGGCCATGCAGGCTGCCTTCGAGACCTTTATTGCTGGCGGGTTTGATCTTAACCTGCTGGTGCTGGATTATCCGCGGGCCGATCGGTGTTCTGATGCTGCATGGGCAATCGCTTCCGGGGCGTTTGAGGCTGCCTTGAAGACCCATGATGCGCGCGGGGCGATTATCGCCACCTTGCCCGAAAACCTGCCTGAACATTATGCCGAGCAACTGATTGCAAAGAAAATTGTGCCCTTGCACGGTGTTGCAGAAGCGCTGGAGGCGGCGGAAGCAGCCGCCTTTATTGGGCAAGCCTGGGCAGAGCCATTGCCAGAGGCAGTAGCTGCTGGTGGTGGAGCCGGGGTTGGAAAAAAACCTGACAAAATGCTTGATGAGGCACAGGCAAAGGCGCGTCTTTTAGCTGCCGGTCTGCCGGTTCCGCAAGGGGTGCGTGTTGCTTCTGTAGCGCAGGCTGTGGCTGCTGCCGAAAAACTGGGCTTTCCCGTGGTGCTTAAAGCCCTTGGCGTGGCTCATAAAAGTGAGCTTTCTGCTGTCAGGCTCAATCTGAAATCTGCTGATGAGGTTTTGGAGGCCGCCGAAAAGCTCATGGGATTTGGGCAGGGTCTTTATGTCGAGGCCATGATTTCGGGCGCCGTGGCAGAACTGATTGTCGGTTTTGCGCGTGATCCGGTTTTCGGGCTGGTGATGACGCTGGGCAGCGGCGGTGTGCTGGTGGAATTGCTCAAGGATAGCCAGACCCTGCTTCTGCCTGCCACATCAGCAGAAATTGAGGCCGCTTTACGCAGGTTACAATTGTTTGCGCTGCTCGACGGCTATCGCGGTCGTGAAAAAGCCGATCTTTCTGCGGCGATCGCCACCATCCACGCCATTGCCGCTTATGTTCTTGAACATGCACAGGAAATTGAAGAACTGGACATCAATCCGCTGATTCTGTGCGCAGACAAAAAAGGCGCGTGGATTGCCGATGCGCTGCTGGTGGTACGTTCAGCAGATGAGGAAGCAGCGCCAATTGATGAGGAGGCCTTATGTCCGATGTCGTAAAAACCCGCCGTGAAGGCAGCATTCTGGAAGTCACGCTCGACCGGCCCAAGGCCAATGCCATTGATTTAAAAACCTCACGGCAGATGGGTGAGGTTTTCAAAGCCTTTCGTGATGATGATGAATTGCGTGTCGCTATTTTGCGCACGGCTGGCGAAAAATTCTTCTGTGCGGGTTGGGATTTGAAGGCCGCTGCCGCTGGTGATGAAGTGGATGGCGATTATGGCGTCGGCGGCTTTGGTGGTTTGCAGGAATTGCGTGATCTCAACAAGCCGGTGATTGCCTGCGTCAACGGCATGGCGGTTGGCGGCGGCTTTGAACTGGCGCTTTCCTGTGACCTGATCTATGCGTCCGCCCATTCCACTTTTGCCCTGCCGGAAATCCGTGCCGGTACGCTGGCTGATGCGGCCACCATCAAGCTGCCCAAGCGTATTCCCTATCATGTTGCGATGGATCTTTTGTTCACCGGCCGCTGGATGGATGCGGCAGAAGCCCATCGCTGGGGGCTGGTCAATGAGATTTTAGCTTCTGACCTGCTGGAAGCGCGTGTCTGGGAGGTGGCGCGCCTTCTGGCTTCCGGTCCGCCGCTTGTCTTTGCCGCCATCAAGGAAACAGCGCGTCTGGCTGAAGGGCTGGCCTTTCAGGACGCCATGAACAGGGTAACGCGCCGGCAATTGCCGACAGTTGATCGTTTGTATGGTTCACAAGACCATGAAGAAGGACCGCGAGCTTTTGCTGAAGGGCGCGATCCGGTCTGGAAGGGGAAATAGAGCGCTGTGCGTCCAACAGGATGCACAGCGCTCTATAAGATCAATTCCCGGCTGCTGCCATGCGTCGATTGGAAATGGCCTTTTCAAGCCAGCCAATCTCCATTTCAGGAACGGAAGATAGAAGAAGGTCCGTATAATCATCATAGGGCGGGGTGAGCACTTCGCTTTTGGAGCCATAGCGCACCAGTTCGCCACGATACATCACGGCAATGGAATCGGCGATGGTCTTCACCGTTGCCAGATCATGGGTGATGAACAGATAGGCGACGTCTTCCTCTTCCTGAAGGTCGAGAAGCAGTTTCAGGATGCCATGCGCCACCAGCGGGTCGAGCGCAGAGGTAACCTCGTCGCAGATGATGAGCTTCGGCTTGGCGGCAAGGGCGCGGGCAATGCACACGCGCTGTTTCTGGCCGCCGGACAATTCTGCCGGGTAGCGGTCGGCAAAGCCCTTGCCCATCTCGATCTTGTCGAGCAGTTCAGCCACACGTGCATCGCGCTCTGCGCCGCGCATGCCGAAATAAAACTCCAGCGGACGCCCGATGATCGCCCCCACAGTCTGGCGCGGGTTCATGGCCACATCCGCCATCTGGTAGATCATCTGGAGTTGGCGCAGATCTTCCTTGGTGCGCGCATTCAGATGACTGGCAAGCTGGCGTCCATCAAAAGTGATTGATCCCGTTTCAGGCGGCAGCAGGCCGGTAATGACACGTGCCAGCGTGGATTTTCCTGAGCCGGATTCGCCCACCACGGCCAATGTCTGTCCCGGATGGATCTCGACGCTGACATCTTTCAGAACCTTCATCTTGCCGTCCCCGTAAGAGGCGGTGATGTTGCTGACGCTTAAAATGGGTTTTAATGTCGGCTTTTGTTCCTCATGCTCGATGGCGTGAACCGAAACCAGCGCTTTGGTATAATCCTGCTGCGGCTCTTTGATGATCTGGTGCGTGTCGCCCCACTCAACGGTCTGGCCATTGCGCAACACCATGATGTCGTCGGCAACTTGCGCCACCACAGCCAGATCATGGGTGATGTAGAGGGCGGCAACGCCCGTGTCACGGATTGCCTTCTTGATGGCGGCCAGCACGTCAATCTGGGTGGTGACATCAAGCGCCGTGGTCGGTTCGTCAAAGATGATCAGGTCAGGCTTGGAGCATAGCGCCATTGCCGTCATCACCCGCTGCAACTGCCCGCCTGATACCTGATGCGGATAACGATTGCCGATATTTTCCGGGTCGGGCAGGCTGAGCTGGGCAAACAGGTCGATGGCGCGCTTTTCGGCTTCTTCGCGGCTGGAAACGCCATGCTCCATTGTCGCCTCAACCACCTGCCGCATCAGCCGGTGGGCCGGGTTGAAGGCGGCGGCTGCCGATTGCGCGACATAGCAGACTTCACGGCCGCGCAATTTGCGCAAACCCCGTTCATTTTTCAAAATGTCACGGCCATTGAGCAGGACCTCGCCACCTGTAATGCGCACACCGCCACGGCCATAGCCCATGGCGGAAAGCCCGATGGTGGATTTTCCGGCACCTGATTCGCCGATCAGCCCCAGTACCTTGCCGCATTCAAGGGTAAGTGACACATCATCGACGATGACGATATTTTTGGGCGCTTCGCCCGGAGGATAGGCGGTTGCCTCAATGCGCAGATTGCGGATGTCGAGCAGCGTGCCTGAGCCTGTTTTTGCCTGTTCAGCCATTGCCGCGGCCTCCTTTCAGGTCGGAGGTTCGGTTCAAAACCCAGTCGGCGACGAGATTGACCGAGATTGCCAGCAGGGCGATGGCGCCTGCGGGAATGAGTGCTGCCGGAATCCCGAAGACGATGCCATCCTTGTTTTCTTTCACCATGCCGCCCCAGTCGGCATCGGGCGGCTGCACACCAAGACCAAGGAAGGAAAGTGCGGACAGGAAAAGAACGGCAAAGATGAAGCGCAGACCAAGTTCGGCCACCAGAGGCGACAGCGCATTGGGCAGAATTTCACGAAAGATAACCCATGAACGGCCTTCGCCACGCAGCTTGGCCGCTTCCACGAAATCCATGACATTGATGTCAACGGCCACCGCGCGCGCCAGACGATAGACACGGGTGGCATCCAAAATTCCCATGACGAGAATGAGGGTAACCAAAGTGGCAGGCAGGACGGAGAGCACCACAAGTGCAAAAATCAGCGTTGGTATGGACATTAAAAGATCGACAAAACGCGACATGGTCTGGTCAATCCAGCCGCCGACAACAGCAGCCGTAAAGCCAAGCACCGAGCCGAGCACGAAGGAAAGCAGGGTTGCCGCCACCGCAATCAGTATGGTGATGCGCGCCCCATAAATCATGCGCGATAACAGGTCGCGGCCCAGATTGTCGGTGCCAAGCAGATGTGTGGCAGACATTGGTCCCCACACGTCGCCGACAATCTCGCCATTGCCGTAAGGGGCAATCCATGGCGCAAACAGGGCGGCAAAGGCAAATAGTGCGGTCAGGAACAGGCCGATCAGTGCGCTAAGTGGAATATGTTTGAGATTAAGCACGCCCGGCCCTCACTTTGGATGTCTGAGCCGCGGATTGGCAAGGATTGCCACAATGTCCGCGATCATGTTGAGGCCGATATAGACGGTAGCAAAAATCAGACCCACAGCCTGCACCACCGGCACGTCACGCTTGGAAACATGGTCCACCAGATATTGTCCCATGCCCGGATAGACGAAAATCACCTCGACAACGACAACACCGACGATGAGATAGGCAAGATTGAGCATCACCACATTGACGATGGGGGCAACCGCATTGGGCATGGCATGGCGGCGGATGACGTTGAAGGCCGAAAGCCCCTTCAATTCCGCCGTCTCGATATAGGCCGACTGCATGACATTGAGGATGGCGGCGCGTGTCATGCGCATCATATGGGCCAGCACCACCAGTGTCAGGGTGAGGGCTGGTAGCGCAATGGCCTGTAGCCGCGCTCCAAATGACATGGAATCAAAAACCGTTGAACTGGCGGGAAACCATTGCAATTCCACGGCAAAGAACAGGATCAGCAAATAGCCGATGAAAAATTCCGGCAATGAGGTCGAGGCAAGAGCCAGACCGGAAATCGACTTGTCGATAAACCCATTGCGGTAGCGAACGGCCAGAAGCCCCAGCAATATTGCCAGCGGAACGGCAATGACTGCGGCGCAGGCCGCCAGAAAAAGCGTATTTTTAAGCCGTCCGCCAAGCGCGCTGGCAATATCGCGCCCATTGGAAAGTGCGGTGCCGAAATCGCCGGTCAGCACACCGCTCAGCCAGCGAAAATAGCGGATATAGGCCGGATCGTTAAGACCCAGGTCACGGCGCAGATTCTCCAGCGCCTGTGGCGTTGCCGCCTGTCCCAGAATTGACTGGGCGACATCACCGGGCAGGATCTGGGTTCCGGCAAAGATCAGCACCGAGACAGCGAGCAGGAGCAGGACGCCCAGCGCCAGGCGCTGGGCGATCAACCGCAGGATAAGCATACTTCCCATCAGGAGTGTCTCATCCCTGTCTCAGCCACACGCGAGTGGCTGCTCTCAGGTTGGAAGTCTCGTGGTTGGGGTCCAGCACCCAGCCCTGAACCTCTTCACGATGGGCGTCGATGAAGTCGTTGAACATGGGCAGGATAAGGCCGCCTTCGTCACGCACGATCATTGCCGCGTCACGATACATCTGGGTGCGCTTGTCGCTGTCGAGTTCAGAACGGGCTTCAAAAATGATGTTGTCGAATTTTTCATTGAAGAAGCGCGTGTCATTCCAGTCGGCGCTGCTGATATAGGCCGTTGAATACATGGAATCCTGCGTCGGGCGACCACCCCAGTAAGAGGCGCAGAATGGCTGTTTGTTCCAGACTTCGTTCCAGTAGCCGTCGCCCGGTTCGCGCTGCAATTCAAGCTGGATACCGGCTTTGGCTGCACTTTGCTGGAAGAGCTGGGCAGCATCGACCGCACCGGGGAAGGCGACATCGGAAGTGCGCAGCAGGATCGGCCCGCTATGGCCGGATTTTTCAAAATGGAACTTTGCCTTGTCGGGATCAAAGCTCCGCTGCTCGATATCGTCAGGATAAAGGGCATAGCTTTTCGAGATCGGGAAGTCGTTACCGATCGAGGCGTAACCCTGCATGATCTGCTCAACCATCTGCTCGCGGTCGATGGCCAGTTTGAGCGCCATGCGCAAATCTGCATTGTCGAAGGGGGCGGTGTTGCAGAACATCGGGAAAATATAATGGCCCTTGGACGGCACATTGACCACAACCACGCCCGGTGAACGCTTGAGCAGTGCGACCGTTTTCGGCTCCACCCGGTTGATGATGTGAACCTGACCTGATTGCAGCGCTGCCATGCGCGCCGTGGTGTCGTTCATGACGATCACCTCGACGGAATCGACATGGCCGAGATCGTCATTCCAGTAGCCGTCATATTTTACCGACATATGGCGTACGCCCGGCTCATTGACCTCCACCTTGTAGGGGCCGGTGCCAATCCCGGCAGTGGGGTCGTCAAAGCCGCCATTGGGCTGGATGATGAGGTGATAGTCGGTCAAAAGCAGGGGCAGGTCGGCATTGCCGCGCTTGAGCTTGAAGATGACATTATCGCCATCGGTCACCAATTCGTCGATGTCGCCCAAAACGCCAAGTGCGGCTGATTTGGTGTTTTCATCGGAATGGCGGCGGATGGTCTGGGCAACATCTTCCGGCTCAAGTTCCTTGCCATTGTGGAAGGTCACGCCCTTGCGGATTTTGAACGACCACTCGGAGGCATCATCGGAAGCCTCCCAGGATTCGGCCAGCATGGGCTGGGCGCTGCCGTCTTCGGGCGATTGAAGCACCAGAAGTTCACCCCAGGTGGAGCCGAAATTCTGTGGAACCTGGGTCAGAAACTGGGCGGGGTCGAGGCTGTTGGTGGATTCGCCGCCGACAATGCCCATTCTAAGGGCGCCGCCTTTTTGCGGGGCCTGTGCGCGCGCAGCACCCGCCAGCATGGTGTTGGCCAGCGTGGCGCTCACGCCAAGGGCTGCGGCCCGTCCGAGGAAGTCGCGTCGGTTAAGCCGTCCCGCAGCGACCGCGCGACTTAAAAAATTGAGTTCATCTGACATGCGTAACCCTCCCTTGCCCCTGTGGCGCGACCTTGTGGTTGTTTTAGTTTTTCAATTACGATGAATAATGCGGTCTGGGTCAACCCTCAACTGGACAGAATACGACATATGCTGGCGTAATTTGCATGTCGCAACTGCCGCTTCATTCAGTTGGGTCTATGTATACGTCGTGTCGCAAATAGACAATGAATTTTTGAAAAAAGCAGATTTTAAGCTCAATTCAGGCGATGTTTCCTGATTATTCAAGGCTTTGGAAAGCATATTCAGGGCAGGGCGCATCGCTTCAAAGTGTCGCAAACAGAAAGATGGCTGCGCCAGAACCCTGTCGTTTTTATGCTTTTGTGCTTTCAAATCCTTCAGGCAGTCGCACCTCATAGGGCTGAGAAAAATAAAATTCTTCGATATTGTCGCCGTCACCACCGCGGTCGATAACGATAAAATCCTGTTTTGCGCCAATCGGGGTCAAGACCCCGTGCCAGACATTGCGGTGATAATTTATGCCCTGCCCGGGGGCGGTGATGAAGGCTTGCGGTGTGCCGGGGCCTTCGCGCCCGTCCGGGCACACGACCACCAGAAAGGGGCGCGGCGAAAGCGGCATGAAGGCCTGACTGCCGAGAGGGTGGCGCTCGACCATGGCAAGCTTGAGCGGAAAATCATAAGGCGTGCCGCAAAAAATCGAAAGCAGAACCCGGCCATTGGGGCCGCCTGCCTCCACTTTTGCAAGATCGTGATAACGCTGGCATTTGCCTTGATTGATCGGGTAGTGATTGTGCCAGTCGGTATCGAGCACATCACCAAAATCTGCGAAATTTTCGCGCGTCAGCGCCTTGGCGGTAAGGGTCCTGCTCATGCTGACCGTCCAAAACCGCCAAGGGCTGCATGGCGGTTGACATCCTTGTAAAGCAGATAGCGGAAATCACTGGCCCCACCTGCATAACAGGCCTGCGGGCAGAAGGCGCGCAGCCACATATAGTCGCCAGCCTCTACCTCCACCCAGTCCTGATTGAGGCGGTAGACGGCTTTGCCCTCCAGCACGTAAAGCCCGTGTTCCATGACATGGGTCTCGGGAAAAGGAATGATGCCGCCCGGCTTGAAGGTGACGATGGTGACATGCATGTCGTGGCGAATATCTTGCGGGTCAACAAAGCGTGTGGTTGCCCATTTCCCATCTGTATCGGGCATGGAAAACGGAGAAATATCGTTTTCATTGGTAAAGATCGGGTCAGGCACATCAATGCCGTCAACAAATTCATAAGCCTTGCGAATCCAGTGAAAACGGGCGGTTTTCTCGCTGTTATTGCGCAGGCTCCAACCGCTTGCCGGGGGCAGGAAGGCATAGCCGCCGGGGGTGAGATGGTGGGCTGCGCCATCCAGCGTAACGTCAATTTCGCCCTCAACAACAAACAACACGCCTTCGGCATCCGCATCGGGCTCTGGCCGCTCACTGCCGCCGCCGGGCTGCACTTCCATGATATATTGCGAGAATGTTTCGGCAAAACCGGAAAGCGGACGGGCAATCACCCAGAGGCGCGTCTTGTCCCAAAACGGCAGATAGGAGGCGACAATGTCGCTGAATTCCCGGCGTGGAATGACGGCATAGGCATTGGTGAAAACGGCGCGGTCGGTGATCAGGTCGCTTTGCGGCGGCAGGCCGCCTTTGGGAGCATAATAGGCACGTGCGGACATGGCGGTAATATCCATTTTATAGAGGCAAAAGGTCTTTCAGACGCAGATAGGCAATGCGCTCTACCTGCCGACAGGCGGTTGAAAATTCCGTATCGCGATCATTGTCAAGGCGTTGCTGGAAAGCTTCCAGAATGGTCGCCTTGGTGTTGTCTTTTACGGCAATGATAAAGGGAAAGCCAAATTTCTCCACATAGGCGGCATTGAGCCGGGTAAAGCTGTCGCGCTCTTCATCGGTCAGAGCGTCAAGCCCGGCGGACGCCTGCTCGGCAGTTGATGCGCGGGTCAGTCTTTTGGCCTGTGCCAGCTTCCCGGCAAGGTCGGGATGGGCGTTCAAGACGCCAAGGCGTTCAGTTGCGGTTGCCGTGCGAAAGGCCCGGCACAAGGCATTGTGCAATCCGGCGGCGCTGTCATGGGCTGCCCCAAGCTCCAGCTTGAAGGCGCGCTCTGCAATCCAGGGGGAATGCTCAAAAATGCCACCAAAAGCCTGAATGAAATTGACTTCGTCCATGCGCGAGGGGCGCAGTTTGGGGGCCTTGTAAGGATGGTGCTGTTTCCAGTGCCGGGCAATGTCGATGCGGCGCGGCAGCCACACTTTATCATGAGATTTCACATAATCGATAAAGCGTTTGAGTGCCGCCACCCGCCCCGGACGACCGATCAACCGGCAATGCAGGCCAATCGACATCATCTTGGCGCTGCCCTGGCGGCCTTCCTCATAAAGCGTGTCAAAAGCATCCTTCAGATAGGTGAAAAACTGCTCGCCCTCGGTAAAGCCTGCCTGAATGGCAAAGCGCATATCATTGGCGTCAAGCGTATAGGGAATGACAAGCTGCGGCTCGATGGCGTTGCCATGGCCGTCATGATCGAGCCAGTAGGGCAGATCATCGTCATAACTATCGGAAATATAGTCAAAACCGCCTTCGGCTGCCGCCAGTCGGACGGAGCAGGCCGAGGTTCGGCCCAGATAAATGCCTTTCGGGCGCTCGCCCACCACTTCCGTGTGCAGCCGGATTGCCTCGACAAGATCGGCGCGCTCAGCTTGTTCGTCATGGTCGCGATAGTCGATCCAGCGCAAGCCATGTGAGGCGATTTCCCAGTTTGCCGCCTGCATGGCGGCCAGTTGGTCGGGGGAGCGCGCAAGGGCTGTGGCCACGCCATAGATGGTGATGGGCACATCTTCTTGCGTAAACAGCCGGTGCAGCCGCCAGAAACCGGCGCGCGCCCCATATTCATAGATGGATTCCATATTCCAGTGGCGTTGGCCAGGCCAGGGGGCGGCCCCGGTTATTTCAGACAGGAAGGCTTCGGAGGCCTTGTCACCGTGAAGGATGCAGTTCTCACCGCCTTCTTCATAATTGAGCACAAATTGCACGGCGATATGCGTACTATTCGGCCATGCCGCATCCGGTGGATTGGCTCCATAACCACGCATGTCACGGCAATAACGCATGTTCGACAATCTCCCGGTCCGTCGCTACATTATCAGAATATCCAAAGGAAAAGACTGACATTCCCCTTGAAAAATTTGAAAGTGTTTTTTGGGCTTGTGTCTGTCTACGGGGCTTATGCCATACGGGTAAATGGCGCACAATTGATTGTGGTTTGGCGTGAAAGGGGGGCTCAGGTGGAAGCAGAGACGGATAGGGCAGGCGGCCGCTTGACGACGCATGTGCTTGATACGGCATCGGGCAAACCGGCAGCCGGGCTGCATATCGAGCTGTTTCGCATTGAAAATGGCCATCGGACTGCCATTACAAGCATGATCACCAATGCCGATGGGCGTTGTGATGGCCCGCTTTTGAGTGGAGAGGAATTTCGCATTGGCGACTATGAGCTGGTGTTTGCCGCAGGTGATTATCTGCGCGCCCAGGGCGTGGATCTGCCGGCGCCTGCGTTTCTTGATCTTGTGCCAATTCGCTTTGGCATGGCGGAGCAAAAGCACTATCATGTGCCTTTGCTCATATCGCCTTATGGGTACTCCACCTATCGGGGGAGCTGACGCGATGGCTGTCAAGATACGCAATGAGCTGCGCTTTATTCTAAACGAGTGTGATGTGGTGCTCAAGGACGCGGCACCCGACCTGACCCTGCTCGACTGGCTGCGTCTGTCGCGCAATCTGCGTGGCACCAAGGAAGGCTGCGCCGAGGGCGATTGCGGCGCCTGCACCGTGCTTGTCGGCAAGCGGGTCGATGGTGGACTGGTCTATGAAGGCGTCAATGCCTGTATCCGCTTCATGGGGTCGCTCGATGGCTGCCATATCGTCACCATCGAGCATCTTGCCTGTGATAATGGCGGGTTGCATCCGGTGCAGCAGGCCATGGTTGATTTTCATGGCTCGCAATGTGGTTTTTGCACACCGGGCTTTGTCATGGCGCTGTATGGCTTGTGGATGAGCGCGCCAAATCCCTCTGATTTTGCCATTGAGAAGGCATTGCAGGGCAATCTGTGCCGCTGCACCGGCTATGAACCCATCATCCGTTCAGCGCGAGCCATTTCCACCTATGGGGCAGTTGCCGATGATCCGCTGGCAAGAGAGCGCCAGTCAATTGCACAAAGGCTGGCAGCCATGGATGACGGTTTGCGCGTTGAGCTTGGCGAGGCGCAAGGGCGCTTCATCGTGCCCGCAAATATCGATGATCTTGCCACGGTTCTGGAAGCTGAGCCGACGGCGACAGTGATTGCCGGCGCAACCGATGTTGGTTTGTGGGTCACCAAAATGATGCGCGATATTTCCCCGGCCATTTTCATTGGCGAGGTGAAGGAACTGCGCTCAATGCGTGAGGAAAACGACATTATCAGCATTGGTGCTTGTGTCACCTATAATGAGGGTTTTGCGTTTTTAACCCGCCATATTCCAGCCCTTGGCCATTTGATTGCCCGTATTGGTGGCGAGCAAATCCGCAATGCAGGCACTATTGGCGGCAACATCGCCAATGGGTCGCCCATTGGCGACATGCCTCCGGCCCTGATTGCGCTTGGCAGCACGCTGACATTGCGCAAAGGTTCAGAGCGTCGCACCATTTTACTGGAAGATTTCTTCATCGCTTACGGCAAGCAGGACCGCCGGCCCGGCGAATTTGTCGAGGCTGTACATGTACCGGTGCCGCAGTTGGGGTCGGACTGCCATTATGCGGTTCACAAGATTTCCAAACGCCATGAGGAAGATATTACCGCAACACTTGGGGCGTTTTATCTGGAACTGGAAAAGGACGGCACGGTCAAGACGGTGCGCATTGCCTATGGCGGCATGGCGGCAACGCCGAAGCGGGCAGGTGTGGTGGAGGCCGCCCTGATTGGCAAGCCATGGGAGGAAGCGTCGATTGAAGCCGCACTTGGCGCTTATGAGCAGGATTTTGCCCCGCTAAGCGATATGCGCGCGACGAGCACCTATCGGATGCTGGTGGCCAAAAATCTGCTCCGGCGTTTTTATCTGGAAACATCCGGCGCAAAAATCCCGATCCGCGTGTCGCGGCAGAAAGCGGCGGCCTGAGCAGGTGGCGGGGGAGGATAAGGCAATGAGCAGGCCGATGACGGGACATTTGCCCGATGAGAAAACAGACAGGATTGCAGGTGGTGTTCATACACCAACGCATCATGATTCCGCGCATAAGCATGTGACCGGCACGGCAGTTTATATTGACGATATGCCAGAGCCTTCCGGCACGCTTCATGCCGGGATTGGCTTTGCCACGGTCGCACATGGCAGCATCAAATCCATGGATTTGTCAGCCGTGTATGCAGCCCCCGGCGTGGTTGATGTTTTGACGTATAAGGATATTCCCGGCGTCAATGAGATTTCGCCCAGCGGCATGCAGGATGATCCCGTGCTTGCCGTGGACAGAGTGGAGTTTCACGGCCAGCCAATTTTTTGCGTGATTGCCAAAACACGCGATCAGGCGCGCCGCGCCGCGCGTCTGGCTAAAATTTCCTATGAGGAACTGCCAGCCATTCTTGATATTTGGGCGCTGGATGCTGAAACGCATCGGCAGGTGAGCACGCCTTTGACCCTGAAACGTGGCGATGCAGCCAGCGCGCTTGCCGCATCGCCGCGCCGGGTGAAAGGACGTATGCAGCTTGGCGGGCAGGACCATTTTTATCTGGAAGGGCAGGTGTCGCTGGCGGTTCCGGGCGAAGATGACGAGGTGGTGGTCTATTGTTCGACGCAAGGGCCAAGCGAAACCCAGCATATGATTGCGCAAGTGCTGGGCGTGCCCAGCCATGCGGTTACCGTGGAAGTGCGCCGCATGGGCGGCGGCTTTGGCGGCAAGGAAACACAGGCCAATCAATGGGCGGTGCTGGCAGCTGTTGCGGCAAAGAAGCTGAAGCGCGCCGTCAAGCTGCGCCTTGACCGCGATGAAGACATGATGGCCACCGGCAAGCGGCATGATTTTGCCATTGATTATGATGTCGGCTTTGATGAGGAAGGCCGCATTCTTGGCATTGATTACACTTTTGCGCTGCGCGCCGGATTTTCTGCCGATCTGTCCGGTCCGGTTGGCGACCGGGCGCTGTTTCATTGCGACAACGCTTATTTCTTCCCGCATGTGCATGCAAAATCGGCGCTGCTTTACACCAATACGGTCTCAAACACCGCTTTTCGGGGCTTTGGCGGGCCGCAAGGCATGGTGGGGGCCGAGCGCGTCATTGACGAGGTGGCTTTTGCGGTCGGCAAGGACCCGCTGGAAATCCGCAAGCTGAATTTTTATGATGCGATGGGCGTGGCGGGTGAACGCAACCTGACCCCCTATCATCAAAAGGTGGAAGACTGCATCATCCAGCGCATTGTTGCGGAACTGGAAACAAGCGCTGACTATGCCGCCCGGCGCAAGGCAATTGAAAAATTCAATGCAACAAGCCCGGTGGTGAAGCGCGGGCTGGCGCTGACACCGGTAAAATTCGGTATTTCTTTTACCAAAACGGAAGCCAATCAGGCCGGGGCGCTGGTGCATGTCTATGCCGATGGTTCGGTGCATATGAACCATGGCGGCACTGAAATGGGGCAGGGCCTGCATTTGAAGGTTGCACAAGTGGTGGCCGAAGAATTCCAGATTGATCTTGACCGGGTCAAAATTACCGCCACCACGACAGGCAAGGTGCCCAATACGTCGCCGACCGCTGCCTCGTCAGGGGCTGACCTGAACGGCATGGCGGCCCAGAATGCGGCGCGCCAGATCAAGGAGCGGCTGATTGATTTTGCCATGGAAGCACATCGCGTTCGGCGTGATCAGGTGGTGTTTTTGCCCAATCGGGTGCGCATCGGCAATGAAGAAATTTCCTTCAACGAATTGGTGCGCCAGGCTTATATGAACCGGGTGCAGCTTTCGGCGGCCGGGTTTTACAAGACGCCGAAAATCCACTGGGACCGTGCCAGGGGCCGGGGCCATGCCTTTTATTATTTTGCCTATGGGGCAGCCTGTTCGGAAGTGTCGGTTGATACGCTGACCGGTGAATATGTGGTGGAGCGTACCGACATTCTGCATGATACCGGCCGCTCGCTGAATGAGGCCATTGATATCGGTCAGGTTGAAGGCGGCTTCATTCAGGGCATGGGCTGGCTGACCACCGAGGAATTATGGTGGGATGACAAGGGCCGTCTGCGCACCCATGCGCCATCCACTTACAAGATCCCGCTGGCGTCAGACCGGCCCAAAATCTTCAATGTTGCGCTGACCGACTGGTCGCAAGCCTATGAGCCGACCATCCATCGCTCCAAGGCCGTGGGGGAGCCGCCGCTGCCGCTCGGGCTTTCGGTGCTGCATGCGCTGTCGGATGCAATTGCCAGTGTCGCCGATCATAAAATCTGTCCGCGCCTTGATGCGCCTGCGACACCGGAGCGGGTCTTGATGACGGTGGAGCGCCTGAGAGCAGGGGCAGGGACAAGAACAAGGGCAGGGGCGGAGGCATGAGATGGCCTCATTTACGCGTGATCTGAAAAATTTTCTGGAGCGCAGCGAGCGCTTTGCACTGGTTAAGGTGGCGGACACGAAAGGCTCCACCCCGCGTGAAAAAGGTGCGTTCATGCTGGTCTCACCATCGACCAGCCATGGCACGATTGGCGGTGGCCAACTGGAATATATGGCCATTGATGAAGCGCGCCAGTTGCTGGCCAGGGGCAAGGCCGCAACCATGCTGGATGTGCCGCTGGGGCCTGAAATCGGTCAGTGCTGCGGTGGGCGTGTTGTGGTGGAAATTTGTGCTGGCGATGATGCGCTGGCCAAAGATTTGATCAGTAAGGCCAGGCAGCAGGAGGCAGAACTGCCGCATCTGTATATTTTTGGCGGTGGCCATGTCGGCAAGGCGATGGCGGCGGCAAGCCTGCTGCTGCCGGTTCATGTTGTGGTGGTGGAGACACGCGCCCATGAACTGGAAGAAATTGCCCCCGGCATTGCAACATTGCTGACGCCGATGCCGGAAGAAGCGGTGCGCGCCGCCCCCAAAGGTTCAGCCTTTGCTGTGCTGACCCATGATCATGCGCTGGATTTTTTGATTGTTGCCGAGGCGCTGAAGCGCGGTGATGCAGCCTATGTCGGCATGATTGGCTCCAAAACCAAAAAAGCCACGTTCCGAAGCTGGTTTTTAAAATCAGCAGGCGGAACGGAGAAGGAATTTGCACAACTTGTCTCCCCCATTGGCGGGGCTTTGGTGCATGACAAGCGGCCAGCGGTGATTGCCGCACTGGCCGCTGCCGAAATCATGACGGCGCTGGCTCTGCATGAAAGTGCGAAGACTGCATCGCCTTCAGGCTGTTTATGAAAAGATTATTCTTTTTCCTGTGTGTGGGCTTCCAAAAACCACAAGAACTTGTCGAGCGAGCGTGAATAGCCGGTAAAAATGTCGGCACTGTTGGCATCGCCCGCCTGCTCGGTCTCCTCAATGGCCTTGCGGGCATTTTGGGCGGCTGCGGAATAGGCGTCAAGCAGGGCTGCCAGATGGTCCTTGGTCTTGTAAATATCGGTCGGATATTCCTTTAGCGTGCTGTCCTTGGCGACAATTTGCGAGGTCCCAAGCGCCGTGCCGCCAAGCTGCACGGCCCGTTCGGCAATTGTATCGGCATGATCGTCCAGTTCAGTGCGGAATGTATCGAGCATTTCGTGAATGGCGATGAATTGCGGGCCTTTTACGTTCCAATGGGCCTGTTTGGTGATCAGTGCCAGGTCGATGGCATCGGCAAGACGTGCATTCAAAACTTCAATGGAGGAAGCCCGCGTGTTGGATTTCAGGTCGTTGCGGGTTGGGATCATTGTCATAAAAGATGTCCTTTCCATGATAAACAGCCAAGGCAATTGGCAGCCGGTTTAAAAATATCCAGAGCATTTTGTAAGTACAGATGAAATCATCTGACGTCGCACAAGTGCTCTAGCGCACCGCCAGGGCGGCTGGAACAAAACTTTAAAAGCAAGACGGCAAAGACCGCTGCATATATGAGGCGCAAAAAACTGTCCGCCTCACTGTTAATGTGGTAATTTAAAAACGGTTCCTCAAGCGCCTGCGGCTATTTGCCAGTCGGGGTGGCGGCCAAACCATTAAGCTTTTCACGGATGAGCCGCTGGCACCGCTCGGCCATGAAATCGAGCAACATGCGCACCTTGGTGTCCTGAAGTTTCTTGTGCGGATAAACGGCGGCAAGCTGCACCGGTGTTGGCGGTGTTTGCGTCAGGATTTCACGCAAATGCCCGTCGCGCAGATAGGCTTCCACCTCAAAGCGGGGCTTGTTGATGATGCCGCGCCCGGCCAGCGCCCATTGGGTCAGCACATCGCCATCGTCGCTGTCATAAGGCCCGTGAAACTCGAATTTCTGTGGCCCGGACGGGGTTTGCAGTGTCCAGTAGAATTCACGCGAGCCGGGATAGCGCAGCATCAAACAATCATGTTTTTTCTTGATCAAATCGCTGATCTGGGCGGGTTCGCCGCGCTTTTCCAGATAATCGGGGGCGGCCACCAGCACCCGCTCACACTCCATGATGCCGCGTAAACGCAGTGATGAATCTTCAATGTCGCCCAGCCGGAATGCGACATCAATGCCTTCTTTTAAAATATCAACCGTGTGGTCGGAGAGCCGCAGCCGCACCTCGATATCAGGGTAAAGGTCATGAAATTCCGGGATGCCGGAGGCAATCAGTCTGCGACCCAGCCCTAAGGGCGCGGTCACGCGAATGGTGCCACGCGGCTGACCGGACAGATTGGCAATGCTGGCTTCCGCCTTGGCGATGGCTGCCAGAATCTGCTTGGCTTCGCTGTAGAATATGCTGCCATGTTCGGTCGGCATCAATTGGCGCGTGGTGCGGTTGAACAACCGCACACCCAGATGTTTTTCAAGTTCCTTGATGCGATTGGAGGTGACAGCCGGGGAAATGCGCATGTCACGCCCGGCTGCCGACAGGTTTCCCAGTTCAATGACGCGGACGAAAACGGCAATATTGTCCAGATAGGCCATGTGGTTCTTGTCGCGCTCCGGTTTTTATAAAAAGACGATAATAGTTTCCATTTTTTTTTGAAAGTCCTCGTAAGTCTACCCCCTTTCCCTTTGGCTGGCAGGCCTTAAAGTCGCTTCTGCTCGAATGGGAGGAAACATGCTCGATTTTGCAATTTTCTGGGACTGGTTATCGTTTGGCGTGCGCTGGCTGCATGTCATCACCGCCATCGCCTGGATCGGCTCATCCTTCTATTTCGTGGCGCTGGATCTGGGCTTGCGCCAGCGCCCCGGTCTGCCGGAAGGAGCTTTTGGTGAGGAATGGCAGGTTCATGGTGGCGGTTTTTATCATATCCAGAAATATCTGGTGGCGCCTGCTGAAATGCCGGAGCACCTGACCTGGTTCAAATGGGAAAGCTATGCCACTTGGCTGTCGGGCTTTGCGCTGTTGTGCATCGTCTATTATGCGGGTGCTGATCTTTACCTGATCGATCCCAATGTGCTTGATGTTTCGGTGCCGGTCGGCATCGGCATTTCACTGGCCACAATCGGCATTGGCTGGTTGTTTTATGACAATCTGTGCAAATTCTCGCTTGGCAAAAGCGATACCGGCCTGATGGTCCTGCTCTATGGCATATTGGTGTTTCTTGCCTGGGGGCTGACGCATCTGTTTACCGGACGGGCCGCTTTCCTGCATCTGGGGGCCATTACGGCCACCATCATGTCGGCCAATGTGTTCATGGTCATCATTCCCAACCAGAAGATTGTGGTGGCGGATCTGATTGCCGGGCGCAAGCCGGACCCCAAATATGGCCAGATCGCCAAGCAGCGCTCGGTGCACAATAATTATCTGACACTGCCCGTTTTGTTCTTGATGCTGTCGAACCACTATCCGCTGGCGTTCGCTACCCAGTATAATTGGGTGATCGCCTCATTGGTGTTTCTGATCGGGGTGCTGATTCGCCACTATTTCAATACCTGCCATGCCCGAAAGGGCAATCCTACCCATGCCCGCAAGGGCAACCCGACATGGACATGGCTGGCGGCTGCCATTTTGTTTGTCATCATCATCTGGCTGTCAACCGTGCCGAAAGTGCTGACGGGCGAACCGGAAGCGGAAGTGTCTGCAACCGCGCAGAGTTATATTGCGTCAACCCATTTTGCATCGGTGCGGGACACGGTGATGGGGCGCTGCTCCATGTGCCATGCGCAAGAGCCGTTTTATGATGGTATCTATCATGCGCCCAAGGGGGTGATGCTGGATACGGATCGGGCAATTGCATCTCATGCCCGTGAAATCTATTTGCAGGCAGGCCGCAGCCATGCCATGCCGCCCGCCAATGTGACCCAGATGACGGATCGGGAGCGGCAATTGCTGATTGCCTGGTTCGAAGAGGGACGAAAATGACAGCATGATCTGCTAATATCTTTTGGCGGCATGTTTTTTGTAAAAAAATCTCCAGAGGAAATTGCCATGACCGAAACCCTTTTACGGGGTCGCACACTTACCTTTTTGCGCTGGCCGGAAACGATCGATGATCATGGGGCATGGCGCTATGAGGAAGATGGCGCTCTGCTGATGAAAGAGGGGCGCATCATCGCTGCCGGTTCCTATGCCGAGGTTGAGGCAAAGGCTGGCGAGACTGTCAAAAAGATTGATCATCGGCCCCATCTTCTGTTGCCGGGCCTGATTGATGCACATGTTCATTTTCCGCAAATGCAGGTCATTGCCTCTTATGGTGCAGAACTGCTGGACTGGCTCAATAATTATACCTTCCCGGAAGAGACCAAATTCCTGAACACACAGCACAGCCGCCGCATTGCGCGGTTGTTTTTAGATGAAATGATCCGCCACGGCACCACCACGGTTGCCGCCTATTGTTCGGTGCACAAGGAATCGGCAGAGGCTTTTTTTGCCGAATCGCATGACCGCAACATGCTCAATATTGCCGGTAAGGTAATGATGGACCGCAATGCGCCGGAAGGGCTAAGGGATACGCCGCAATCATCTTATGACGATTCCAAGGCGCTGATTGCGCAGTGGCATGGCACAGGTCGCCAGCATTATGCCATCACACCGCGCTTTGCCATTACCTCGACGCCTGCGCAGATGGAGATGGCGCAGGCATTGGTGACAGAGTTTCCCGATCTGCATGTCCAGACGCATCTGTCGGAAAATCATGATGAGATTGCCTATAGTTGCGAGCTTTATCCGCAGGCCAGAGACTATACGGATATTTATGCCAGATATGGCCTTTTGGGTCAGCGCACGCTTCTTGGCCATTCGATCCATTTGTCAGAGCGGGAGGCTGATGTGTTGTCCGAGACAGGCTCGGTGGTGGTGTTTTGTCCCACCTCCAACCTGTTTTTAGGCTCCGGCCTGTTTGATTATCAGCGCTACCGGGCCCGTGAAAAGCCGTTGCGCATTGCTGCTGCCACCGATGTTGGCGGCGGCACCAATTATTCCATGCTGCGCACCATGGATGAGGGCTACAAGGTGATTGCCCTGCAGGGCAAAAAACTGAACCCGTTCCAGTCCTTTTGGCAGATGACGCAGGGCAATGCACAGGCGCTGTCTGTGACTGAACGGGTGGGCACACTGGAAGAGGGCAGCGAGGCCGATATTGTTGTTCTGGACAGTCGCGCCACGTCTGTCATGGGTTTGCGCATGGAAAGCATCAACTCACTGGCCGAAGAATTGTTTCTGTTGCAGACGCTGGGCGATGACCGCGCCGTGCGTGAGGTTTATATCGCTGGCAAACCGGCCAAAAGCATTCTTGGCGTGTGAGCTTGTCTGGGTTGAAAACACAAGTGGCCGGGCAAAAATCTGCCTGATGGGAAGATTGTGAGCATGGACCCAAAGCCCTTTTTAACCTCGATTTTTAGAGCCGCAGTCGCCGCCGCTGACCCGCAGCGCACCATTGGCAGCCATCTGCCAGCGCGGCCCAAAGGGCGCACCATTGTCGTGGGGGCAGGCAAGGGGGCAGCACAAATGGCGGCCGCTTTTGAAAATCTGTGGGAGGGGCCGCTGGAGGGGCTGGTCGTCACCCGCTATGGCTATGGTGCGCCAACACAGCGCATCAAGATTATCGAGGCGGCTCACCCGGTGCCGGATGAGGCCGGTGTGCAGGCGGCGCAGCAGCTTTTGGCGCTGGTGAAAGGTTTAAGTGAGGATGACCTTGTCGTGGCGCTGGTATGTGGCGGTGGTTCAGCCCTTTTGCCAGCGCCTGCCGGTTCGCTCACACTTGCCGATGAGATTGCCGTCAATGAAGCGCTGCTGGCATCGGGTGCGCCCATCTCGGTCATGAACATGGTCCGCAAACATGTTTCCTCCATCAAGGGGGGACGGCTGGCGGCTGCTGCCTTTCCGGCTCGTGTTGTCTCGCTGATCGTTTCCGATATTCCTGGCGACAATCCGGCGCTGGTGGCTTCCGGCCCCACGGTCCCTGATGCTGCCAGCCGGGCTGATGCCTTAAAGGCAATTGCGACTTACGGCATTCAATTGCCGCAAGCTGTGATGGCGCATCTGGAGACTGCACAGGCCGATGCGCCGGCTCCTGATGATGAGTGTTTCTCGCGCAATGAGGTGAAACTCATTGCCTCGGCTGCCGTTTCACTGGAGGCTGCAGCCAATGAGGCCAAAAGACAGGGGATCGAGGCTGTCATCCTGTCTGATTCCATTGAAGGCGAAGCGCGCGAGGTTGGCTCGGTCCATGCGGCCATTGTGCGTGAGATTGCAAGCCGCAACCGGCCTTTTGCCAGGCCGGTGCTGCTGCTGTCTGGCGGTGAAACCACAGTCACGCTGCGCGCAAAGGGCAAGGGCGGGCGCAACACTGAATTTTTGCTGTCCTTTGCGCTTGGCATCGATGGTTTTGATGGAATTGACGCTTTGGCGGCCGATACGGACGGCATTGATGGGTCCGAGGACAATGCCGGGGCATTTTGCAATGGGCAAACTATTGGGCGGATGCGGGCGGTCGGAATTGATGCGCGCGCCATGCTTTCCGCCAATAATGCATGGACGGCTTTTGAGGCGACCGGCGATTTGTTTGTGCCGGGACCAACCGGCACCAATGTCAATGATTTTCGCGCTATATGGGTGCGCTGATTTACAAATAAATCAGCCGGAAATATCGATCACACCGCAATCACCGGCATCGCTGCCAAAAGCAATGCGGCGCTCTTTTTTGTCCCATGCCATGGAGGTGATGGCGCCCTTGCCGCCACGGCGCAGCAGAACTTCCCTGGAATCGGCAAAGCGCGCTGCCAGCACCATGCCGTCATTATAGCCGATGGCTGCAATGTCCTGACCGGGGTGACAACTGACGCATGTAACCATGGCGTCACCACGTGTGCCCAGTTCCAGCGGCGCCTTGCCCATTGGCCCATCCTTGCCCTGAAACGGCCAGATAATGGCTGCCGGTGCACCTGAACTGGCCAGCCAGCGGCCCTTTGGCGCCCATGACAGGCTTTTGACCTTGGCTGGATAGCCGGTCATGCGCATATGTTTGCCGTCAGCCAGCTTCCAGCCATGAAGAGCGTTTTCCTGCATGGTGGTGACAAGAAAATTGCCATCGGGCGAGAATGTGATACCGGTATGGGCGCCCGCCCATTCCAGTTCGACCGGTGTGCCTTCGGTGGCGGCAAAATGCAGTGTCGCTCCATTATAGCGGGCAACGCCAATGCGCATTCCCTTTGGGGCGAATGAAACCCCTTCAACCGAGCGCGGATGGGCAAATTCTTTCACCTTACCGTCAGCAAAGCGCACAAAGGCGCTGCGGCCTGTAGCATAGGCAAGTGCGCCTTGCGGGCCTGCGGCAACGCTGGTGATCCATTTGCGTCCCGCTTGGGCCAATTCTTCGACCTCACCGCCGGGTTTGACGGCAAAAATCTTGCCATCTTCGCCGCCGGTAATCAGCCGGTCGTTGGCGCGGTCATGAAAGGTGCAGAGCAGGCCGTCATTGGCCTGTGTGCTTTTATGGCCATGATCGAGCCGGTGAATGGAGCCGTCGGCCAGCACAAAATGCGGCACATCGGCCAGAAAGACTGCGGCCATGCAATGGCCGTCGAGATCGAGCGGGGCAATGGTTGGCATGTCGGAATCACGCGGCCTGACAGGCTTCAAAGCTTCTGCGAAGCCTGTCTTCGTCAAGCTCGCGCCCGATAAAGACCAGACGGCTTTCGTGTTTTTCACCGTCTTTCCAGGGCCGCTGGTGGTCACCTTCGATAATCATGTGAACCCCTTGCAGGACATAACGCTCCGGGTCATCCTTGAAGGCGACGATGCCCTTGAGGCGCAAGATATTGGGGCCTTCCATCTGGGTGATCTTTTCAATCCATGGAAAGAATTTTTTCGGGTCCATTTCCCCGCCGCGCAGGGAGATAGAACGCACAGTGACATCATGGATCGGTGAGGCGTGGTCATGATCATCATGATCATGGTCATGATGGTGATGGTGATGATCGTGATCATGGTCGCAGTCGGGGCCGCAGACATGATCATGGTCATGGTCATGGTCATGCTCATCAAGAAAATGCGGATCGTTTTCCAATGTGCGTTTCAGGTCAAAAGCACGGCGGTCCAGAACCTCGCTCAGATCCACGCCGGAACGCTGGGTGCGGTGGATTTTCGCCGCCGGGTTGATGGCGCGCACGGTTTTCTCCACCGCCTGCAATTCTTCTTCTGACACCAGATCGGTCTTGTTGAGAACAATCACATCGGCAAAGGCAATCTGGTCTTCGGCTTCTTTTGAATCTTTGAGCCGCAGCGGCAAATGCTTGGCGTCAACCAGCGCCACAACCGCATCGAGCTGTGTTTTGGCACGCACATCATCATCCATGAAAAAAGTTTGCGCGACCGGAGCAGGATCGGCCAGGCCGGTGGTTTCGACGATAATGGCGTCAAAACGGCCGGGGCGGCGCATCAGGCCTTCAACCACGCGGATCAGATCGCCGCGCACCGTGCAGCACACGCAGCCATTGTTCATCTCGTAGATTTCCTCGTCGGATTCCACGATCAGATCATTATCGATGCCGATTTCGCCAAATTCATTGACGATGACCGCATAACGCTTGCCATGGTTTTCCGACAGGATGCGGTTGAGCAGCGTGGTCTTGCCCGCTCCCAGATAGCCGGTCAGCACCGTTACGGGGATTTGTGGTGCGGTTTCACCAGAGGGCGTGGAGGTGGTTTGCGTGTCGCTCATGAGAACCTCGAAATGGATATGCGTTTTCATATAGGCAGTGGCAATGGCAATTGCACGGGGCCACAGCATAAGGCTTGCAGCCGGACGCGTGCTGGCCCAAAAGACTTATGAGGGATCATCATCAAAAGTCTGACATTGGTGTGAATATGACCGGTCGTTTACAAGAAAGCGCAACGCCTGTCAGGGCCATTTTATATATGGTCGCCACTTATGTGCTGTTTACCTTTCTTGACACAACGAGCAAATATGTCGTGCTGGCAGGCGTTACCCCTTTATTTGCCGCATGGGTGCGTTTTGCCGGCCATATGGTTTTAGTTCTTGTCCTGTTCAGAGGCTGGCGTAAACCGGCGCGTTTTCGTCCCGCAAACCTGTTTTTGCAGGGGATGCGCGGTGCTCTTCTGGCCACAACCACGCTTTTCAACTTTCTGGCGCTGCTGACCCTCCAACTGGCTGAAACCACCTCGATTTATTTTTTCGGGCCCATGGTGATTACCGCCCTTGCCGGACCATTTCTGGAGGAAAAGGCCGGCTGGCGACGCTGGATGGCGATCCTGGTTGGCTTTATCGGTGTTCTGGTGATCACCCGTCCGGGTGTCGGAGCCTTTGGCATGGGCCATGTTTTTGCGCTGGGCGCGGTCCTGTCAAATTCGTTTTATGTGATCATGACAAGGCGCATGTCGGCCAGTGAAACAGCCGAAAGTCTGATTTTTTATTCTGCTCTGGCCCCGACTGTCCTACTGATGCCGCTGGTTCTTCTCAATGGATGGCCGTCACTGGAGCCGGGCCTGTGGGGCCTGCTGCTTTTTCTGGGTGTTTTTGGCGGTCTTGGCCATTGGTGCCTGATTAAGGCCTATTCTCAGGCAACGACCACGGCGCTGGCGCCTTATCCTTATTTGCAGATGATATGGATCATCCTTGCCGGCTGGCTGGTTTTCAATCAACTGCCCGATGGCTGGACCCTTGCCGGTTGCGGTATCATTGTCGCCAGCGGTCTTTATATCATGGCGCGGGAGCGTCAGTTGCGGGTTCACAACCGTGCGGTTCCGGGCGCAGAGACAGAGGTTTTGGTGAAAAAACTTTGACTTGAGGGCCAGCGGTGGCATAAGCCGGATTTAAAATGTTTAAAACGCTGTCACTCGATCCTTATAGGCCTTAGAAGCCATCAGGGCCGTGACGCGCGTCAAATATGGGTGGGGAGACGCGAAACTGGCGCAAAAGGTCAAGCTTTCCACAATTGCCGATGCGCTTGGCGTATCGACAGCCACAGTGTCGCTGGCGCTGCGCGACAGCCCGCTGGTGGCTGTGTCAACCCGGCAACGCATCAAGGACTATGCGCGTGAGATCGGTTATATCTATAACCGCCGGGCCGCGTCATTGCGCACCTCGCGTTCAGGCATTGTCGGCGTGGTGGTTCATGACATCATGAACCCTTTTTATGCAGAAATTTTACGCTCCATCGAGCATGAGCTGGATCGTTCACGCCAGACATTTCTTTTGTCCAATCATTATGACAAGCTCGACAAGCAGCGCACCTTCATTGATACGCTTTTGCAACTGGGGGCCGATGGGGTCATCATGTCGCCCGCTATCGACACACCGGCAGCCGACATCCGCATGGCAGTGGAAAACGGTCTGCCTGCGGTGCTGATTGCTCGCGATGTCGAGGGGGCGCATGCGCCGGTATTTCGTGGCGATGATGCATATGGCACCGCATTGGCGACCAATCATCTGATCTCGCTTGGCCACAAGCGCATTGCCATGATCGGCGGCACGGATGAAACATCCACCGGCCGTGACCGCTATCAGGGCTATCTCCATGCGATGCAGGAGGCAGGGCTTGAGGTCAGACCCTCATGGCGTATTGCCGGACCGCGCACCAAGCAGGGGGGCTTTGAAGCGGCAAATCAGTTGCTGGCCCTGAAGGACAAGCCGACGGCCGCCTGTTGCTGGAACGATCTTGTCGCCATCGGGCTCATGAACGGCATTGCGCGCGCCGGGCTGATACCGGGCGTGGATATTTCCGTCACCGGCTATGATGATCTGGAGGAGGCAGCCATTGCCACGCCTGCACTGACCACCGTCTGGAACGGCCAGCGTGAAGTTGGCCGCCGTGCCGCCAGCGCCCTTCTCGACAAGCTTAATGGGCAGACTGTTGGCCCGACCCCGCAACTTATCAAGCCGGAGCTGCATGTGCGCCAATCCACCAGCCGCCCGGTGGAGCGTTAGTCATGACTGATACAACCGGGCCCGCCACCATTCTGGTTTCAGGAAAAGTGCATGAGCATGTGGTGGCGCGTATCGACAAGGCTTTTCGTCTTGTCACAATTGAACGCCCGGACCCGTCGCTGCTTTCTGATGAGGATATTGCCGCCGTGCGGGGACTGACGGCCTTCGGTAATGTTGATGCAGCCCTGATCGATGCGTTTCCCAATCTTGAAATCATTGCCAATTTTGGTGTCGGTTATGATTCGGTTGATGCTGTTCATGCAGCTTCCAAAAACATTATGGTGACCAACACGCCTGATGTGCTGACCGAGGAAGCGGCCGATCTGACAGTGGGGCTGCTTTTGGCCGTTTTGCGCGAAATTCCAAAGGCTGAAGCCTGGTTGCGGCAGGGCAGATGGGGCGGGCAGGGCGCCTATCGCTACAGCCCGCTGAGCCTGCGCGGTCGCAGCATTGGCATTTTCGGCCTTGGCCGGATCGGTCGGGCGGTGGCAAGGCGGCTGGAGGCATTTGACGTGCCGATTGCCTATCACAATCGCAGGCCGGTGGCCGATATATCTTATGCCTATCATCCGACCCTGGAAGGGCTTGCCAAAGCCGTTGATACGCTGGTGTGCATTGCGCCTGGCGGTGCGGAAACGCAAAAGGCGATCAATGCCCGCATCCTGAAGGCGCTTGGCCCTGAAGGTGTGTTGATCAATACGGGGCGCGGCAGCACTGTTGATGAAGAGGCATTGGCAGCAGCTTTGGAGGATGGCACGATTGCGGCTGCCGGTCTTGATGTGTTTGCCGATGAACCGCATGTGCCGCAGGTGCTGCTTGGCGCCCCTAATACAGTGCTTCTGCCGCATATTGCTTCGGCATCGGTGCGCACACGCCGCGCCATGGCCGATTTATGCGTGGATAATCTCGTTTCGTGGTTTGTCGAGAAAAAAGCGCTGACGCCAGTGCCGGAAACCGCACATGTAAAGGCAAGATAGCGCTGGTTTTACAGCCTATTCCGCCGCGTTGCGGTTTGCCTGCTTTGCAGCCGCGTGTTGGCGCACGGCATCACCGAATGCCGTAAACAGCTTTTGCGATGCAGTGTCGGATTTCAGCCAGTATTCGGGGTGCCATTGCACACCCACTGCAAAGGCTTTTGCCTCCTTGACCGAAACGGCTTCCACCGTTCCGTCCTCGGCCAGCGCCTCGATCTGAAGGCCGGGCGCCAGACGCCCGGTGGCCTGCCGGTGCACGGAGTTGACATCAATAGTGCCTGTGCCAAACACGCTGGCAAGACAGGTTCCGGGCTTGACTGTCACAGTCTGGCGGATGGCGAAACGCTCATCTTGATTGTCACTGACCGGAGCGCGGTGATCGAGATTGCCCTCTTGTTCCTGAATTTCTGTGGCCAGCGTGCCGCCAAGGGCGACATTGAGTTCCTGAATGCCCCGGCAAATGGCCAGCAGCGGTACACCGCGCTCGATCGTCTTTCGGATCAGCGGCATGGTGGTGGAATCACGAGCAATGTCATAGGGGCCGTTTTCCTCGCCAGCATCGCCACCATAAAGGGCGGGATGGACATTTGATCTGGAGCCGGTCAGCATCACGCCATCAACCGCTGACAGCAAGGCGTCTAGATCGAGACGCTCTCCCAATGAAGGCAGCATGACGGGCAGTGCTCCGGCGCCATTGAGCACCGCTTCCAGATATTGTTGGGGGGCTGCGTGCCAGATGTAGTTTTCAAATTCTTTCACGTCTGTGGAGACGGCGATCAAGGGCTGCGTCATCTGCAAGGTCCGGTACATGGCTGAGAATTATCTTCCTTTGAATAGGAGATTTTTGGCGCATATGCCATGCCCACTTTATTTCGGTAGAAGAAAGCTGGGCATCTGTGGACGAAAGCCGGTCATGACAGAATGCTGTTGCGCGCCCAGACGTGGAGGGCCATTTTGTACTTGCGTCAGAGGTTTCCATCTGGCGAAAAAATGCTTTAAAAGTTTTCTTAAGGCGATGATGTCATCCTTGGCGGCGTGGGGTGAGTGCCGGATGTGACCACGACCAAAAAAAAAGAACTGCCTGACGACGTTTATATTCCGTTCGTGGAGACATTGTTCCGCGACGCTTTTACGCTTGCCATCGGAATTTCGGCGCAAACAGCGCTGATGGCGCTGGTCTGGGCCAAGTCTGGAGACACGCTCTTTCTGATGCTGGCAGTCGTATTGGCGTTTGTCGGCGTGGTGCGTGTTCTCAATATGCGCCATTACTGCGCCTTGCCGGCTATCAAGAACCGCGAGGAGGCGCGCAGCCGCGAAAACCATTATATTATCTATGGTTCGATGCATGGCCTTGTGCTGGGAACCTTCTGCCTCGTCGCCATCTATTCCGCGCAGGACGCCTTTTCCGAGATTGCAGCGGTCTGTATTGTTCTGGCGACTGCAACCGGCATTGCCGGTCGCAATTATGGCTCGCCGCGCATGGTCAATATCCTCATCCTGATGCTGGCCGGTCCAATGGCGCTGGGTTTCATTTTGCGTGGCGATTTTTACCATGTGACGCTGGGCCTGTTGTCGGGTCCATTTCTGCTGGCCATTCACCGTTATGCCGACACGGTGCGGGATGTGCTGTTTTCAGCCATCTCGGCTGAAAAGCTGGCCAGTCGCCTGGCGCAGCGCTTCAATCGGGCGCTCAACACCATGCCGCACGGGCTTGTCATGCTCGATCCGGAGGGCAAGGTGGTGGTGGCCAATGCCGAAGCGGCCCGTCTGATGTCGTTTAACTCTCCCGATGACCTGCTTGGGCGCACGGTGCGCTCGCTGCTCATGCGCGGCGTGGTGAGCGGGATGCTGACGCGCAAGGATTGCGAATTTATCGAAAAGAAATTGACAAAAGCCTTGCGCGAAGGCCGGGGCGGCAAGGTTCTGGTCGGATTTTCCAATGGGCAGCATTATGAATTTTCCGCGCGCGAAGGCAGTCAGGAACTCGGGGTCATCACATTTGAGGATGTGAGTGCACGCGTTCAAACCGAAGAGCATATTCGCTTCATGGCCCGTTATGACAGCCTTACCGGCCTGCTCAACCGTGCTTATTTTCACGAACTGGTGGGTGAAAGTCTAAACAGCGGGGATCAGACCCGTTATTGCGCCCTTGTCATTGTCGATCTTGATGATTTCAAGAGTGTCAATGATATGGTCGGCCATCCGGTGGGCGATGGACTGATCTATGCCGTGGCTGAACGGCTTGCCCTTTTTGTTGCTCCCGGTGTCAAGGTTGGTCGCTTTGGTGGCGATGAGTTCATGCTGTTTTTCGATCATGTGAAGGGTGAGGATCATCTTGCCCGCTTGATGGATGAAGTTTTTGCCGGGCTGCAGGGCGATGTTGATGTTGCGGGCCATTTGCTGCGCATTCAGGTGAGTGCGGGGGCTGTTCTTTGCCGGGTCGGCATGAGTGAGGTCGATGATATGATCGTCAAGGCCGATCTGGCGCTCTACAAGGCCAAGGATCTGGGCAAGAATGGCTGGCAGCTTTTTGAATCTTCGATGGACGATGCTTTCCGCGACCGCCAGAAAATGAAGATGGACCTGCGCAACGCCGTTGAAACCGGCACATTGCGTATTGTTTACCAGCCTATCGTCGCCATGACCACGATGCGTATTGCCGGTTGTGAGGCGCTCTGCCGCTGGGATCATCCAGAGTTCGGGCCGATCTCGCCGGGTATTTTCATTCCGCTGGCGGAAGAGATGGGGATTATTTCGCAGATCAGCACCTTTATGCTGAATGCCGCCTGTATCGAATGTGCAAGATGGCCCGAACATACGAGTGTTTCGGTCAATCTGTCGGCCAAGGACTTTCGCAATCGAGAGGTGGTTGACAAGGTTCGTGATGCGCTCGACGCAGCGGGGCTTGCCCCGCATCGCCTTGAAGTGGAGGTGACTGAAACAGCTCTTTTGGATGACAAGTCGGAAACAGGCCAGATTCTTAAAGATTTGAAATTGCTGGGTGTGCGCATTGCGCTTGATGATTTCGGCACCGGCTATTCCAGCCTGAGCTATCTGCACAAGCTGCCGCTCGACAAGGTCAAGATTGACCGTTCCTTCCTGTCGGATGTGACCCAAAGCTCACGCTCGCTGGAACTGCTTAAAGGCATTGTGTCCCTGTCGCGTTCACTGGGGCTGACGGTGACGATTGAAGGTGTTGAAACATTCGAGCAGCTTCGCACCCTGTCGCAGCATATCGATCCTGACCTTGTTCAGGGGTTTTTGTTTGGCGCCGCCTTGAGCGCTTCAGGCATTGAAACCATGTCAACCACGCGCTGGCCTTTTGCGCATGATACGGTCATTGCCTCTGGCGCGACATTAAGTTGAGACTTTGCTTGTGGCTTCGGTGTTATTTAATTAAAATTTTACATGTGTGCTTCTACGCTTACCTTATGAGTGCGCTCGAACACAGGTAAGTTGATGGCAATCCGGCAATTGAAGCTGAGTGCGGATACAAGGCAGCTAAGGTCGGGCCCAGCCAGTTCAGGTTTTTCCGACAAGGTTTTTGAACTTCTCAACCGCTCTGAATATCGCCGCTGCGACCGGGGCGAGGATCTGGAGGATATTTATCGCCTGCGTTACAAGGCTTACCGCTTCAATGACATGGTTCCTGATGCTGATACGCATATCATCAGTGACGCGCTGGATGAGACGCCCAATGTCTACAGATTTGGTGTCTATGTAGATCAAAACCTGATCTCCACCATGCGCATCCATCACGTGACGCTGGAAACCCCGTTCTCGCCTTCTGTGCAGGCATTTGGCGATATTGTGATGCCGATGCTGGAGGCGGGTGACACGTTCGTGTGCATGAGCCGACTGGCTTCAGACCCGGAATGGACGCGCATTTACCCGCAACTGGTTTATGTGACGCTGCGGCTGGCGGGCATGGCTTGCGAGTATTTCAATGCCCCTTATGGCCTGTCGACCGTGCGTGAAGACCATGCCGGTTTTTACAAGCGTGTCTATTATTCACAGCAGATCAGCGAAGCGCGCGCCTATCCGGGCGTGTTCAACAAGGTCATGCTGTTTCGCACCAACGCCCTTGCCAATCGCGACCGCTTCTATACGCGCTTTCCTTTCTTCCGCTCCACCCAGTGGGAGCGGCGGCTGCTTTTTGCGCCGATGGCAGAGGGGGAATTGCAGCCTTTGACCATTCTGCCCAGCGCCCGTTATCTGGGCGATGCGAGTTGAGATTTTAACCGCATTTGTGCGACGTCAGATGGTGCCATCTGTACTTACAAAATGCTTTAACGCAGCAGGCGTGAGACGATCTGCGCCGTATAATCGACCATGGGAACGATACGGGCATAGTTGAGCCGCGTCGGGCCAATGACGCCAAGTGCGCCGACAATGCGGGCTTGCGCATCCCGGTAAGGGGCAACGACCACCGAGGAGCCGGACAGCGAAAACAGCTTGTTTTCCGAGCCGATGAAAATACGCACCCCCGGTCCTTCCTCGGCAAGGTCGAGCAGTTGTAAAAGCCCATCCTGTGTTTCCAGATCGTCAAACAGGTTCTTGAGCAGTTCCATATCGGCTTGCGCGGTGATGTTTTCCAGCAGATTTGCCCGTCCCCGCACAATCAGCCGCGAAGGCAGATCGCTTTCGGTACCCGCCCACACCGCCAGTCCTTTTTCTACCAGATCCTGCGATAAAGTATCGAGGGCAGCGCGTGTTTCTTCCTTGATGCGGGCAATTTCTGTCTTGGCTTCAGCCAGAGTGCGACCGCGTATATGGGCATTAAGGAAATTGGACGCCTCATGCAGTTGTGAGGCGGTCACTCCCTCCGGCAGGTCGATGATGCGGTTTTCAACATCGCCATTGCGCGACACCAGCACGGTCAGCGCCTTGTCGGGGTCAAGCTGGATGAATTCGATATGTTTGAGGGCTGCCTCGCTCTTGGCGGTCAGCACCAGCCCGGCCCCACGCGAGACACCAGACAGCAACTGGCTGGCTTCGGTCAAAATATGTTCAAGTGAATTGTCCTGGCCCGAGGCCTTGATCTGGGTTTCGATGCTGCGGCGTTCCTCATCGCCCAGATCGCCGATTTCCATGAAGGCATCGACAAAGAAGCGCAAACCCGCTTGTGTGGGCAGCCGTCCGGCCGAAACATGGGGCGCATAGATCAGGCCCAGATGCTCCAGGTCGCTCATCACATTGCGGATCGTGGCAGGTGAAAGCGAGGCTGGCAGAATGCGCGACAGGCTGCGCGACCCCACCGGATCGCCATCATGCAGGTAAGAATCGACAATGCGCCGGAAAATATCACGTGAGCGTGCATCCAGCGATTGCCATTGCGACATGGCCTGCGGTGATGTTGGCGACGAACTGTGTTTTGTCATCTGAAAAAACCTCTGTGACAAGGATATAGATGGGTTCACCACCAGTGCAAGCTGCCCTTTTCCTTTGCGCATCGGGGCTGCGGAGGCTACAAGCCGCTTCAAAACCTGCACACTTTTTTAGAAAGACCAATATGCGCCCTTCCAAACGCCAGCCCGATGAAATGCGCTCCATCTCTTTTGAGCGTGGCTTTTCCAGACATGCCGAAGGCTCCTGTCTCGTCAAATTTGGTGACACGCATGTGTTGTGCACGGCAAGCCTTGAGGAAAAAGTGCCGGGCTGGATGCGCAATTCCGGCAAGGGCTGGGTGACGGCTGAATATGGAATGTTGCCGCGCTCGACGGGTGAGCGGATGCGCCGTGAAGCAGCGGCAGGCAAGCAGGGTGGCCGCACACAGGAAATCCAGCGTCTGATTGGCCGTTCCTTGCGCGCTGTCGTTGATATGCAGGCGCTGGGTGAGCGGCAGATCACCATTGACTGCGATGTGTTGCAGGCTGATGGGGGCACACGCACGGCGGCCATTACCGGCGCCTGGATTGCGCTGCATGATTGCCTGAGCTGGATGGAGGCGCGCCAGATGGTGAGTGTGCAGCGCGTTTTGAAAGATCATGTCGCAGCTATTTCCTGTGGCCTCTATAATGGTGCGCCGGTGATCGACCTGGATTATCTGGAAGATTCTGCTGCCGGAACCGATGCCAATTTTGTCATGACCGGCAAGGGCGGCATTGTTGAAATTCAGGGTACGGCCGAAGGCGAGCCTTTTTCTGAAGCTGATTTTGCAGAATTGTTGGGCCTTGCCCGCAGCGGTATTTCCCGGCTGGTGGAATTGCAGAGGCTGGCGGTTGCTTGAGAGCATGATCCTAGAAAAGTTGCAGACTTTTCAGACAAGATCATGCGTATAAACAAAGATTTGAAGCATGATGGTTCAAGAAAATCATCATGTTCCAAGACTTTTGGGTTCGATGCTTTTAAAGGCCCTGCCATGCAACCTTTGGACAAGAAGATTATTGTCGCCAGCCATAATGAGGGCAAGCTGCGCGAATTTGCCGACCTGATGGCCCCGTTTGGCTTTGAGGCAAGATCTGCGCGTGAATTTGGTCTGCCTGAGCCGGAGGAAACCGGCACGACTTTTGAAGAAAATGCCTATATCAAGGCGTTTGCGGCGGCAAAGGCGACGGGCCTGCCTGCACTTTCTGACGATTCAGGCCTGTGCATTGACGCGCTGAATGGCGATCCGGGTGTTTATACCGCGAATTGGGCTGAGATTGAGGGCGGCAAACGCGATTTTGTCATGGCCATGGAAAAGGCGGAAGCGGCCTTGCAAGAGGCAGGCGCGATTGAGCCACAACAGCGCAGCGGGCGTTTTGTTGCGGTGATCTGCCTTGCCTTTGCCAATGGTGAGGCGGAATATTATCGCGGTGAAGTCGAGGGCCGGATGGTGTGGCCGCCGCGTGGTGAGCTTGGCTTTGGCTATGATCCGGCCTTTTTGCCCGATGGCCATGCACTAACCTTTGGTGAAATGACGGCGCAGCAAAAACATGGCTGGAAGCCGGGGGATGCTGAAGCCTTGTCACACCGCGCCCGTGCGTTCCAGAAATTTGCCCGTGCAAGATTGGGAGTGGCGTGAGGCTCGATCGTTCACCCGGTTTTGGGATCTATCTGCACTGGCCGTTTTGCGCGGCCAAATGCCCTTATTGTGACTTCAACAGCCATGTGCGGCACCAGAAGATAGATCAGCAGCGCTATGTGCGCGCCTTCGCCGCTGAAATGGCGTGGATGCGGGCGCGCACCGGAGCACGCGAAGTTACCTCCATCTTCATTGGCGGCGGCACACCCTCGCTGATGGAGCCTGCCACCGTTGATGCCATATTGAATGAGGTGGCGCGCAACTGGTCGGTGCTGCCCGATATTGAAATAACGATGGAGGCCAATCCGTCTTCGGTTGAGGCGGAGCGTTTTCGCGGCTATCGGGCGGCGGGCGTCAATCGTGTGTCGCTGGGCGTGCAGGCGCTCAACGATGCTGATTTGCGCTTTTTAGGGCGCCTGCATGATGTGTCGGAGGCCCTTCATGCTATCAAGCTGGCGCGTGAAATTTTTCCGCGTCTGTCTTTTGACCTGATCTATGCACGTCCCGGCCAGACGCTGGAAGCATGGGAAAAAGAGCTTGATGAGGCCATCGGCCATGCCGCCGATCATTTGTCGCTCTACCAACTGACCATTGAGGAAGGCACGGCTTTTCACAGGCTGCACAGTGCCGGAAAATTTATAATGCCGGAGGCAGATTTATCGGCTGATCTTTATCAGTTGACGCAAGGCGTGACGTCCGCACGGGGCCTGCCTGCCTATGAAGTGTCAAACCATGCCCGCCCCGGTGCGGAAAGCCGCCATAATCTGGTCTATTGGCGCTATGGTGAATATGTCGGAATTGGTCCCGGCGCTCATGGCCGCTTTGTCGAAGAGGGCACACGGGTGGTGACGATGACAGAGCGCCATCCGGAGACATGGGCCGGGCTGGTTGAAAGCCGGGGGCATGGCGTTGTCGATGGTGAGCGCCTGGCCCGTGAAGAAGAGGCCGACGAGTTTTTAATGATGGGGCTGCGGCTGGTTGAGGGCATTGATATTGCCCGGTTTGAGGCGCTGTCGGAGCGCATATTGCCAGCACGCCAGCTTGCCATTTTGCAAGAAGAGGGGCTTGTTGAGCCGGTTGGCAATTCACGCCTGCGCGCCACACCTGCCGGGATGATCGTGCTCAATTCTCTGGTGGCCGCACTGGCGTCCTGAGCCAGTTTTGCCCTGATTTTGCAATAGCGGCTGATCCATGCCACAGGACTGTGATGGAAAAACACGTAACCCAGCAGCACAAACGCTCCTTCCTGATCGGGCAGGCTGAATTTCCGGTGCAGGTGCTGGAACCGGCACTTTATCTGGTAGCGACACCGATCGGTAACTTGCGTGACATCACCATTCGCGCGCTGGAAACGCTGGCGGCAGCCGATGTGCTGGTCTGCGAAGATACACGTGTGTCGCGCATCTTGCTGGAGCGTTATGGCATTCGCCGCCGCACCACCGCCTATCATGAGCATAATGCAGCAGAGGCCGGTCCAAAACTGATCGAGGCGCTGGAGGCGGGCAAAAGCGTGGCGCTGATTTCAGATGCCGGAACGCCATTGGTTTCCGATCCCGGCTACCGGCTGGCGGGTGAAGCGCTGGAGCGCGGTTTACGAGTTGTGCCGGTGCCGGGGCCATCTGCCGCCCTTGCTGCGCTGACCATTTCGGGCCTGCCTTCGGATGCGTTTTTATTTGCAGGCTTTTTGCCGGTCAAAGCCGGTCAGCGGCAAAGCCGGCTGGAGCAATGGCGCGGGGTTGCGGCAACGCTGATCTTTTTTGAATCGCCGCGCCGGGTGGCGCAAACTCTTGCCAGCATGGTTGAGGTGTTGGGGGCAGCGCGCAAGGCTGCTGTGTGCCGGGAATTGACCAAGGCTTTTGAAGAAGCCCGTCATGGCTCCTTGCAGGAACTGGCAACCCATTATGCACAGGCTGATGCGCCCAAGGGCGAGGTGGTGATCTGTGTGGGGCCGCCAATAGAAGAAGAGGCGGTGCCTGCTGATATTGATGCGCTTTTAATGGCTCTTTCTGTTGAAATGCCCGCTTCCAAGGCAGCAGCAGAGGCCGCGCGGATGACCGGTCAACCCAAGCCTGACCTTTACCGGCGTTTGCTTGGCCTGAAGGAAAGCGGCGGTGGCTGACAGCATATCGCGCCGCCGCAAGGCCCACCGCCACGGTCAGCGTAGTGAATGGCTGGCGGGACTGGCCTTGATGGCAAAGGGGTTTCGCATTCTGGAGCGTCGCTATCGCACAAAATCAGGTGAGATCGACCTGATTGCCCGGCGTGGCGATCTGGTGCTGATTGTCGAGGTCAAGGCGCGGCGCTCGCTGCTTGCGGCAATGGAGGCGATTTCGTACCAGTCGCAGCGCCGCATTGAAGCAACAGCCGATATCTGGCTGTCGCGCCAGCCAGATCATGCCCGGCTTTCCGTGCGATTTGACATGGTGGCTGTGTTGCCCTGGCGCTGGCCGGTACATGTAAAAAATATATTTTACGGGCGGTGATTTTTGCGGTTTTGAGCGCCATTGTCCATGAAAAGTGAACGCACTGTCACCAATTGAAGCTGAGCCCATGAGAAATCTTCTCTTGTCCGGCGAGTGCTGAAATCCCATTTCTTGAAGATCGTTTTCATGATCGCATAACAGGAATTTTTGACAGTGACATATAAGCTTAACATCATCATCGGCAGCACACGACCGGGTCGGGTAGGGCCGATCTTTGCAAAATGGTTTGCTGACTTTACCCGCGAGCATGGCAAGTTTGAGCCGGTTCTGGTCGATCTGGCCGAGCTTGATCTGCCGCTGTTTGACGAGCCGAAACATCCGCGCCTTGGCCAGTATGAGAATGCCCATACCAGGCAGTGGGCGCAACTGACTGCTGCGGGTGATGCGTTTGTTTTCGTGACGCCGGAATATAATTATTTTATTCCCGCACCGCTGGTAAATGCCATCACCTATCTGTCGAATGAGTGGAATTACAAGCCAGCCGGTTTCCTGTCTTATGGTGGGGTTTCAGGTGGCTTGCGCGCTGTGGAATCAGCCAAGACGCTGCTCAATACGGTCAAGGTGGTGCCGATCCCCGAAGGTGTGCCGGTTCCGGGCTTTCCACAATTCCTTGTCGATGACGCATTCCAGCCCAATGAACTGATCACCAATGGTGCAACCACCATGCTGGATGAATTGCACCGCTGGACTGGCGCGCTCAAGGCGCTTCGCCCTGAGGCAATTGCTGCCGCCGCCTGAAGCCTGACTGGCTAGAGCATCGGACCGAAAAGTGGAATCGGTTTTCGGATTATTCCGATGCTCATTCAAAGTGTTAGAGCGTCCTTTGTGCGTCCGATTGGACGCACGGCGCTCTAGCAGAGCATTTGCAGCCGGATAAAATCGTCTGGCTGCAAAATGCTTTAAAGCCTGTCTCTCGAACTGGAAACCAGTTTCGAGATAAAGACATGCGTAAAAACAAAAACTTAAAGCGGGTTACGTGAATCTGAAAGATTGCGACACGCTTTAGGTACAAAGCCCTTGGAAAACTTGGAAAAACCCTCTGGAACGCCTATATTGGGAGGATCAGCGGGCGCTCGATTCGATACGATCTTGCACGCCTGCAACCGCGACAGAGAAACGAAAGTATTTCATGAGCGAAACGACCGACAATCAGGCCGCCGCACCGATCGAATATGGTGCCGATTCCATCAAGGTTTTGAAGGGTCTGGATGCCGTTCGCAAACGGCCGGGCATGTATATCGGCGATACCGACGATGGTTCAGGCCTGCATCACATGGTCTATGAGACGGTGGATAATGCCATTGATGAGGCGCTGGCCGGTCATGCCGATCTGGTATCGGTAACGCTCAATGCCGATGGGTCCTGCTCTGTTTCCGATAATGGCCGCGGCATTCCCACCGATCTGCACCCCAGTGAAGGGGTTTCGGCAGCCGAAGTGATCATGACCCAGCTTCATGCGGGCGGAAAATTCGACCAGAATTCCTACAAGGTCTCCGGCGGTCTGCACGGGGTTGGCGTTTCCGTGGTCAATGCCTTGTCTGTCTGGCTGAAACTCAATATTCGCCGCAATGGCAAGATACATGAGTTGAAATTTTCGCATGGCACGGCCGATGCGCCGCTTGCCGTGATCGGTGAGTATGAAACGACAAATGCGCCGGGCGTTTATGAAGGCCGCAGCGGCACGACAGTCAGTTTCCTGCCGTCGCCCGACACTTTCAAGGGCGTGATCGATTTCGATTATGCAACGCTTGAGCATCGCTTGCGCGAGCTTGCCTTCTTGAATTCGGGCGTGCGCATTGTTCTTACCGATAACCGTCATGCGGATGTGAAACAGCAGGAGCTGCATTATGATGGCGGGCTGGAAGAATTCGTCAAATTTCTCGACCGGGCCAAGAAGCCGCTGATCGAAAAGCCGATTGCCATCCGCTCCGAGCGCGACGGTATTACCGTTGAAGTGGCGATGTGGTGGAATGAAAGCTATCACGAAAATGTGCTGTGCTTTACCAACAATATCGGCCAGCGCGATGGCGGCACCCATCTGGCCGGTTTTCGTGGCGCGCTGACGCGCCAGATCACCGGCTATGCGGACAAGAGCGGCATTTCAAAAAAGGAAAAGGTCTCACTGACTGGCGATGATTGCCGTGAGGGCCTGACGGCTGTGCTTTCCGTAAAAGTGCCGGACCCGAAATTTTCTTCACAGACCAAGGACAAGCTGGTGTCTTCGGAAGTGCGTCCGGTGGTTGAGGGGCTGGTCAATGAGGCGCTGGGCGCCTGGCTGGAAGAACACCCGGCTGAGGCCAAAATTCTTGTTGGCAAAGTGGTTGAGGCCGCCGCCGCGCGTGAGGCTGCGCGTCGGGCGCGTGAATTGACACGGCGCAAGGGCGTGCTTGACATCACCTCCTTGCCCGGCAAGCTGGCGGACTGTCAGGAACGCGATCCGGCCAAGTCTGAACTGTTCATCGTCGAGGGTGATTCTGCCGGTGGCTCGGCCAAGGGCGGGCGCGACCGCAAGAATCAGGCCATTTTGCCGCTGCGTGGTAAAATCCTGAATGTGGAACGCGCACGCTTTGACCGCATGCTGTCATCCGACATGATCGGCACGCTGATCACGGCGCTTGGCACGTCGATCGGCAAGGATGAGTTCAACCCGGACAAGCTGCGCTATCATAAAATCATCATCATGACCGATGCTGACGTTGACGGCGCGCATATCCGCACCTTGCTGTTGACCTTCTTCTTCCGGCAGATGCCGGAATTGATCGAGCGCGGCCATCTCTATATCGCCCAGCCGCCGCTCTATAAGGTGACACGTGGTAAAAGCTCGCAATATCTGAAGGATGAGGCAGCCTTTGAGGATTATCTCATCACCACCGGACTTGATGATGCTTCACTAACGCTTGGCTCGGGTGAAGTGCGCTCCGGCCCTGATCTGCGCGCTGTTTTGGAAGAAGCGCTGGCGGTGCGCCAATTGCTGAACGGTCTGCACACGCGCTACAGCCATGAAGTGGTGGAGCAGGCAGCCATTGCCGGTGGCCTTAACCCGGAGATTCTGGCAGATCCTGGCCAGGCAAACGCCATGGCCGAGCGTATTGCTGAACGTCTCGACATGATTGCCGAAGATACCGAGCGTGGCTGGACAGGTTCTGTCTCGCGCTCCAATGAGGGACAGGGCGGCTATTCGTTTGAGCGTACAGTGCGCGGTGTGCGTGAAGTGGTGCATCTGGATGCAGCGCTGATCAATTCGGCTGATGCGCTCCAGCTTGACCGGTTGAGCACACGCCTTGCCGAAGTCTATGCCCAGCCGCCGGTGCTGCGCCGCCGGGAAGGCAGCCAGACGCTTTCCAGCCCGCTGGCGCTGCTTGAGGCGGTGTTTGCCATTGGCCGCCGGGGGCTGACCATGCAGCGCTACAAGGGGCTTGGTGAAATGAATGCCGAGCAGCTTTGGGAAACCACGCTGGACCCGAATGTGCGTTCGCTGTTGCAGGTCAAGGTCAATGACGCTTCCGGCGCCGATGAGCTGTTTGCACGGCTGATGGGCGACGAGGTGGAGCCGCGCCGCGAATTCATTCAGGACAATGCGCTCAGTGTCGCCAATCTCGACATTTGATGCCGTTTTTTCGGGCGGTGATTACGGCCTGAGATTTAACGTCTTGAAATAGGTGCGTTCGATTTTATCGAAGGTGCCGTCATTGACAATCTCATCGATGGCGTCGTTGATTGCCTGGCCAAGCGCTTCATTGTCTTGAGCAACAGCAATGCCCATTTCGGTGCCAAGTGCCGGATCGGTAATATCTGGCCCGATCTGGGCAAAGGCTTTTTGGCCGCCATTTTGCTCCATCCAGGGAAACAGCGCCACCGATTCAGCAAAGATCGCATCCAGCCTGCCATTGCTGAAATCGAGAAACATCTCATCACTGGATGGGTAGGCGTGGATATCCACTTCCGGGCCAAAACGCTCATGCAGCCAATGTTCATGCGTTGTGGAGGCCTGCACCCCGATAGCACGGTTTCCAAGGCTTTGCGGCGTAAAATGCAGATCGCTGCCTTTGGGTGCAATCATCAGCCCATAGGAAAAATAATAGGGTTTGGAAAAACGGACCTGCGTGCGCCGTTCCGGTGTGATGGTCATCGACGACATCACAATATCGACCTTGCCCGATTGAAGGGCCGGGATCAGCCCGTCCCATTGCACGACGCTCCATTGGCAGTCGCGATGCAGGCGTTTGCACAGTTCTTCGCCAAAATCGATGTCGAAGCCGTGCAGCCTGCCGTCGGGCCCGAGCGCATTGAAAGGAGCGTAAGCGCCTTCCACAGCCATGCGTAATGCCGGTTTTTGCAAGTGTTGCTGGCCGCTGGCTGTCCCTCCTGCAAGCAGGAGGGCAAGGGCAATGGCGGCAGCTTTCATGAGGCTCATGAAGAAGCGGTCAGTCTTTTGCACGTTCCACGTAAGAGCCGTCTGCGGTGTGCACCACAATGCGGGTGCCGACCGTGATATGGGGCGGAACGCCGGTCTTGACGCCATTGGACAGGATGGCGGGCTTATAAGAGGATGAGGCAGTCTGGCCCTTGGTGACAGGCTCGGTCTCAACCACCTCATAGATGGCGCGCTGCGGCAGTTCGAGCGCAATGCCAACGCCATCATGGACTGACAATGTGACCGACATGCCTTCCTGGAGATAAGGGGCGCTGTCACCGATGACATCTTCCGACACGGCAAGCTGATCATAGCTTTCCGGGTTCATGAAATGAAAACCTTCGCCATCGGCATAGAGGAAGGTGTGCTCGCGGTCCTCGACATGGGCGCGCTCAACCTGCTCGGTGGTGCGATAGCGTTCGGAGATTTTGACACCATCTGAAATGCGGCGCATGTCGAGCTGGGTGACAGGGGTGCCCTTGCCCGGATGAATGTTCTCGGCGGATAAGATCACGTAAAGCTTGCCGTCCTTTTCGACGACATTGCCTTTACGCAGGGAACTGGCGATTACTTTCACAAGTCTGCTTTCTAAAATCGTGTTGCGGCCAAACATCTATGGCGGCCATAAGGGCGCTTTACCCTATAAGAGCATAAATCGCCAGTGACTTGAAGAATCTGGGGTCGTGTCTTTTAAAAAATGCTGCCGGTTTCAAGGAAAAAACATGTCCGGAAATAAGAAAACTGCAAGGCTTGAAGCCTCGCCATGGTGGACGTCGCATGTTCATGCCGACCGCCGTCCGCGCCTTTTGCTGCGCAATCGTATCGCAGCAGCAATACGCGTATTCTTTGGTGAGCAGGATTTTATCGAGGTGGAAGCTGCTGCCTTGCAAATCTCACCGGGCAATGAAACGCATCTGGCGGCTTTTGCAACTGAGGAAATCAAGCCGGATGGTTCCAGACAGCCATTCTATCTGCACACATCGCCGGAATTTGCCTGCAAGAAGCTGCTGGCGGCGGGTGAAGAACGTATTTTTTCACTTGGCAGCGTCTATCGCAACCGGGAACGCTCTGCGCTGCACCATCCTGAATTCACCATGCTTGAATGGTATCGGGCGGGAGAACCCTATGAGGTTTTAATGGAAGATTGCACATATCTTCTGGCGCTGGCGGCCCAACAGGCTGGCGTTGATAAATTTACCTTTCGCAATCGCGAAGCCGATCCTTATGCCGTGCCGGAGCGTATCACCGTAGCGCAGGCTTTTGAGCAGTATGCCGGCATTGATCTGCTGGCGAGTGTGGCTCAAGATGGCAGCACCGACCGTGACGCGCTGCATGAGGCGCTGGTGGGGGCGGGGTTGCGCACGGCGCCAGACGATACATGGTCTGATCTTTACAGCCGGGTCATGGTGGAATGTGTCGAGCCGCAACTGGGGCAGGGACGAGCGACTTTCCTGTGTGAGTATCCGATTGTCGAAGCAGCCCTGGCCCGGCCTGCCGCCCATGATGCGCGCGTGGCTGAGCGGTTTGAGCTTTATTGCTGCGGGGTGGAGCTTGCCAATGGTTTTGGCGAATTGACAGACCCGGTTGAGCAGCGACAGCGCTTTGAGGCGGATATGGATGAGAAAGAGCGCATCTATGGCGAGCGCTATCCGATCGATGAGGAGTTTTTGTCGGCGCTCGCCATCATGCTCGACGCCAGCGGCATTGCGCTGGGTTTTGACCGTCTGGTGATGCTGGCGGCGGGCGCAAACCGTATCGAGGATGTGATCTGGACACCGGTGGCCGGGCGCTGGGGATAAAGCCTGTCTCTCGAAACCGGTTCCCGGTTCGGGAGACAGGCTCTAAAACAGAGTCAGCGTAGAAGATAGGCGCTGCCGATAAAGGCAAGAACGGCAACAATAAAGCCGGAAACCGTGCCGCCGACAAAAAAACCAAAGGCCATGCCGATCAGGATCGCGATGCAGATCAGCGTGGAATATTTTGTCAGCTTGGTGAACAGGTTGTAGGTTTTCTCGTGCTCAGCATAGTCCATCTGGGCGCCAAGTTCCACCGGACCTGTGGGCGGATGATCAGCCATGGGAAGTCCCCTCCGAATTTGTCTTACCGGCACATATCGAAAATAGGCATCAAGGGCAATGGTGCTGTTGCCGCACGGATACTGCCATCCCTGTCAATATTGCTGTCAAGAATGAGGCTTGCATTTTCTCCGTTGGAAATAATTTTCTCTCTTATAGAGATGTCGTAAAAATATTTCTTTAACGTGGATGGATTTGGATAAAAAAATTGCTCGGATATTGGGGGAGTACACCCTATCTGTGCAGAAGGATATATGGGCACCATAGCCCGGAACCATAAACCCGGTGAAAGCGAGTTCCATGACCAAGGCAGAAATTTCCCCCAAAAATCCCGGCCGTGGCCGTATCTATGATTCCATTACCCAAACCATCGGCAATACGCCGCTGGTGCGCCTTGATCGTTTTGCAGCGGAAAAAAACATTGGCGCCAAACTCGTTGCCAAGCTGGAATTTTTCAATCCGCTGGCCTCGGTCAAGGATCGGATCGGCGTGGCCATGATCGAGGCGCTGGAAGCGCAGGGCAAGATCACGCCCGGCAAATCCACACTGATTGAGCCGACATCGGGCAATACCGGTATTGCGCTGGCCTTTGTGGCTGCCGCCAAGGGCTATCGGCTGATCCTGACCATGCCTGAAACCATGTCGGCGGAGCGGCGCAAGATGTTGAGCCTGCTGGGTGCCGAACTGGTGCTGACGGAAGGTGCAAAAGGCATGAAGGGCGCCATTGCCAAGGCTGATGAACTGGCTGCTTCCATTCCTGATGCTGTCATTCCCCAGCAGTTTGAGAATTTTGCCAATCCTGAAATTCATCGCAGCACGACCGCTGAAGAAGTCTGGAATGATACTGATGGTGATGTGGATATTTTTATTTCCGGCATCGGTACGGGGGGCACCATCACCGGTGTCGGGCAGGTTTTGAAGAGCCGAAAAGCATCCGTGCAGGTGGTGGCGGTGGAGCCGGATACTTCGCCGGTGCTTTCAGGTGGTGCGCCCGGCCCGCACAAGATTCAAGGTATTGGCGCCGGTTTTGCACCCAAAGTGCTCGATACTGACGTCTATGACGAGGTGGTGACAGTTTCCAATGAGGACGCCATTGCCAATGCCCGTCTGGTGGCGCGGCTGGAAGGTGTGCCGGTGGGTATTTCTGCGGGCGCTGCCTTGCAGGCGGCTGTGGTGGTTGGCTCACGTCCTGAAAATGCCGGCAAGACGCTGGTTGTCGTCATTCCTTCCTTTGCCGAGCGCTATTTGTCGACAGTGTTGTTTGAAGGGCTGGGCGTTTAGAGCATCGGACCGAAAAGTGGAATCGATTTTCGGATTATTCCGATGCTCATTCAAAGTGTTAGAGCGTCCTTTGTGCGTCCAATTGGACGCACGGCGCTCTAAGTAAAATTCTTGAAAGATCGGCAGCGGGTTCAGGCGTTGCCGATCAGCACCCCTGCGGCAAAGACAAGCGCTCCTCCCAGCACCACCTGAAAAGCAGCGCGCAGGAAGGGCGTGTCCATATAGCGGTTTTGAATATAGGCGATGGCCCATAATTCAAAAAACACGATGATGATAGCCACCGTTGTCGCCGTCCAAAAATCTGTAATCAGATAGGGCAGGGCATGCCCAAGACCGCCGAGCGTCGTCATGATGCCGGAGGCAAAGCCGCGCTTGATCGGCGAGCCGCGCCCTGAAAGCCTGCCATCGTCGGAGGCAGCCTCGGTAAAGCCCATGGAAATACCAGCGCCAAGCGAGGCGGCAAGACCGACAAGAAAGGTCTGCCATGTGTCATGCGTGGCGAAGGCTGCGGCAAAGATCGGCGCAAGTGTCGAGACAGAGCCATCCATCAGCCCGGCCAGACCAGGCTGCACATAGGTGAGGATGAATTGCCGCCGCTCAATTTCGGCCTCTTCATCGCGGGCCTCGCCCGAAACATGCTGGCGTTCCAGATTGTGCGCCAGTTTTTCATGGCTTTGTTCGATTGCAGCAAGATCGCCCAGCAGCTTGCGGGTTGAGGCGTCCGTGGTGCGCTTGGCTGCCTCGCTATAAAAGGCATAGGCCTGACGCTCCATCAGGGCTGCTTGCGCACGTACTTTTTCCAGACCGAGCGGGCGCACCAGCCAGTCGGGCTTGCGCTCATAGTAGCCGGAAACATGCTCGCGCCGGATCAACGGAATATATTCGCCAAAACGCTGGCGGTGTTTTTCGATCAAGGCTGCGCGGTGGCCGTCTTCTTCGGCTGCCATTTCTTCAAACAGTTTTGCTGAATGGGGAAAGTCGGCAGCCAGCCCTTCTGCATAGGCACGATAGATGCGCGCATCGTCTTCTTCTGAAGAAATGGCAAGTGCGAGGATTTCCTGTTCGGAAAGTGAGGAGAAGGGGCGGCGGCCAAAGCCAAAAACGCGCGACAGCATGAAAACTTCCTACATTAGAATAATTCTAATGTATGTTTTGGGAGAAAAACTGTCAATGATTTTGCAAAAAGACGATCCGGGATTTCACAAAAAGGATGATCTGGCTCTAAGCCTTTTCACTGTGCTGCTTGCTGCTCCTGTTGTCGCGATTGTGCCCGGGCATGGGTTTTTGCAGAGGCAACTGTGGCGCGGTAATGTGCCAGCGGCGGCTTGACGCCGTGGGTGGTCAGCAGTTTGCGCATTTTGGGCGAGGCTCCGGCAATATAGAACAACACACCTTGTCTCGCTGCCTTATGGGCAACGCTTTCCAGCACATTGGCGGCGGTCGAATCCATCAGCGGTATGGCTGAACAATCCAGAATGAAGATTTTGGGCGTCTCGGCAATGCGATCCAGCACCGACCCGACTGTCGCCGCAGCACCAAAGAAAAAAGCGCCTGAAATGCGATAGACAACAATATCGGGATCGGTGGCAGTCTCTACGTCATAGGCGGTGCGCCCGCCATTGCTGTCGTCGGCCACATCATCGGCCACTAACGGGGCCTCGGCATTGATCTCGATGGCTTTGGCCATCCGCCCGATAAACAGCAGCGACCCAAGCGCAAAGCCGACGACAATGCCGGTGGTCAGGTCGCGGAAAACGACCAGCGCAAAGGTGATGAGCAAAACAGCCGCATCGCCGCGCGAGGAAAGGATCAGCGCCTTGAAGGCCGGGCGCTCGATCATGTTCCATGCCACGACAGCCAGCACACCGGCCAGGGCGGCCAGCGGAATATAGCTGGCAAGAGGAGCGGCCAGCAGCATGAAGGCAAGCAGGAATAAGGCGTGCAACATGCCTGCTACTGGCCCATGCGCACCAGCGCGAACATTGGTGGCGGTACGCGCAATGGTGCCGGTCACGCAAATGCCGCCAAACAGGGCCGAACCGATATTGGCCGCACCTTGCGCCACCAATTCGCAATTGGAGCGATGGCGCCGGCCGGTCATGCCATCGGCCACCACGGCTGAAAGCAGGGATTCGATCGCGCCAAGCAGGGTAAAGGCGACAGCGTCAGGCAAGACGGCCCAGACTTTTGCCATACTCATAGCGGGTAGCGCCGGGGCAGGCAGCATGGAGGGAATGCCGCCAAAACGGGTGCCGATGGTTTCAACGGAAAATCCGCCTGCCATGATCGAGGCCAGTGTCACTGCAATCAGCATGCCCGGCCATGAGGGCCGCCAGCGTTTCAGCCCGACAATTATGCCGATGGTCAAGACGGCGATCATGACCGCAGCAGGATTGACGGTGGGGGCCACAGACAACAGCATCTTAAGCTTGGGGATCAGATCGCCCGGCTCTTGCTGGGAAAGCGTCAGCCCGAAAAGATCGGTGAGCTGACTGGCGAAAATGATGATGGCAATACCGGCGGTAAAGCCGACCGTGACGGGATAGGGAATGAATTTGATGTAGGTGCCAAGCCGCAGCCAGCCTGCAACAGCCAGCATCACACCTGATAAAAGCGTTGCCAGAATAAGGCCATCAACACCTTGCCTGCTGACCGTTGCTGCCACCAAAATGATGAAAGCACCTGCCGGGCCACCGATCTGGAAGCGGCTGCCACCCAGCAGCGAGATGAGGAAGCCGCCGATAATGGCGGTAAACAGGCCCTTTTCCGGCCCGACACCGGAGGCAATGGCAATGGCCATCGACAGGGGCAGCGCCACAATGGCGACAGTCAGGCCTGCAATGGCGTCGGCCTTGAAACGCGACAGATCATAGCCTTCGCGCAAAACGGTGATCAGCTTGGGGGTAAAAAGCTCACGAAAGGTCGGCTCTGCTGAAGCTGAGTCTGGTCTTGCTCTGCTGTTTTCTGTCATGGGGTGGGCCTTATAAATTGCCTTTGTTACCTCTGCTGGCGGGGCAGGCTGTGTTTATGGCTTGAGGCGCACGCCCCTGCCGCCATGCCTGCTTGGCTGGTTGTCGTCGATCAGTTCCACCCCGGCCTCCTCAAGTGCCTGAATGACTTTCATCAATGTGTCGACCACACCGCGAACCACGCCGTCACTGGCTTCCATGCGCTGGATGGTGGGCAGCGATACGCCTGCGCGCTCGGCAAGCATTTTCTGGTCAAGACCTGCCAGTGCGCGGGCGGCGCGCATCTGTGCTGCTGTCATCATGATTGCAGTCTCTCTGTGGGGGCTGTCAATTTGATATAATATGCCTTTATAATGATGTTTCAAGCATCAGCATGAATGTTTCAAACCTTATATGAGCCGTATAGGCCATCCATTTGCCCGCCTGGAAACAGATGGCTGTCATCTGCCCCTGCTTGCCGAGTTGCGGTGCGCCTGATAAAGCCCGCTTTTATGAGCACACCTCTCGATCACATTCGTAATTTTTCCATCGTCGCCCATATCGACCATGGCAAATCCACACTGGCCGACCGTCTGATCCAGATGACAGGCGGCATGGATGCGCGCGAAATGGCCGGCAAGGAGCAGGTTCTCGATAATATGGATATCGAGAAAGAGCGCGGCATCACCATCAAGGCGCAGACTGTGCGCCTGCAATACAAGGCCAAAAACGGCGAGACTTATATTCTCAACCTTATCGACACGCCCGGCCATGTCGACTTCGCCTATGAGGTTTCGCGCAGTCTTTCGGCCTGCGAAGGCTCGCTTCTGGTTGTCGATGCCTCGCAAGGCGTTGAGGCGCAGACGCTGGCCAATGTCTATCAGGCTATCGACAACAACCATGAAATCGTCGTGGTTCTCAACAAGATCGACCTGCCGGCCGCTGACCCTGACCGCGTCAAGGAACAGGTCGAGGATGTGATTGGCCTTGATGCTTCCGATGCGGTGATGATTTCGGCCAAGACCGGCATCGGCATTGAAGATGTGCTGGAGGCGATTGTCGAGCGCCTGCCGCCACCGCGTGAGGGCGACCGCACTAAACCCTTGAAGGCCATGCTGGTCGATAGCTGGTATGACACCTATCTGGGGGTCATCGTTCTGGTGCGCGTCATTGATGGCGTGCTGAAAAAAGGCCAGAGCATCCGCATGATGGGCACGGGCGCGCGCTATCCGGTGGAGCGCACCGGCATTTTTACGCCGCGCATGGAAAATGTTGATGAAATCGGCCCCGGTGAATTCGGCTTCATCACGGCCTCGATCAAGGAAGTAGCCGATACCCGTGTGGGCGACACCATCACCGAAGAACGACGCCCGACGGAAACTCCGCTGCCGGGCTTCAAACCGGCGCAACCCGTGGTGTTTTGCGGCCTTTTTCCCGTTGATGCCGCCGATTTTGAGGATCTGCGCGCCGCCGTTGGCAGGCTGCGCCTCAATGATGCGTCGTTTTCTTATGAAATGGAAACGTCTGCCGCCCTCGGCTTTGGCTTCCGCTGCGGTTTTCTGGGTCTTTTGCATCTGGAAATCATTCAGGAGCGGCTGGAGCGCGAGTTCAATCTCGATCTGATTGCCACGGCCCCCAGCGTTGTTTATCGCATGGTGATGAACAATGATGAGGTCAAGGAGCTTCACAACCCGGCTGATATGCCCGATGTAGTCAAGATCGCTCATATTGAAGAGCCCTGGATCAGGGCAACGATCCTGACGCCGGATGATTATCTGGGGGCTATTCTAAAACTGTGTCAGGACAGGCGCGGCATCCAGGCTGATCTTTCCTATGTCGGCAAGCGTGCCATGCTGGTTTATGATCTGCCGCTCAATGAGGTGGTGTTCGATTTTTACGACCGGCTGAAGTCGATCTCCAAGGGCTATGCCTCTTTCGACTATCACATCACCGATTACCGCGAGGGCGATCTGGTCAAGATGTCAATCCTCGTCAATGACGAGCCGGTTGATGCGCTGTCGATGCTGGTTCACCGCAGTGCGGCTGAAAAGCGCGGTCGTGTCATGTGTGAAAAGCTAAAGGATCTGATCCCGCAGCATATGTTCAAGATTCCGATCCAGGCGGCCATTGGCGGGCGGATCGTGGCGCGTGAAACGATCTCGGCCCTGCGCAAGGACGTGACCGCCAAATGTTATGGGGGTGACGCCACCCGCAAGCGCAAACTTCTGGAAAAGCAGAAGGAAGGCAAGAAGCGGATGCGCCAGTTCGGCAAGGTCGATATTCCGCAGGAAGCCTTCATTCAGGCGCTCAAGATGGGGGACTAAAAAAGACTTATGCGTGCACTTGTTCAGCGTGTTACTGAAGCGCGCGTCACCGTTGATGGCAAGGTGACGGGCGAGATTGGCTCCGGGCTTCTGGTGCTGGTTTGCGCCATGCAGGGCGATGGGGAAGCGCAATCGCAATGGCTGGCGCGCAAGCTGGTCAATTTGCGTATCTTTCGCGATGAACAGGACCGCATGAACCGCTCGCTGCTGGATATTGGCGGCAATGCGCTGGTGGTCAGCCAGTTCACGCTTGCAGCCGAAACTAAGGGCAATCGACCGGGCTTTTCAACAGCGGCAGCCCCTGATGAGGGCAAGCGGCTTTACGAGCATTTTTCGGCGGAAGTGGCCTCACATGGCGTGACGGTTGCCAATGGCGTTTTCGGGGCCGACATGAAAGTGTCGCTGGTCAATGATGGACCGGTGACAATCTGGCTCGACAGCGAGCGCTGAAATGGTTTGCGGCTGGATGGAGCTATCTGGCCGCAATATCTCTGAGTGGAGGTTTATCAGAAATGACGGATCGCATTGAAGTTTCCGGGTTGCATGTCGCAAAGGTGCTGTATGACTTTGTGAACAATGAAGCGCTGGCTGGTAGCGGCATCGATGCGGGAGTATTCTGGGCGGGCCTGTCAGAGATTGCCCATGATCTGACGCCGAAGAACAGGGCGCTTTTGGAAAAGCGTGCGTCCCTTCAGGAAAAAATTAATCAGTGGCACCGCGATCATGGCGCACCTGATGATCTGGAAGCCTACACGAAATTTCTGCGCGACATTGGCTATCTGGTCGCGGAAGGTCCCGATTTTCAGGTGACCACAACAGATGTTGACCCTGAAATAGCTCAAGTGGCTGGCCCGCAGCTTGTCGTTCCGGTGATGAATGCGCGCTATGCGCTCAATGCCGCCAATGCGCGCTGGGGTTCGCTCTATGATGCGCTTTATGGCACCGACGCCATTTCCGAGGCTGACGGGGCCGAAAAAAGCAAAGACTATAATCCGGTGCGTGGTGCAAAGGTGATTGCCTGGGGGCGCAATTTTCTTGATGAAAGCGCGCCCTTGCAGGAAGGTTCCTGGGTTGATGCAGGCGTGCTTGCTGTCAAGGATGGCAAGCTTTTTATTGGCGCAACCAGTCTTGCTGATCCGGCGCAATTTGCAGGCTATCGCGGTGAGGCGTCAGCCCCTTCTGCTGTTCTCTTGAAGAAAAATGGCCTGCATGTCGAGATTGTCATCAATCGCGACAACGCCATCGGCAAGGATGACAAGGCAGGCATTGCCGATCTGGTGCTTGAAGCCGCCCTTACCACCATTCAGGATTGCGAAGATTCCATTGCTGCGGTCGATGCCGAAGACAAGGTTGTCGTCTATCGCAACTGGCTCGGCCTGATGAAGGGGGATCTGAGCGAAGACATCACCAGAAATGGCAAGACCTTTACCCGTCGCCTCAACCCGGACCGCAGCTATACCGCGCCTGATGGTGGCCAACTGGTGTTGCCGGGCCGCTCGGTAATGCTGGTGCGCAATGTCGGCCATCTGATGACCAATCCGGCAATCCTGCTCAAGGATGGTTCGGAAATTCCTGAAGGCATCATGGATGCGGCATTGACCGTGCTGATCGCGCTCAATGATGTGGGTGAAAAGGGGCGTCGCGCCAATAGCCGCACCGGCTCCATCTATGTGGTCAAGCCCAAGATGCATGGCCCCGAAGAAGTGGCTTTTGCCGTCGAGATTTTTGATCGGGTGGAAGATCTGCTCGGCATGAAGCGCAATACGGTCAAGATGGGCATCATGGATGAGGAGCGGCGAACCACCGTCAACCTCAAGGAGTGCATCCGTGCCGGCTCGCAGCGTGTCGCCTTCATCAATACCGGCTTTCTTGATCGCACGGGCGATGAAATCCACACTGCCATGGAAGCTGGTCCGATGATCCGCAAGGGCGATATGAAGCAGGCTGCATGGATCGGGGCCTATGAAAACTGGAATGTCGATACCGGCCTTGCCTGCGGTCTTTCCGGCCATGCGCAGATCGGCAAGGGCATGTGGGCCATGCCTGATCTGATGGAAGCCATGCTGGAGCAGAAGATTGCGCATCCGAAGGCCGGGGCCAATACGGCATGGGTGCCTTCGCCCACGGCCGCCACGCTGCATGCCACCCATTATCATCAGGTTGATGTTCAAGCCGTGCAGGCCAGGCTTCGCAGCCGTGCCAAGGCAAGGCTGGAGGATTTGTTGACCGTTCCGGTTGCGGTGCGGCCAAACTGGACGCCAGAAGATATTCAGCACGAACTGGATAATAATGCGCAAGGCATCCTTGGCTATGTGGTGCGCTGGATCGATCAGGGTGTCGGCTGCTCCAAAGTGCCCGACATCAATGATGTCGGGTTGATGGAAGACCGCGCCACGCTGCGCATTTCTTCACAGCATATGGCAAACTGGCTGCGTCATGGCGTGTGCAGCAAAGAACAGGTGATGGAAACCATGAAGCGCATGGCGGCCGTGGTTGATGCGCAAAACAAGGGTGATGCGCTCTATCGGCCCATGGCACCTGATTTTGAGGCTTCAATTGCGTTTCAGGCTGCATGCGATCTGGTGTTTGAGGGGGCAAAACAGCCAAGCGGCTATACCGAGCCGCTGCTGCACAAGCGCCGCCTTGAACTCAAGGCAAGGCTTGGCCGATAAGATGGGCTGGCTGCGCTGGTCAACAGCCAGCGCGGCCATTGCATAATGTTTTTGGGAGAAGACTTTAAGTGACAAAACTAACTCTTGCTGCTGCCAACACACTGATTGAAGCTGCGTTTAAAAAGGCGGCAGAGGCAGGCATGAAGCCTTTGACGGTCGTGGTGCTCGATGCGGGCGGCCATCCAAAAGCATTTCAGAAGCAGGATGGCTCTTCCATGCTGCGTTATGAAATTGCAGCAGGCAAAGCCTATGGGGCGCTGGCCATTGGCATGGATTCGCGCGCGCTTGAGCCGATGGCAAAGGATCGCCCGCACTTTATCGAAGGGCTGAATGCCGTTTCGGGTGGTCGCATCGTTCCGGTTCCCGGCGGTGTCCTGATCAAGGACAGTGCAGGTGAAATCCTGGGCGCGGTCGGTATTACCGGCGACACATCTGACAATGATGAATTATGCGCCTTTGCAGGAATTGAAGCGGCAGGATTTATGCAAAAATAAGGCTCAATCCACCTCTTGCGAGCACGCATCATATGATCATTCTTGCCATTGATTGTTCAGCCAGCCTGTGCGCGGCCTGCGTTTATCATGCTCATCAGGATCGGGAAGCGGGCATTGAAATGGGCCGTGAGGTGCGTGATCTGGGCAAGGGCCACGCCGAACATTTGATGGCGGTCATTGATGCAGCGCTTGAAAAGGCAGGCAAAGATTTTGCTGATCTTAATAGAATCGCTGTTTCGGTCGGCCCCGGCTCATTTACCGGTGTGCGCGTGGGAGTATCGACAGCGCGTGGATTGGCGCTGGCGCTGAACATTCCCGCCTTTGGCGTCAATACGCTGGAAGCCCTGGCGGCAGAAGCGGCAAAAGACTTTCCTGAAAAAGAAATTTTTGCCCTTCTTGATGGAGGGCGTGGCGAAATCCATACTGCCCTTTTTGATGCAAGACACAATTTACTGTTTGGTCCGGCTGCAATCTCACCTGAAGAGGCCGTGCGGCTTGCCGTGGAAAATAATGCGGTTCTCGCCGGAGCTGCTGCACAAAACATAGCTGATACGGCAGCGGCGGGCCTGGATGTGGTTCTGCCGAAGGCAACGGCAGATATTGCCACCTATGCGCGTCTGGCCACATTAAAAGATGCTGGTGAAAAACCCCGGCCGCTTTATCTGCGGGAAGCCGATGCAAAACCACAGGCAGGCTTTGTCTTGCCGCGCACCGGTTCATGAGGGCAGGCAGGAGGGCTACTCCAGATGCGCATACCATTCCTTTCAGCCTTGCGGCGGGACTATGCGCTGCAACCCCTGCTGGCCGATGATGGCGCGCTGGCTGCCAATCTTCATGCGGAAGGTTTCAGTCGGCCATGGACGGATGAGGAATTTACCGCCCTGCTGCGGCAAGAGACTGTCTTTGGCTTTGCCGCACGCCAAGTGGGAAAGGGTGCGCAGGCGCCCGTTGGGCTGGTGCTGGCACGGCTGGCGGCAGGTGAGGCTGAAATCCTGACCATTGTGGTGGCGCGCGCTCACCGTGGTTTCGGGCTGGGCTGGCAATTGATGGATGCGGTGTTGCGTGAGCTTCATACACGCCGCGCCGATGCGCTGTTTCTTGAGGTAGATGAAACCAACCCGCCGGCTCTGGCGCTTTATCGGCGGCTTGGTTTTCTGGAAGTGGGCAAGCGCCCCAATTATTATCAGTCGACTGAAAAAGGCCCGACCGGGGCGCTGGTCATGCGCCGCGACCTGCGCTGAGGGTGTTGAAAACAGATGGCGGCCCGCTTCAGGATTGTTCTGGCATCAAGCTACGCGCTGGCTGCGACGCTGCTGCTGGTGCCGCTGCAGGTCATTTCCATGAAAACCGGGCTGTGGCGTGAGACTTTTATCCTCAAAATCTGGCATCGCGCTATTTTGCGGGCGCTTGGCATTCGGGTGCGAGTGACAGGCGCGCCTGTGCAAAACCGGCCCTTGCTGATTGCTGCCAATCATATTTCATGGACCGATATTCCGGCTTTAGGCGCCATTGCCGATGTCTGCTTCATCGCCAAGGCCGATATGCAGGGCTGGCCGCTGGTGGGGTTTTTATCCAGCCTGCAGCGCACGGTCTATGTCGAGCGCGAGCAGCGCCGCAAATCCGGTGATCAGGCAGGCGAGATCGCAAAACGGCTGGTCAAGGGACAGGCCATGGTTTTGTTTGCCGAAGGCACGACCGGCGATGGCAATCTGCTGCTGCCGTTCAAGAGCACGCTGTTTGGCGCCGCCACCATGGCGGTTGCAGAAGGGGTTGTGGACGAGGTTGCCATCCAGCCGGTGGCCATTGCCTATACGCGCTTGCATGGAATGCCGCTTGGCCGTCGCTTTCGCCCGCTGGTGAGTTGGATCGGCGATCAGGATCTTGGCCCCCACGCAAGGTTGCTGCTGGAAACGGGAGCACTGGATGTGGAAATCTCGTTTGGCGAGCCGGTCATGTTCAGGGCCGGTGACAATCGCAAACAGATTGCCAGGCAGGTGGAGGAGCGGGTGGAGGCACTGTTTTTTGCCAGTCTGCATCTGCCCTTGAGTAAAGCCATGGATTAAGCCTCATTTTGCTGGTAGAAGCCCGGAAATGGAACATATAGCGACCGCAACCACCGAAAAAGACATGCCGAAGAAAGTTTTTGTAAAAACCTATGGCTGTCAGATGAATGTCTATGATTCACAGCGCATGACCGATGCGCTGGTTGCCGATGGCTATGTGGCGACTGAAACCATTGAAGACGCTGATCTGGTGCTGCTCAATACCTGCCATATTCGCGAAAAAGCTGCTGAAAAAGTCTATTCTGAACTTGGCCGTATTCGCGACATGAAGCTTGAGCGCCAAAGTGCTGGTGGCGAACTGGTCATTGGTGTCACCGGCTGTGTTGCGCAGGCGGAAGGCAATGAAATTCTGCGCCGCGCCCCGGCCGTTGATCTGGTTGTTGGTCCGCAGACCTATCACCGTTTGCCCGATGTCTTGAAGAAAGTGCGCACGGGTAAAAAGGTCGTTGAGACGGAATATGCCATTGAAGATAAATTCGAGCGCCTGCCGCGCTTGCGGCGCACGGATGTGGCAAAGCGTGGTGTGACAGCTTTTCTGACCGTTCAGGAAGGCTGCGACAAATTCTGTACCTTTTGCGTGGTGCCCTATACGCGCGGTTCGGAAGTCTCGCGATCGGTTGCCCAGATCGTGGCCGAGGCTGAACGGCTGGCCGATGCGGGGGTGCGTGAGGTCACGTTGTTGGGTCAGAACGTTAATGCCTGGCATGGTGAAGGCCCGGACGGTTCCGAATGGGGGCTTGGGCAATTGCTGTTTCGGCTGGCGGAAATTCCGGGCCTTGCCCGTTTGCGCTACACCACCAGCCATCCGCGCGATATGGATGATGCCCTCATTGCCGCCCATCGCGATCTGGACGCCTTGATGCCTTATCTGCATCTGCCGGTGCAGTCGGGTTCCGACCGCATTTTGAAGGCGATGAACCGGCGTCACACGGCTGCCGATTATCTGCGCCTGATCGAGAAAATCCGCCATGCCCGCGAAGATATTGCCCTGTCGGGCGATTTTATTGTCGGCTTCCCCGGTGAGACAAAGGCCGATTTTGAAGCGACAATGCAGATTGTGCGTGATGTTTCTTACGCATCGGCCTTCTCGTTCAAATATTCGCCACGCCCCGGCACTCCCGGCGCGACCATGGATGGCCATGTCGATGAGCAGGTCAAGAATGAGAGATTGCAACAGGTTCAGGCGCTTTTGAACGAACAGCAGCAGGCCTTCACCACCTCCATGATCGGGCGTACCCTATCGACACTGATTGAAAAGCCTGGCCGCCAGCCGGGGCAGAAGGTTGGGCGCTCACCCTGGTTGCAGCCGGTGATTGTTGATGAAAAAGTCACTGAAATCGGTGACATTATTGACGTGCGAATCACGAAAACTGGTTTCAACAGCCTGTTTGCCGAACCGGTCTGATGGCCAAAGACCCTCTTGACCCGGCACGGGCAGATCTGGAGAGACGGTTGAGCACAACCGAGATAGTGAATTCAGACCCTGAGGGGACGCTCTCTGACGGTCCATCCCGCGACGACCCAGTGGGGGCGTCAGACATGGCGCATATCGTTTTGACATTCGATAATAACCAGCTTGCGCGAGCGCTTTACGGCCAGTTCGATGAGAATCTGGCGCGTCTGGAGCAGAAGCTGGGTGTCGATATACGCTCACGCAGCAATCAGGTCACCATTCGTGGTCCGGCACTGGCGACCGAGCAGGCGCGCCGGGCGCTGGACAGCCTCTATGAGATTCTTCAAAAAGGCGCCGAGATCAACCAGTCGGATGTTGACGGGGCGGTGCGCATGGTCATGGTGGCCGATGATCAGCTTGTCTTGCCCACACTGGAGCGCAAAGGCGAGCGCAAAGGCAAGGTTTCTGCTGCACAGATTGCCACGCGCAAGAAGACGATTTACGCCCGTTCGCTCAATCAGGACGCCTATATGCGGGCGCTGGAGCGCTCTGAACTGGTGTTTGGCGTGGGGCCGGCAGGCACCGGCAAGACCTATCTGGCTGTGGCCTATGCCGCCATGCTGCTGGAGCGCGGCATGGTCGAGCGCATCATCCTGTCGCGTCCGGCGGTGGAGGCAGGCGAGCGGCTGGGCTTCTTGCCGGGCGATATGAAGGAAAAGGTCGATCCTTACCTGCGTCCGCTTTATGACGCGCTTTACGACATGATGCCCGGCGACAAGGTTGAGCGGGCCATTACCGCTGGTGTGATCGAGATTGCGCCGCTGGCCTTCATGCGCGGGCGCACACTTGCCCATTCTGCGGTTATTCTTGATGAGGCGCAAAACACCACTTCCATGCAGATGAAGATGTTTTTGACCCGTCTTGGTGAAAATTCGCGCATGATCGTGACCGGCGATCCAAGCCAGATCGACCTGCCGCCCAATACGAAATCCGGGCTTGTGGAGGCGCTGCGGGTTTTGGATGGAGTTTCTGGGGTGGTGACGGTGCGCTTTAACGATGCCGATGTCGTGCGCCATCCGCTGGTGGCCGAAATCGTCAGGGCCTATGATCGCGACGGCATGGTCGCGCGCGGGCTGGAGGGCTGACGGCCCGCCATGTTTGAAGATCGGGCCATGTCTGAAAATAATTGTGAGGCGCTGCCTGTTGAAATCGATCTGCTGGTCGAAGCTGGTGACTGGCCGCCTGAAGAAAAACTGCTGCTGCTGGTGAAACAGGCTGTGGGAGCGGTGCTGGCTCAGTTGCAGCCGGGCTGGCGCGGGCGCAGCGAATTGAGCGTGGTGTTTTGTGATGATACCCACATTCGTGAATTGAATGCCGGTTGGCGCGGCAAGGACAAGCCCACCAATGTTTTGTCTTTTCCAGCTTTTGAAGGGCAGGCTGGTGTTCAGCCCCCGATGCTGGGCGACATTGTTTTGGCTTTTGAGACGATTGCTTGCGAGGCAGAGCAGGAAAACAAACCGTTTCAAAATCATCTGAGCCATCTTCTGGTTCATGGTTTTCTGCATCTTCTTGGCTATGACCATGAGACGGATGAAGAGGCAAAAGAGATGGAAGATGTCGAGCGCAAAGTGCTGGCAAGACTTGCCATTCCCGATCCTTATGCATAATTACATTGAAAACCTGACCGGACGGCCATGAACGATACGCCCCATACTGCCCATGATCATGAGGCAGGCCCTTCTCGGGATGTGCCCGAGAATTCTGACGAGGATCCGAGTAGGAGTATCGCCAGCGGCGCTGCGCAAGCTGATGCCGCGCCAATTGGTCCGGGCTTTTTCCAGAAACTGATTTCACTGCTCAAGCCTAAAAACGGCGGCAATCTGCGCGAGGAAATCGTGGATGCGCTGGCCGAGACACATACGGAAGCCGAAGGGTTTTCGCCCGGTGAAAGGGCGATGCTCAACAATATATTGCGGCTGCGCGAGGTTCGCGTTGAAGATGTCATGGTGCCGCGCGCCGATATTGAAGCCGTCGAGAGCGGCACCACCTTGGCTGAACTTCTGTCTGTGTTTGAACAGTCCGGTCATTCGCGCATGCCGGTCTATTTCGAGACGCTGGATGATCCGCGCGGCATGGTTCATATCCGCGATCTGCTTGGCTATATCACCCGCAGCGCCCGCGGCAAGAAACGGCGCAGCACGCGCAAGCCAGCGCCTCCCGAGCCGCTTGATCTGGCCCAGGTCGATCTGACCCGCACCATTGCCGAACTCAACCTCATGCGTCCCGTATTGTTTGTGCCCCCCTCCATGCTGGCCTCCGATCTTATGGGACGCATGCAGGCCGCCCGTATTCAGATGGCGCTGGTCATTGATGAATATGGCGGCACTGACGGGCTGGCCTCATTGGAGGATATTGTGGAAATGGTCGTCGGCGATATTGAAGACGAGCATGATGATGAGGCCCCGCTGATAACAAAGGCGGGTGAGGGGGTGCTGGTCGTCGATGGCAAGGCCGAGATTGAAGAGGTTCAGGCCATGGTTGGCGAGGATTTTGCCCCCGGCGAGCATGGCGAATCGGTCGATACGATTGGCGGCATGATTTTCAATACGCTGGGCCGTGTGCCAGCGCGTGGTGAAGTGGTGCAGGCCATACCGGGTTTTGAATTCCATGTGCTTGATGCCGACCCGCGCCGCATCAAGCGTGTGCGGATCGTGCAGCTTGCCAAGGGCGAACGCCGCAAGCGTGTGGTTCGTGCCGAACAATCCTGATATGGGTCCCGTTTTGGGGGCTGATGCCGTAACTTGTCTTGCGATTCGAATTGATCGGAAGGGTCCATGCAACGCCTTGCCGACCAGATAGTGCTGCTTTGGGGATGGCGGCGGGCGCTGGTCGCCTTCCTTGCCGGAGCTTTTGCAACTTTAGCTCTGGCTCCTTATGATTTTATAGCGGCCTGCTTTGTCTCTTTTCCTGTGCTTGTCTGGTTGCTGGATGGCGCAACCGGCGATGGTGCGGGCAGCCGGTTCGGTCCGTTGAAGCCAGCCTTTGCAATCGGCTGGTGGTTTGGCTTCGGTTATTTTCTGGGCGGCCTGTGGTGGATCGGGACCGCACTTCTGGTTGAAGCTGAAAATTTTGCCTGGGCATTGCCCTTCGCCATGGTTGGCATTCCGCTGCTGCTGGCCTTTTTCTATGGGCTGGCCACAGCATTTGCCCGTCTCCTGTGGAGCAGCGGCATTGGCCGGGTCGTGGCGCTTGCACTCGGTTTTGGTCTTGCAGAAGGGCTGCGCGGCTTTGTCTTGACCGGCTTTCCATGGAACGCCATCGGCTATGCAGCCATGCCCATACCTCTTTTAATGCAAAGCGTTTCCGTTGTGGGCATGGAGGGCATGAACATGCTTGCCGTGCTTGCCTTTGCGCTGCCTGCTGTCATCATTGATCATTCAAGCCGACGCTTTGGCGGGGTGCTGCTTGCTGTTTTGGTGAGTGCGCATTTAGGCTTTGGCTACTACCAGCTTACGCAAGCTCGACCGCAGACCAATGATTTTATTGGCGTGCGTATTGTTCAGCCCAATATCGATTTGAGCGAGAAGTGGGACGGGCAGGTGCGCGAGCGTATCTTTGCCTCGCTGCTTGAATTGTCGTCACGAGCGCCTGCGGCAGGTGAAGAAAAACCGCAACTGATTATCTGGCCCGAAACCTCTGTGCCGTTTTTGTTTACCGATCGTCCCGACGCTTTATCGGCAATTGGCCAAATGCTGGAGGAAGGGCAATTGCTGATTGCGGGGGCTGTGCGTGAAGAGGCGGCAGCAGGGCAGGCCGGGCGGCCGCGCTATTACAATTCGGTGATCGCCATTGATGATCGTGGCGAAATCGTTGATGCCGTCGACAAGGTGCATCTGGTGCCGTTTGGTGAATATATTCCGTTCGCCGATTTGTTTGCGTCCTTTGGCGTGGAACAGCTTGTTGCGGGGCCGATGAATTTCGAGGCAGGAGCTTTTCGCAAGAATATTGCGCTGCCCAATGGTACAAAAATTACACCCTTCATCTGCTATGAGGTCATATTTCCGGCACTGGTAGCCCATGATTCAAATGCTGCCGCCCTGATGGTCAATGTGACCAATGATGCGTGGTTTGGAAACACTGCCGGCCCTTACCAGCATTTCCGGCAGGCGCAGATCCGCAGCGTTGAAAACGGCAAGCCGTTGTTGCGGGCTGCCAATACCGGCATTTCAGGCGTGATTGAGCAGCGTGGCGAGGTGGTTGATGCCTTGGCTGTGAATATGGCAGGCATCATTGATGCGCGCCTGCCCCTTTACCATATGGAAACCATAAATGATCGCGCCCGTCGTATAATTGGCGTAATTTTATGGTTCGTGCTTGCGGTGGCCATGGTTGTCGTGAATGTAAGGCGTGGCCTACGAATGAGTTGATATTCATATATTCAGAATTTGCATTGCATAAGATACATTATATAAAAACGGGGATTTCATAATAGGTTTCCGTGCTTTGCAGGTCTTATGATAGGCTGGCATAATAATAATGACTGCGATCGGGATTGGAGGAATGCCGAAGAAATTTCGGCGAAAAAAGAATGGCGCAACAACCCAAGAAGACACCGAATCCCATCGATGCACATGTTGGCGGACGCATCCGAATGCGACGCAACATGCTGGGTATGAGCCAGGAAAAGCTGGGCGACGGGCTTGGCATTACCTTCCAGCAGATTCAGAAATATGAAAAAGGCACCAACCGCGTTGGCGCCAGCCGTTTGCAGGCCATTGCCTCACTTCTGGAAGTGCCTCCAGCGTTTTTCTTTGAAAATGCCCCGAACAGCGAAGACACATCCGCCAGTGGTCTGGCTGAAGATTCATCCATGACCTCAATGATGGATTTTTATTCCAGCACGGAAGGCATTCAGCTCAACCGTGCCTTCGTCAAGATCGGTGACCCCAAAGTGCGCCGCCGTATTCTGGAACTTGTCAAATCCCTGGCTGACGACGAGGGCAGTGCATAAGCAGGCTTTCAAGCCTTGCGGTAAAAGGTCCGCTTACCAAATTCCCGACCATAGCTTGACGAGCAGCGCGCTGCACCGCTAACACTTTGCGCGCTGTATCCATGCTATGCCGGGGGGGAAAAACTCCGGTATTTCCAGAGGGGACATCCCGTGAGCCGCCAGAACTATCTTTTTACTTCGGAATCCGTTTCCGAAGGGCATCCTGATAAGGTTTGTGACCGTATATCCGATGAAATTGTCGATCTCGTTTATCGCGAGGCGAAAAAAAGCGGCATGGACCCGTGGAAGGTGCGAGTTGCCTGTGAAACACTGGCGACCACCAATCGGGTCGTTATTGCCGGTGAAGTGCGGGTTCCTGATTCGCTTCTGAAAAAGGACAAGCAGGGCCATATTCTAAACGACGCTTCTGGCCATGCGCTGATCAATCCGACAAAATTTCGTGCCGCTGCACGCAAGGCGATCAAGGCTATCGGCTATGAGCAGGACGGGTTCCACTGGAAAACAGTGAAGATCGATGTCTTGTTGCATGGCCAGTCGCCTGACATTGGTCAAGGTGTTGATAATGCTGCCGACCGCCAGGGTGAGGAAGGTGCGGGCGATCAGGGTATCATGTTTGGCTATGCCTGCCGCGAAACGCCCGATCTGATGCCGGCGCCGGTCTATTACAGTCATAAAATACTCGAATTGCTGGCCGCAGCCCGTCACAAGGGCGAGGGCGATGTGGGACAACTTGGTCCCGATGCCAAAAGCCAGGTCACTGTCCGCTACGAGAATGGCCAGGCCACCGAGGCGACGCAGATCGTTCTTTCAACCCAGCACCTTGATGAAAGCTGGGATTCGACCAAGGTGCGCCAGGTTGTGGAGCCTTATATTCACGAGGCGCTGGATGGATTGAAAATTGCCGATGATTGCAACTGGTACATCAATCCGACCGGCAAATTTGTTGTCGGCGGACCCGATGGTGATACGGGCCTTACCGGGCGCAAAATTATTGTCGATACCTATGGCGGGGCCGCCCTTCATGGTGGCGGGGCTTTTTCGGGCAAGGATACCACCAAGGTGGATCGCTCTGCCGCCTATGCTGCGCGCTATCTTGCCAAGAATGTGGTGGCGGCAGATCTGGCGGATCGCTGTACGATCCAGCTTGCTTATGCCATCGGTGTTGCGCAGCCCTTGTCTGTCTATGTGGATCTGCATGGCACCGGCAAGGTTAAGGAAGCGCGTATGGAAGAGGTGCTGCGTCAGGTCATGGACCTGTCGCCGACCGGCATCCGTCAGCATCTTGATCTCAACAAGCCGATCTATGCCCGCACCTCTGCCTATGGTCATTTTGGTCGAAAGCCCGGCCGGGATGGGTCGTTTTCGTGGGAAAAGACTGATTTGGTGAAGGCGCTTAAGCAGGCTGTTTCGAACTGAGTGAGAGTAACTGGTATAATGTCTGTCCCCAAAGCCGGTTTTGGTCGTACCAGCGAAGCCTTTTTCGGGCGGCGCAAGGGCAAACCCTTGCGCGGCAGGCAGGCTGAAGCCCTGACCATGGGGCTTGAAACTCTGGGGCTTGATCTTGCAAATCCTGCACCGGCTGATCTGCGCCTGTTGTTTTCAGTGCCGGTGAAAACTGTACGGCTGGAAATCGGTTTTGGCGGTGGAGAGCATTTGCGGCATGAGGCTGGCTCACATCCTGATGAAGGCTTTATCGGCGTGGAGCCTTTCGTCAACGGCATGGCCAAGATGACTGCTGCGCTGGAGCGTCAGCCGCTTGTCAATCTGCGGCTGTTTGATGACGATGCAACCTTTGTGCTCGACTGGCTGCCTGACGGTTCGCTGGACGGAATAGATTTGTTTTATCCCGATCCCTGGCCCAAAAAGCGGCATTGGAAGCGGCGTTTTGTCAATATGGCCAATCTCGACCGTTTTGCCCGTGTGCTCAAGCCCGGGGCGCGTTTCCGCTTTGCGTCCGATATTGATACCTATGTCAACTGGACCTTGCTGCACTGTCGCGCCCATTCTGCATTTGAATGGCAGGCGCAGGCCGCAACAGACTGGCATCTTGCTTATGAGGGGTGGCCGGGGACCCGCTATGAGGCCAAGGCTGTGCGTGAGGGGCGCCCTCCGGCCTATCTGACGTTTCTGCGTCGCTGAAATCCGGGCTGTCTTGCATGGATGCGGCGCGCTATTGAACCCAATCCATATTTCGTTTATATAGACCTCAAATTCTTGGTCGGTATGACGAAGAGTGGGTCCAGCCGGTCCCGCTCTTTTTTGTTAGATGCTGACCTTCAGATCAGGTAGCACATGTCGTCAAGCGAAATATCCGGTGGGAAACACACCGAGCATGAAGGTGCAGATGATCGTATCATCCGTGAAAGCGGTCTTGATGCGCGCATTGCCGCCATCATCTTGCCGGTGTTGCGCGGCATTGGCTTTCGACTGGTGCGGGTGCGGCTTTCCGGCCAGAACGGGCTGACGCTTCAGATCATGGCCGAGCGTAATGATGGCACCATGACGGTTGAAGATTGCGAAGAGGTCAGCCTTGCCGTCTCTCCCGCACTTGATGTCGACGATCCCATCGAAAAGGCCTATCATCTGGAAGTGTCGTCGCCGGGGATTGACCGGCCATTGGTGCGCAAAAGCGATTTTTCCAGATGGCTTGGTCATCTGGCGAAGGTCGAGACATCAGCTCTTGTTGCCGGGCGCAAGCGTTTCAAAGGCCGGATTACCGAGGCAGATGATGAAAGTGTCGTGATTTTGCGCGATACGTCTGTCGAGGGCGAAGAGGCGGCAATACGCGTGCCTTTTGATGTGATTGCCGAAGCAAGTCTCATCCTTACCGATGATCTCATTCGCGATGCGCTGTCGAGGGACAACCGTGCCCGCAAGGATGCAAAAAAGCATCAGAATGATGCTGACGCGGCGTTTGAAGACGGTGCTGAAGACGAAAACGAACACGAAGCGAATTGAACCGTCGCTAAAGATGCGGCCCGGTTCAGGGAGAAAAACATGGTTGTAAGCGCAAACAGGCTTGAACTGCTTCAGATCGCTGACGCGGTCGCTCGTGAGAAGACGATCGACAAGCAGATCGTTCTCGACGCCATGGCCGATGCGATCCAGAAGGCGGCGCGTTCGCGTTATGGTCAAGAGACCAATATCCGCGCCGACATCAACCCGCAAACGGGCGAGATGAAGTTGCAGCGGCTGATGGAAGTTGTCGAGAGGGTGGAAGATTACGCCACCCAGATCGCGCTTCTGACAGCGCGTGAGCGCAATCCTGATGCCCAGCTTGGCGATTTCATTGCCGAACAGCTTCCGCCGATGGATTTTGGCCGCATTGCCGCCCAGTCGGCCAAGCAGGTCATTGTCCAGAAGGTGCGTGAGGCTGAGCGCGATCGCCAGTATGACGAGTACAAGGACCGCATTGGCGAGATCGTCAATGGCGCGGTCAAGCGGGTTGAATATGGCAATGTCATTGTCGATCTGGGCCGGGGTGAGGGCATTATCCGCCGTGATGAGCTGATTCCGCGCGAAATTTACAAATATGGCGATCGGGTGCGCGCCTATGTCTATGATGTGCGCCGCGAACAGCGGGGTCCGCAGATTTTCCTGTCGCGTACCCATCCGCAATTCATGGCCAAGCTGTTCACCATGGAAGTGCCGGAAATCTATGACGGCATTATAGAGATTAAGTCGGTGGCCCGTGATCCGGGTTCGCGCGCCAAGATTGCCGTCATTTCACGTGATTCGGCCATTGATCCGGTTGGCGCCTGTGTGGGTATGCGCGGTAGCCGCGTTCAGGCGGTGGTCGGCGAGCTTCAGGGCGAAAAGATCGACATTATCCCATGGTCGCCTTCGGCTGCCTCCTTCATCGTCAATGCGTTGCAGCCTGCGGAAGTGGCCAAGGTGGTGCTGGATGAGGATGCCGAGCGTATCGAGGTGGTGGTGCCTGACGATCAGCTTTCGCTGGCCATTGGCCGCCGTGGCCAGAATGTGCGTCTGGCCTCGCAACTGACCGGCTGGGACATCGATATTCTGACCGAGCATGAAGAAAGCGATCGTCGCCAGAAAGAATTTGTGGAACGCTCCGGCCTGTTCATGGAGGCGCTCGACGTTGACGAGATGGTCGGTCAGGTGCTGGCCTCGGAAGGCTTTACCAGCGTTGAAGAAGTTGCCTATGTCGAAAGCGATGAGATTTCGACCATTGACGGTTTCGATGAGGAAACCGCTGCTGAAATCCAGGTGCGCGCCCGTGAATATCTGGAGCGCATCGAGGCCGAGCATGATGCAAAGCGTCAGGAGCTTGGCGTTGAGGATGAGCTTCGTCAGATCCCGGGCATAACCACAGCCATGATGGTCACGCTGGGTGAAGACGGGGTGAAGACGGTTGAGGACTTTGCAGGCTATGCCGCCGACGATCTGGTTGGCTGGCGCGAGCGCAAGGATGGTGAGACCAAGATCTATCCGGGCGTTCTGGCCGATCATGACATTTCCCATGTCGAGGCTGAACAGATGATCATGACAGCACGCCATATGGCTGGCTGGATTTCCGCGGACGACGTTGAGGCCTCTGATGAGGCTGATGCCGATGTCGAAGCGTAATGTGATGGGGATCGGGACAGCACTTGCCGGATATGAACGATCGTACCTGTATCGTTACGAGGAAGACTGCTGAAGCGGATGATCTGATCCGTTTCGTTGTCGGTCCGGATCAGATCGTCGTTCCCGATCTCAAGCGGAATTTACCCGGCCGTGGTTGCTGGGTGAGCGCTGATCGCCTACATGTAGATCAGGCGGCGGCAAAAAATCTGTTTTCACGAGGTTTTAGGGCCAGGGTTGACGTCCCGCCGGAATTGGGAGCGCTGGTTGATCGGCTGCTTGCCCGTTCTGTTCTGGGAATGCTGGGGCTTGCCCGCAAGGCCGGTGCAGTTGTTTTTGGCGCAACCAAGGTGGAAGACGCTGTGCGCAACGGCACAGCCCTTCTGGTGCTTCATGCCGAGGAAGCTGCCGATGATGGCATTCGCAAGATCAGCCAGGCACGGCGCGCGACAGTGCATTTGGGCGGCCCGGCAGTGCGCGCCTATAAACTTTTCCCCGAAGCAGAATTGGGTTTGGCATTAGGGGGCACAAATGTGATACATGCAGCCGTTCTCGCGTCCGACGCGGGTGCTGCGGTTCAGAAGCGCATGGTTGCGCTCGACCGTTACCGGGGCGGATCCCCGGACGATCTGGCGATGCTTGCGGCGCTCGCCAGCCAGGATGATGCCGCAGAGGATTGGGAATGAGCGATACGAAAGACGACAAGACTTTGAGCGTGACACCGAAGAAGACGCTGACGCTGAAGCGCTCGGGACTGGAGCAGGGAACTGTGCGCCAGAACTTCTCGCATGGGCGCAGCAAGTCGGTCGTTGTCGAAACCAAGAAGCGCAGGTTCAATATTCCCGGTGAAAAGCCGGAGCCTTCCGTGTTTGCGCCAAAGCCTGCTGAACCTGCACCGGCATCGGCTGCACCAGTTGCACCTGCGCCTGCGCCAGTGGCAGCAACACCTGCACCGGTGACACCGGCTCGGGTTGAGCCACCGCCCGCAGCGCCGGTTGCATCTGCAGAACCAGCGCCTGCATCAACACCCGCACCAGCGCCTGCGCCTGCGCCCGCAGAACCGGCACCCGTGGCATCTGCCGAGCCTGCACCAAAACCTGCTGCGCCAGCAGCCGTTGCACCCGCAACGCCTGCACCCGCAACGCCTGCACCGGCTGCATCTGCTGCGCGCGGAGCGTCAAGACAGCCGCGCTCGCCGGGACCGGCACAGCGCTCCGCGCCAAGGCCGGGTCGCATGGTGTTGAACGAATTGTCGCGCGATGAGATGGAAGCCCGCCGTCGTGCGCTTGAAGGCGCGCAGTCGCGTGAGATGGAAGATCGTGCCCGCGCTGCCGAGGAGGCCCGCCGCCGTGCGGCTGAAGAAGAACTGCGCAAGCGCGAGCGTGAAGAATCTGCACGCCGCCAGGCTGAAGAAGAGGCGCGCCTTCAGGCTGAAGCTGAAGCACGCCGTCGTTCTGAAGAAGAAGCGCGTCGTCGTGCTCCGGCTGCTTCTGCTGCCGGTGAGGATGGGGACGAGGCAAGAACAGCCAGACGCAGTGGAGGTGCTGCAGGCATTCCGTCGCGCCGTATTGCGACGCCGGAGCCTGCACGTCCGACCCGCACCAGGGGCGACGAGACGCGCCGTCGTGGCAAGCTGACCCTGACCAGTGCGCTGTCTTCGGAAGATGGTGATTCCCGCGCCCGTTCGCTTTCTGCGATGCGTCGGCGTCAGGAAAAGTTCAAGCGGGCCATGCATCAGGAGCCGCGCGAAAAGGTCATGCGTGAAGTTACCCTGCCGGAAACCATCACTATTCAGGAACTGGCGCAGCGCATGTCTGAACGTGCTGTGGATGTCGTGAAGTTCTTCATGAAGCAGGGCCAGATGATGAAGCCCGGCGATATTATTGACGCCGACACGGCTGAACTGGTGGCCACCGAATTTGGTCATACCGTCAAGCGTGTGGCTGAGGCCGATATTGAAGAAGGTCTCTTTGATATTGCCGACAATCCTGAAGATCTGGTCTCCCGCCCGCCGGTCGTGACCATTATGGGTCATGTCGACCACGGCAAGACCTCACTGCTTGATGCAATCCGTCAGGCCAGGGTGCAGACAGGTGAAGCCGGTGGCATCACCCAGCATATCGGCGCCTATCAGGTGGAAAAGGATGGTCAGGAGATCACCTTCATCGATACGCCCGGTCACGCCGCCTTTACGGCGATGCGTGCGCGTGGTGCGCAGGCAACCGATATCGCCATTCTGGTGGTGGCTGCCGATGACAGCGTCATGCCGCAGACCATCGAATCCATCAGCCATGCCAAGGCAGCCAATGTGCCGATCATTGTGGCGATCAACAAGATCGACAAGCCGACTGCCGATCCGCAAAAGGTACGCACCCAGCTTCTCCAGCATGAGGTGTTCGTCGAATCCATGGGCGGTGAGGTGCTGGACGTTGAGGTTTCGGCCAAGACGGGTGCTGGTCTTGACAAGCTGCTTGAGGCGATCCTGCTGCAGGCTGAAATTCTTGACCTGAAGTCCAACCCCGACCGCACCTCCGAAGGTGTGGTGATCGAAGCACAGCTTGACAGGGGCCGTGGCCCGGTTGCCACGGTTCTGGTGCAGACCGGAACCTTGATGCCTGGTGATATTCTTGTCGCCGGTAATGAGTGGGGACGGGTGCGTGCTCTGGTCAATGATGTTGGCGCGCAGGTGGAAGAGGCTGGCCCCTCCATGCCGGTTGAAATTCTGGGCATGCAGGGCACACCGCGTGCCGGTGACCGCTTTGCCGTGGTCAATAATGAGGCCCGGGCCCGTGAAATCACTGAATATCGCCAGCGCGTGGCGCGTGACAAGGCGGCTGCAAAACATGCCGGTCAGCGTGGCTCGCTGGAGCAGATGATGACGCAGATGCAGACCAGTAATCTCAAGGAGTTCCCGCTGGTCATCAAGGGTGACGTGTCCGGTTCTGTCGAGGCGATCAATGTTGCGCTCGACGAGCTTGGCACTGACGAGGTGCGGGTGCGTATCGTGCATTCGGCTGCCGGTGGTATTACCGAGACCGACGTGTCTTTGGCTGAAACGTCCGGCGCAGTCATTATCGGCTTTAACGTGCGCGCCAATGTGCAGGCCCGTCAGGCTGCCGAGGCGGCTGGCATCGAGATCCGGTATTACAATGTGATCTACAGCCTGATTGACGACATCAAGGATGCCATGTCGGGCATGCTCTCGCCGGAGCGTCGCGAAACCTTCCTTGGCAATGCCGAAATCCTTGAGGTGTTCAACATCACCAAGGTGGGCAAGATCGCCGGTTGCCGCGTCAGCGAGGGCCGGGTCGAGCGTGGGGCAGGCGTGCGCCTGATCCGCGATGATGTGGTCATCCATGAAGGCACGCTCAAGACACTGAAGCGCTTCAAGGACGAAGTGCCTGAGGTTCCAGCAGGTCAGGAATGCGGTATGGCGTTCCAGAACTACGAAAACATTCAGGCAGGCGACATCATCGAATGTTTCCGCGTGGAGATGGTGGCGCGCAGCCTGTAAGCGGCTACCATAAAGACTTGGTGAATGGCGGCCTTCTTTTCTGGCCGCCATTCTTTTTGCAGTTTCAGGCAGGGTTCGGTCCAATTCCGGCCTTGCATGTTGAAGGTTAAAAAATATGTCCAATATTGGCAAAGGCCCCTCGCAACGCATGTTGCGTGTTGGTGAACAGGTGCGTCATGCGCTGGCCCAATTGCTTCAGCGTGATGAAATTCGCGATGATCTTGTCGAGACAACGGTGATTTCGGTCTCGGAGGTGCGCATGTCACCCGATCTGAAGATCGCCAATGTTTTTGTCGCCCCGCTTGGCGCAAAGGATGATGATGCGGTGGTGGCTGCATTAAACAGACATGCGCGCTTTATTCGCGGGCGTGTGTCGCCAGCACTCAAGCAGATGAAATATATGCCCGAATTCCGGTTTCGGCTGGATACCAGTTACGACAATTTCCAGAAGATCAATGAACTTCTCCATTCGCCGGAGGTTGCGCGTGATCTTGCTCAAGACGATGAGGATCAAGAATAGTGGCGCGCCGGGGCAAGAAAAAAGGCAGGCCGGTTTCCGGCTGGGTGGTGCTGGACAAGCCGGTGGGGCTTGGCTCGACCGAGGCTGTTTCCAAGGTCAAATGGCTGTTTCAGGCAGAAAAGGCCGGTCATGCGGGAACGCTTGACCCGCTGGCTTCGGGCATGTTGCCGATTGCGCTGGGTGAGGCGACCAAGACCGTTCCCTATGTTCAGGATGGCGCAAAAATCTACCGTTTTACCGTGGCGTGGGGCGAGGAGCGCTCCACCGATGATCTTGAAGGCCCGGTCACCAAAACTTCCAAAAAACGGCCTTCGCAAGAGGATGTGCAGGCGCTGTTGCCTCAATATACCGGCGTCATCCTGCAAATCCCGCCGCAGTTTTCAGCCATCAAGATTGCCGGTGAGCGTGCCTATGATATGGCGCGTGAGGGAGCCGTGGTGGATATTCCGCCGCGTGAGGTGGAGATCGGGCGTCTCGATATCATCTCTCATGAAGCAGACAAAACCCTGTTTGAGATCGAATGCGGCAAAGGCACTTATGTGCGCTCGCTTGCCCGCGATATGGGGCGTGATCTGGGCTGTTATGGCCATATCGCCAATTTGCGTCGCACCGAAGTCTATCCTTTCACCGCAGATGATCTGGTTACGCTGGCAGAACTGGAGGCAGCCATTCCGCCGCCACCTGAAGAAGGCGAGGAACGGGCGCCCGGCGTTCGTTTTGCCGCCATCGATCAGCTTGTGGTTGAGACGCTGGCGGCTCTTGAAAGCCTGCCGCAGGTGCCGGTTGGCGATGATGCAGCCCATCGTATCCGGCTGGGCAATCCGGTTGTCATTCGCGGACGTGATGCGCCGGTAGAGGCAGATGAGGCCTGCATTACAGCGCGTGGCCAGCTTGTTGCCATTGGCGCCATTGAACAGGGCATGTTCAAACCCAAGCGTGTTTTTACAAATTGAGCCGTTCTTGAACTGATGGCTTAGAGCATCGGACCGAAAAGTGGAATCGATTTTCGGATTATTCCGATGCTTATTCAAAGTGTTAGAGCGTCCTTTGTGCGTCCGATTGGACGCAGGGCGCTCTAAGCAGCTAAACTTGCCGCATTCTGTGCGGTAAGCGAGAGGCAAGCATGGCAAAGTCAGGCAAGGGGCGACATCGGCGGGGCAGACAGCACATCCCGGTTGGCGCACCGCCCGGAACGCTGATCGCTGATCCTTTGGCACATCCCACACATCTGCGCCTGACGCTGATTGCTCCTGACCGCCATCACAGCATCGATCACGCCACCATGGCTGACATTGTCGGCAATCGGGACAAATGGCCGGTGATCTGGCTCGATTGCGCAGGACTTGCCGATGTTGCCCTGATTGAAGAGATTGGCCGTCAGTTTGGCCTGCATCCGCTTGCGCTGGAAGATGTGGTCAATTCCGGCCAGCGGCCAAAGGTGGAGTTTTTTGATGATTATGTTTTTGTAGCGCTGCGCGTGCCCGATCAGGCCAGCCTCTTACATTATGAGCAGATTTCGATCTTTTTCGGTGAGAAATTCGTCATTACGTTTCAGGATCAGCCCGGTGATCCTTTCGATCCGATCCGCCGCCATGTTGCAACTGAAGGGCCAAACCGGTTGCGCGAACGCAAGGCAGATTATCTGGCCTATGCGCTGATCGATGCGGTGGTGGACAGCTATTTTACACCGATTGAAATGCTCAGCGATAAGATTGAAAAGGTTGAGGAAAGCATTCTTGATGGCACGCATAAAAAACCGATGCAGGACTTGCATGGCTTGCGCCGTGAAATAATGGGCCTGAAAGGTATTTTATGGCCATTGCGTGATGCGCTGGCGGCACTTATCCGCAATGATGATCCATTCGTGATGCGTGAGACAAAGATATTCCTCAACGATACGCTGGATCATGCCATGCGGATGATTGAACTGGTGGAGATCCAGCGCGACACCCTGACCGGGTTGATCGAGGTTCATCTTTCGCTGGCGCAGGCGCGCACCAATGATGTGATTTCTCTGCTGACCATTGTTTCGACCATTTTCATTCCGCTGACTTTTCTGGTCGGGGTCTGGGGAATGAATTTCGATCCTGATCTGTCGCCGTGGAACATGCCCGAACTGCGCAGTTATTATGGCTATCCGGCCGCATTGCTGTTCATGATCAGTATTGCGGCTGCGCTGTTTGGCCTTTTCAAATGGAAAAAGTGGCTTTAGAGCATTTCTTGTTTTCCCGGTAGCGGATGAAATGCTCTAAACTCTTGCTTTAATCGCATTTGTGCAACGTCAGATGATTCCATCTGACTGCAAAATGCTCTAATCCATAGGGTTTGCAGGTCAGCCATGCGCATTCCGTGCTGGCTTTTTGTTGCAGATTACACTATATGCGCGACTGTATCGTGGATTTTGCCGCGATCTTTCATGGCCTTTGCTGGACGACATCCCGGCTTCAGGCGTCCCGTTTCCTCCAACATATAAGGAAAAACACGATGTCGATTACTGCCGAACGCAAAAAGGAATTGATGGCGCAGTTTGCAACTGTTGCAGGCGATACCGGTTCTCCGGAAGTGCAGGTTGCCATCCTCACCGAGCGTATCAAGAACCTGACCGAGCACTTCAAGGACCACAAGAAGGATAACCATTCCCGCCGTGGTCTTCTGGCGCTCGTGTCGCAGCGCCGCAGCCTCCTTGACTATCTCAAGGGCAAGAATGAGGCGCGCTACCAGACGCTTATCGCAAAGCTCGAACTGCGTCGCTGACTATCTGACCGGCGGATGTCTTTTGATAAAGGCATCCGCCGGTCGTGCATCCGGGCTGTGTATTGGCCCGCAGGTTCCATGGCAAAAAAGGTTGCCGGAACCGCTCCGTGGACGGTCATGGGGCAGGATTGCAGGATGCTCTGCCGGTATTGATGGCCGGATATTTTTTAAAGAGCCTCCCGTTGTCTTGCCCGTGGCTGACCGAAACAAGCTGAAAGGGTGTGGAGCGTATCGCAAAAAGCGATAGCGGTCTGACCCGATATGAAGGACAATTCATGTTCAACCAACATAAAGTTGAAATCGAATGGGGCGGTCGTCCGCTCATTCTGGAAACCGGCAAGATCGCCCGTCAGGCTGACGGTGCTGTTCTGGCCACCTATGGCGAGACCATGGTTTTAGCCACTGTCGTTTCGGCAAAAGAACCGAAGCCCGGCTTTGATTTCTTTCCGCTGACCGTTAATTATCAGGAAAAAACCTATGCTGCGGGCAAGATCCCCGGCGGTTATTTCAAGCGCGAAGGCCGCCCGAGCGAGAAGGAGACGCTGGTTTCGCGTCTGATCGACCGCCCGATCCGCCCGCTTTTTGCCGATGGCTACAAGAATGATACGCAAGTTGTCGTCACCGTCGTGCAGCATGACCTTGAAAACGATCCCGACATTTTGTCGATCGTCGCCACTTCGGCTGCACTGACGCTTTCCGGTGTGCCTTTCATGGGGCCCATCGGCGGGGCGCGCGTTGGCTATATCAACGGCGAATATGTGCTCAACCCGCATCTCGACGAAATGCCGGAATCAAAGCTCGACCTGGTTGTTGCCGGAACCTCCGAAGCCGTTCTGATGGTCGAATCGGAAGCTCAGGAACTGCCCGAAGATATCATGCTGGGTGCTGTCGTCTTCGGCCAGAAGGCTTTCCAGCCGGTGATCGAGGCGATCATCAAGCTGGCTGAAGTTGCCGCCAAGGAGCCGCGTGAGCATCAGACTGCTGATCTGTCAGCGCTTGAAGCTGAAATTCTCGCCATTGCCGAGACGGATCTGCGCGAGGCCTACAAGATCACCGACAAGCAGGTGCGCTATGTGGCGCTTGATGCCGCCAAGGCCAAGGTCAAGGCAGCATTCACGCCCGCGGAAGGCGAAGAGGCCAAGTGGGCTTCCGAGCAGGTGGCTTCGGTGTTTAAAGATCTTCAGGCCAAGATCGTGCGCTGGAACATTCTTGATACCGGCTCGCGTATTGATGGCCGCGACCTGAAAACGGTTCGTTCCATCGTCTCTGAAGTCGGCCTCCTGCCGCGCACCCATGGTTCGGCCCTGTTCACCCGCGGTGAGACACAGGCCATTGTGGTTGCTACGCTGGGCACCGGCGAAGATGAACAATATGTCGATGCACTGACCGGCATGTACAAGGAGACCTTCCTCCTTCACTACAATTTCCCGCCCTATTCGGTGGGTGAAACCGGCCGTATGGGGTCGCCCGGTCGTCGTGAAATCGGCCATGGCAAGCTTGCCTGGCGCGCCATTCGCCCGATGCTGCCATCTGCCGAGCAGTTTCCCTACACGCTGCGCGTTGTCTCCGAGATCACCGAGTCCAACGGCTCGTCCTCGATGGCAACCGTGTGCGGCACCTCGCTGGCGCTGATGGATGCAGGCGTTCCCCTGCAAAAGCCGGTTGCCGGTATTGCCATGGGCCTCATCAAGGAAGAAGAGCGCTATGCGGTTCTGTCCGACATTTTGGGTGATGAAGATCACCTTGGCGACATGGACTTCAAGGTGGCAGGAACCGATAGTGGCATTACCTCCTTGCAGATGGACATCAAGATTGATGGCATCACCGAAGAGATCATGCAGATCGCGCTTGATCAGGCCAGGGACGGCCGCCTCCATATTCTGGGTGAAATGAGCAAGGCGCTTTCTGAAAGCCGTGGTCAGTTGGGCGAGTTTGCGCCGCGCATCGAGGTGATGACCATACCGACCGACAAGATCCGCGACGTGATCGGCTCCGGCGGCAAGGTCATCCGCGAAATCGTGGAAAAGACCGGCGCCAAGATCAACATCGAAGATGATGGCACGGTCAAGATCGCTTCGTCGAGCGCCAAGGAAATCGAAGCGGCCAAGAAGTGGATCCACACCATCGTGGCCGAGCCGGAAGTGGGCGAAATTTACGAAGGCACCGTGGTCAAGACGGCTGACTTTGGTGCATTCGTCAATTTCTTCGGTCCGCGTGACGGTCTTGTCCATATCTCGCAGCTTTCCGACCAGCGCGTTGCCAAGACCACCGATGTGGTCAAGGAAGGCGACAAGGTCTGGGTCAAGCTGATGGGCTTTGACGAGCGCGGCAAGGTGCGCCTGTCAATGAAAGTTGTCGATCAGGCAACCGGCAAGGAGCAGCCGAAGGAAGCCAAGGCCGAAGGCGCTGACGCCTGATTTTTCCTGAATTTTTCAAAGATGAAACGGGCGCAGTTTAAATCTGCGCCCGTTTTCTTTTGGCATTTATGCGACGCCAGATGGTGCCATCTGGCTGCAAAATGCTTTATCAGCCAGCTATGATGTCAGATTCTTTGAAAACTTTGTTCTATCCCTTTGAAACAGGTGCGCTGGATGTGCCCGGTGCCGCCAGTTCTGTGCTGTTTCTGGGCGCTGTTCCGGGCTTTCGGCTGCCGCAAGGCTTTGGCGCTGATCTGCATTGCGTGCAGGGGTTTCGTCCGCAATTCAATGCGCTGCATCTGGCCCGGCACAAGGTGACACCACAGGTGCAAGGCGAAGGTTACGCCATGGCGCTGGTGCTGGCTGGCCGACATCGCGGCCAGAATGAGCTATGGATTGCACAGGCGCTGGAGCAAGTTATTCCCGGCGGCACCATCATTGTGGCGGGACTTAAGGAAAACGGCATTGCCTCGCTGCGCAAGCGCATGGCCGGGTTGATACCGCTGGTGGACGCCCTGCCGAAATATCATGGCATTGTTTTCTGGCTGCATCGGCCTGCCACGCTGGAGGTTGCAGAAAAATTGCGGGCCAATAATCCGTCTGTAGTGGTTGAAAGCCGATTTCACACGACGCCCGGCATGTTTTCCTTTGACAGGGTTGATGCAGGTTCGCGCCTGCTGGTTGAAAATCTGCCTGTGGGTATTTCTGGCGATATTGCTGATTTCTGTGCCGGTTGGGGTTTTCTGGCAGCCCATGTTGCGGAGCGGGCCACCAGCATCAACCTGCTTGATCTTTATGAGGCGGATTTTGAGGCGCTGGAGGCGGCGCGGCGCAATGTGCCGCAAGCGTCCCGCTTCTTTTGGCAGGATTTGACCACTGAACCGGTGGAACAGCGCTATGACTGGATCGTCATGAACCCGCCTTTTCATCAGGGCAGGGCGGCAGAACCGGATATTGGCAAGCGCTTGATAGAAGTCGCTGCCAAAGCACTCAAGCAGGGAGGACGGCTGCTAATGGTGGCAAACCGGCAACTGCCCTATGAGGCCGTGCTTTCTGGCGCTTTTGTCTCATCGCAGGAAATTGGCGGCGATAATCGCTTCAAGCTGTTTCTGGCGCGGAAATAAAAATGCCGGATCTTATATCCGGCATTTTAGAGCATTTTGCAGCCAGATGACTATATCTGGCGTCGCACAAATGCGGCTAAAACAAGAGCTTAGAGCATCGCCTTAAAAAAGTTGCAGATATATCAGTCCTTGTCGTCCATCTGTTTCAATTCATCCAGCGTCGGCATTGAAACGATGTGATAGCCCGAATCGACATAGTGGATCTCGCCGGTAACACCAGACGACATGTCGGACAGCAGATAAAGCGCTGAATTGCCAATTTCGTCCAGATTGACGGTGCGGCGCAGCGGCGCGTTGCGGCTCTGATAATTGAACATATAGCGCGCATCGGCAATGCCGGCGCCCGCAAGAGTGCGCACCGGACCTGCCGAAATGCCGTTAACCCGGATGCCGCGTGGTCCATAATCATTGGCCAGATAGCGGACACTGGCCTCAAGCCCGGCCTTGGCCACGCCCATGACATTGTAATTGGGCATGACGCGCACGGAGCCGGCATAGGTCAGGGTCAGCAAAGAGCCGCCTTCATTCATCAGGGCAGCGGCATGGCGGGCAATTTCGGTGAAGGAATAGCAGGAGATCACCATGGTGCGCACAAAATTTTCGCGCGTGGTGTCGGCATAAAGGCCTTTTAGCTCATTCTTGTCAGAAAAGCCGATGGCATGAACGACGAAATCCAGCCCACCCCATTTTTCCTTCAGCGTGTCGAAAGTAGCGGCAATTGATGCGCTGTCTTCGACATCGCAAGGAATGAGCAGCGAAGCGCCAATCTGCTCGGCCAGCGGCTTGACGCGGCGACCGAAAGCCTCACCCTGATAGGTGAAGGCCAGTTCAGCCCCTTGTGCAGCCAATTGGCGTGCAATGCCCCAGGCGATGGAGTGGTCATTGGCAACACCCATGACAAGCCCGCGCTTGCCTTTCATCAATGAGTTCATTCCGGGACCCTTTATGCAGTGTGGCGCTGGAAAACCAGTGTCGCGTTGGTGCCGCCAAAGCCGAAGGAATTGGACAGCGCAATGTCGATCTTTGCGTCATCAATGCGCTTGCGCACGACTGGCATATTTTCAAATTCCGGGTCGAGTTCGGCAATATGCGCACTTTCACCGATGAAATTGCCCTGCATCTGCAGGATCGAATAGATCGATTCCTGCACGCCTGCAGCGCCCAGCGAATGGCCGGTGAGCGATTTGGTGGAGGCGATATGAGGCATGTGTTCGCCAAACACTTCGCGGATTGCGCTCATTTCCTTGCTGTCGCCAACTGGTGTCGAGGTGCCGTGAGTGTTGATGTAATCGACCTTGCCCTCCACATTGGCAAGCGCCTGGCGCATGCAGCGGACAGCGCCTTCGCCGGAGGGGGCGACCATGTCGTAGCCGTCTGAGGTTGCGCCATAACCGACAATCTCGGCATAGATTTTAGCGCCGCGCGCCCTGGCGTGTTCCAGCTCTTCAAGAACCAGAACCCCTGCGCCACCGGCAATGACAAAACCGTCGCGGGTGATGTCATAGGCGCGTGAGGCGGTTGCTGGTGTGTCATTATATTTGGAGGACATGGCGCCCATGGCGTCAAACAGGTTCGACATCGACCATTCAAGATCTTCATGACCACCGGCAAAGATCATATCCTGTTTGCCCCATTGGATCAGCTCCGTGGCATTGCCGATGCAATGTGCCGAAGTGGAGCAGGCCGACGAGATCGAATAGTTGACGCCGTGAATCTTGAACCAGGTGGCAAGCGTGGCCGATGCGGTTGACGACATGGCCTTTGGCACCGCAAAGGGGCCAATGCGCTTGGGCGAGGTGTTTTTTAAGGTAATTTCAGCAGCTTCTACAAGGGTGCGTGTGGACGGCCCGCCTGAACCCATGATGATGCCGGTGCGCTCATTGGTGATGTCGCTCTGTTCCAGCCCGGCATCGGCAATGGCCTGCTCCATGGCGACATGGTTCCATGCGCCGCCACGTGACAGAAAGCGCATGGCGCGCCGGTCCACCAGTTCGGTCGGGTCAAGTGTGGGCGCGCCCCATACCTGCGAGCGGAAGCCGTGTTCGGCAAAGGAATCGGAAAAGCTGATGCCTGATCTGGCATTGCGAAGGGATGCGGTCACTTCATCAGCATTGTTGCCGATGGAAGATACAATACCCAGGCCGGTGACAACGACACGTCTCATGAGTGCTCCTTCATGGTGGCGCAATCTGTTTGTTGCAACAGATCAGGCAACCTCTTCCTTGAACAGGCCGACTCTCAGGTCGGTGGCCTTATAGATAGTTTCTCCATCGGCCTTCATCCAGCCGTCGGCAATGCCCAGCACCAGACGACCGCGCATGACGCGCTTGAAGTCGATGCCATATTCCACTTTCTTGACCGAAGGCGTGACCATGCCGGTAAATTTGACCTCGCCGGTGGAAAGGGCGCGGCCCTTGCCAGACTCACCCAGCCAGCCGAGAAAGAAGCCGGTCAATTGCCACATGGCGTCAAGGCCGAGACAGCCGGGCATGACCGGGTCGCCGATGAAATGACAGGGAAAAAACCACAGGTCACGGTGGATGTCGAGTTCAGCACGGATATAGCCCTTGCCGGAATCGCCGCCCGTTTCACTGATTTGGGTGATGCGATCAAACATCAGCATGGGCGGATAGGGAAGCTGGGCATTGCCCGGCCCGAACATTTCGCCGCGGGCGCAGCTTAGCAGGTCTTCATAATCATAGCTGGATTTTTGTTCGGCCATTCAATGCGCTCCCCGTTCAGGTCGAGCGGCACTCCGCTCTATTGTTTGTGTAACACAGTCCGTTTCAGGCCGGAAAGCGTAGTTTACCTTGTTTTATCGAGAAATGGCTCTAACGCGGCCCTTTGCCGGGGTCAATGCGTGCTGTTGCATGGAGGCGCTATTGATCGCCAGAGCAGGACGCAATATATCATATGGTAGCCATGCGTGGCTGAATGTCCTTGTTTTGTCGGGATCACAATGTTTAAAGCAGGCAAAACGGGGTTTGAAACAAGCGAATCAGGCAGCAAGGCAGCCTGGAGCAGCTAGAGTATTTGTGCGGCATAATTCCATGTGTGCTCACAAAATGCTCTAAAGCCTGTCTCCCGAGACTTGAGAACCAGTTTCGGGATAAAGACATGCGTAATAACAAAGGCTTAAAGCAGGTCGTGTGAATCTGAAAGATTGCGACACGCTTTAATGAATATGAGTTTGACGAGAATGGGGAGTGCTGTGGATAAGCGGGTTCGTGACGCCGGTCTAAGGCCGACGCGCCAACGTGTAGCGCTGGCCGAGCTGCTGTTTGCCAAGGGCGACCGCCATTTGTCGGCTGAAGAACTGCATGAGGAAGCGCTGGAAGCCGGTGTGCCGGTCTCGCTTGCCACTGTCTATAATTCGCTGCATCAATTTACCGAAGCCGGGCTTTTACGGATTCTGGCGGTCGAGGGTTCAAAAACCTATTTTGATACCAACACCTCTGACCATCATCACTTTTACATCGAAGGCGAGAACCGCATTTTTGATGTGGAAGGTGAGGCCATGACGGTCAATAATTTGCCCAGGCCGCCGGACGGCATGGAAATTGCCAATATTGATATTGTCATCCGGCTGCGCCCCAAAGCGGTTTGAACCGGGTTCAAAGCCTGTCTCCCGAACTTAAGAACCAGTTTCGAGATAAAGACACGCGTAAAAACAAAGATTTAAAGCAATCTCGTGAATCTGAAAGATTACGACATGCTTTAATCCTTCACCTTTTCACCCGGATAAGCGCCCCAGACAAGCGACTGGCCAAGCCAGCCCGAATGTCCGCCAAAGCTTAGTTCGCACCATTGCCCGTCACAGGATTTGATGGTGCCGATAACGCCGGGCTCCAATATGGCAACGGTCTGCGCGCCTTCCAAAGGACGGCGCAAAAGGTTGATTTTCATCTCCTTGCCGCGCTGCCATGGGGCAATGATTGCCGTGCGTTTGCCTGAAAGCAGGGATTGATTGATCCAGCCTTCTGCGCCTTCTGCATCGCGCACCCGCCGCCAATTGTCATATTCCTGAATGATTTCCATCGGCAGGCCAGCCTTGGTATACATCCAGTCCACCGAATAATTGGTGCCCGGCCCGACGCGGGAATTGACGCGGGCTGATTTGAGACTGACGAAACGCGGCAGGGGCAGGCCGCTGGGGCCCAATTGTGTAGCCTGGGCCTGTGCACCGGCAGGGGCAATGCTGGCAAGCTGGGGAATGGTCAGAGCCAGAAAAGCAGCCCCCAAAAGAAGATGGCGAAGACCAAACGACACGAAACCGGACACTTTTGTTCCCTTGCAAGGTTTTTTTATTGAATGGGCAGGAGCTGAAGCTCGACGCCTTTTTCTTTGTTTGCGCAAGTTTGGCTTGATCCATCTTCGGTGGATGGAATTTGCCAGACCTTGCGACCAGTTTGCAGTTTCGCCGGTCTTGGTTAAAGAGGTCTCAACATTAGGGTCAGGATCTGCTAATTTGATCAGAATGGCGCTTGAAACGGCAAGAAAATGCAAGGAGAAGTCCAATGGTCGATGTGTTTTTATCGACCGAGGACTTCGACGTGGCAGTTTGAAGCCGTTTCAGCGTCCTTTGGATGTGGTCCATTTGGTCGGCAACGGCGTCGAAAAGCCTTGAAAATGTTCACATTTCCTGCGCCTTTTCTTCTCGTATCCAACCAAATGACCTCACACCATTCTAAACAAATTAACAGGTCCTGACCCTAAAGCATTCATGAGCTTTCAGTTTCATTTGCCATGCTTTAAATTCTGATTTTCGCCGCATATGTGCGAGGCTGGATATTTTTATCCGGCAATAAAAAATGTTCTAACCGGGATCGGGGTAAATATGACCGGCAGGAAAAAGCCTCTTGTTGTCATCACGCGCAAGCTGCCGGATCTGATCGAGACGCGGATGCGTGAACTGTTTGATGCCCGCCTCAATGTTGAAGACCGGCCCATGAGCCGGGCAGAACTGATGGAGGCCGTCAGGCAAGCCGATGTTTTGGTACCAACGGTTGCCGATACGATTGATGCCTCGGTGATTGCCGAGGCTGGAGAAAATTTCAAACTGATTGCCAATTTCGGCAATGGCACTGAAAAAATCGATGTGGCAGCCGCCAGCGCCAGAGGCATTACGGTGACCAATACACCCGGTGTTTTGACTGAAGACACGGCTGACATGACCATGGCGCTGATTTTATCGGTGCCGCGGCGGCTGACGGAAGGCGCTTCCATTTTGCCTGAAGGCAGGAAATGGGCCGGGTGGTCGCCAACCTGGATGCTGGGGCGGCGCATATGGGGCAAGCGGCTGGGTATTGTCGGCATGGGGCGCATTGGAGCGGCAGTTGCCCGGCGCGCCAAGGCTTTTGGCCTGTCCATCCATTATCACAATCGCCACCGTGTTATGGGTGCGCTGGAAGATGAGCTGGAGGCTACCTATTGGGAAAGCCTCGACCAGATGCTGGCGCGCATGGACATTATTTCGGTCAATTGCCCGTCAACCCCGGCCACCTATCATCTTTTATCGGCGCGTCGATTGGCGCTGATGCAGCCCAGCGCCTATCTGGTCAACACCGCCCGTGGCGATTTGATTGATGAAGAGGCGCTGGTAAAGGCGCTGGACGGCGGAAAACTTGCCGGTGTAGGGCTTGATGTTTACGAAAATGAGCCAGCGGTCAATCCAGAACTGATCCGGCTGGCGACAAGCGGCAAGGCCGTGCTTTTGCCGCATATGGGTTCGGCCACGCTGGAGGGGCGCATTGATATGGGTGAGAAAGTCATCATCAATATCCGTGCCTTTTGCGATGGCCATCGCCCGCCAGACAGGGTGATTCCAACACGGGTTTAGAGTCTGGACTTATGTTATGATCTGCCTTGGTGCTTGTAGGAAATGGTGTCGAAGCGTGCTGCCAGCGCATCATAAAGCAAAAGCCTGCCCACCAGTGGTGTGCCAATTTTGGTAATCAGCTTGATGGCTTCCATCGCCTGCAAGGTTCCCATCACACCGACCAGTGCACCAACCACTCCGGCTGCCGCACAAGAGGGTACAAGGCCGTCTGGCGGTGGTGCGGGAAACAGATCCCGATAAGAAGGGTTGGGCTCACCGGCAGCATTTGTCTCAAAAGGCTTGAGCACGGTCAGTGATCCGTCAAAACGCCCGACTGCGGCATGAACCAGTGGCCGCTTTTCCTGTTCACAAGCATCGGCCACGGCAAAGCGCGTGGCAAAATTATCGGTGCCGTCGATGATCAGATCATAGCTGGCAATGAGAGCGGGCGCATTTTGCGGGGTCAGGCGCAATTGATGCAGTTTGACCTGAACATGCGGGTTGATGCGCAAAATTGCGTCCCGGGCGCTTTCAGCCTTTGAGCGGCCCAGCGATGTGGTGCCGTGAATAATCTGTCGTTGCAGGTTGGACAGCGACACCTCGTCATCGTCGATGATTCCAAGCGTGCCCACACCTGCTGCGGCCAGATAGGCCAGAACCGGCGCGCCAAGTCCGCCAGCCCCCACGACCAGTACACGCGCTGCTTTCAGCCTGCGCTGACCGGTGCCGCCAATTTCAGGCAGCACAATATGGCGCGCATAGCGTTCAATTTCATCATCGGTCAGGGACGGAAGGGTCTTCATGAAGACAGATTACCATGTTGGGTGACGGCGTCACGCCACAAACATGTTTATTCAGTCAATGGTGCTAAAGCCTGTCTCCCGAACCGGGAACCAGTTTCGGGGTAAAGACATGCGTAATAACAAAAATTTAAAGCGTGTCGCGTGAATCTGAAAGATCGCGACATGCTTTAATGGTTCCATGATCGACGCTTAAAAACTGGGCACGGCCTTCCAGACTGGAAAACAAGGCCGCATCGGTGCCGGTCATGAAAGCCTGACAATTCATGTCCTCCAGAATGGAAAACAGGGCGGCACGCCGACCCGGATCAAGATGGGCTGCAATTTCATCCAGCAACAGGATGGGCGACAGGCCTGAAATTTCACCCGTCAATCTGGCGTGAGACAAAATCAGGCCAACCAGCAATGCCTTTTGCTCGCCGGTGGAGCACAGTTCGGCCGGCATGGATTTGGGCCGGTGACGCACGATGAGGTCTGAGCGGTGCGGGCCTGTGAGTGTGCGCCCCGCCATGCGGTCACGCTCGCGCTCTGTCGCCAGCCTGTGGCGAAAAGCTTCCTCTACATCCACGGCTGGCATGGTGTCGATTTGTGTTTCCAGTTCACCAGCAAGGGTAATGTCAGCCTGCGGGAAGGGGCCATCACCGGGCAATTGCTCGATCTTGGCAATCAGCAGCCGCACCAGTTCGGTGCGCGCAGCAGCAATGGCCACCCCCGTTTCGGCAAGCTGTGTTTCAATCGCCTCAAACCATGCGCTGTCGCGTGAATTCTCGGCCAGCAGCCGGTTGCGGCCGCGCATGGCCCGTTCATAGGTCAAGGCGCGCTGGCCATGGGCAGAATCAATGCTCAGAACCAGCCGGTCAAGAAAGCGGCGGCGCTCGCCTGCTGGCCCGGTAAACAGCGTGTCCATGGCAGGGGTCAGCCATATGACGCGCAGCCATTGCAGCAATTCATCGGCGTTGCGCGCAGGCGCGCCATTAATGCGGACCCGGCGTCCGCCTTCGCCGCCATCTGCCGCCATCAGGCCGGTGCCGATATCAACCTCGCCTTGCGACCCGTCGAGCCTTGCATGGAGCGTAAAGCCGCCATCGCCGCCATTATGCGCCACATCGGCATAGGGTGCGCGGCGCAGGCCCCGTCCCGGAGCCAGCAGGGAAATGGCTTCCAAAAGATTGGTCTTGCCAGCGCCATTATCGCCGCTGAGCACCACCAGCCCCGGTTTGAGCGCCAGCGAGAGCGATACATAATTACGATAATTGGTCAGCGTCAGCCGACTGATATAGGGACCGCAAATCGTTTCCATGGGCAGGCATCGCAAACCGCAATGCGATGCGGTCAGACCCGCATCGGCATCAGCACATAAAGTGCATTTTCATCGCTGGTGTCGCGAATAAGGGTGGGAGAACCGGCATCGGCCAGCATGAATTCAGCATCACCGCTGCTGAGCTGGCTGGCGACATCAAGCAGATAGCGCGCATTAAAGCCGATCTCGATCGGCTCTGATGAATAGTCGGCAACCAGCTCTTCGGTGGCGCTTCCCGAGTCGGGATTGTTGACAGCCAGCGTGATCTGACCGTCGCTGATCGACAGTTTGACAGCGCGCCCGCGCTCGGAAGAGATTGTGGAAACGCGGTCAACCGCGGCTGCAAAGCTCTGGCGGTCAATGACAAGGCGCTTGTCATTGCCGGTTGGAATGACGCGCTGATAGTCAGGAAACGTGCCGTCAATAAGTTTGGAGGTCAGCACCACAGAGCCGATGGTGAAACGGATCTTGGTGTCGGAAAGTTCAATTGCGACTGCCACATCAGGCGTATCGAGCAGCTTTTGCAACTCGCCCACCGTTTTGCGCGGAATGATGATGCCGGGCATGTCTTCCGAGCCTGCCGGAGCATCGATCTCGGCGCGCGCCAGCCGGTGTCCGTCGGTAGCTACCGAGCGCAGCTTCAGCTTGCCGTCGGCCTCATGGGCATGCAGGAAAATACCATTGAGATAATAGCGGGTCTCTTCGGTGGAAATGGCAAACTGGGTCTTGTCGATCAGCCCCTTCAGAGCCGAAGAATCCAGCCGGAAAATATGCGGAAAAGTACCGGCTGAAAGTTCGGGGAAATCCGATTGCGGCAGGCACTGAAGCCGGAAGGATGAGCGCCCGGAGGTGACGGTCATGGCTGCACCGTCCTCATCGGTTTTCAGCATGACTTCTGCACCGTCGGAGAGCTTGCGCACAATATCATAAAGCAGATGGGCCGGAACCGTGGTCGCCCCCGGCTGCTCGATGCGCGCCGGTGTTGCCTCTGTCATTTCCAGATCAAGGTCAGTGGCTTTCATTTCAAGGCTTGCGCCATCGGTGGAAAGCAGGACATTGGACAGGATTGGAATGGTGTTGCGCCGCTCAACCACACGGTGGATGTGGCTGAGGGATTTGAGGAGGTTCGACCGTTCCAGAATAACACGCATGACGAAACAGGCTCGCTTGAAGAATGAAAGCAGGGTTCCGGTGTGCCATATCTTGCCCGGGCAGGCAAAAAAGACGCACTGGAACAGGGGAGGCAAACTGACAGGAAAACCAGCCTGAAAGCAAGTCCGAAGGGGAATTGATCACTGATTTTGTCTCTGCACAGGGCATGAAATCTGCATCATGCCCTGCATTTGTCCCAAGACGGGCCCCGGTTTGGGAAATAGGCTCCAGGCTCTTGTTTTGGCCGCATTTATACGAGGCCAGATGGCGCCATCTAGGCTCGCAAAATGTTTCAGGCCTGATCGTTGATCAGCCGCCTCAACAGTTCCAGTTCCTGTGCCAGAGTATTGTCATTGTCGGACAGACCTTCGATCTTTCGGACTGCGTGCAGCACAGTAGTGTGGTCGCGCCCGCCGAAGCGCCGCCCGATTTCAGGCAGGGAACGCGGCGTCATCACCTTGGAAAGATACATGGCCACCTGGCGTGGCTTGACGATGGTGCGTGTGCGGCGACTGGAAAGCAGTTCTGTGCGCGATACATTGTAATGGCGCGCAACAATGCGCTGAATGTCTTCAATGCGCACCCGCTTGGGCTCACCAGCGCGGTAGATATGGCCCAAAATCTCGTCAATGCGATCAACCGTGATCTGCGGCTCGAAAGACTGACGAAACAGAAGCTGGTTGAAGGCGCCCTCAAGCTCGCGGCCGCTGCCGGTAACCGTGCGCGCCACATGTTCCAGAACCTCGCTGGAAATGTCGATGGCCGCGTCTTCAGCCTGGGCTGCCGTCAGCCGCTGTTGCAGCATGGACAGGCGCATGGGCAGGTCCGGTGATGACATTTCAAGGGCAACGCCGCCATTGAGGCGTGAGCGAACCCGCGGCTCCAGCGATTCAAGTTCGGAAGGCGGCCGGTCGGCGGCGACCACCACCTGCCTTGCGCTGTCCAGCAGCATGTTGATGAGATGGCAGAACTCATGCTGGATCGACTTGCCTTGCAAGAACTGCATGTCATCAATGATCAGGAGGTCAATGTCGCGAAGCTGTTCTTTCAGCGTCAGCGCATTGTTGTCGCGGATGGCGGTGGCAAAGCGCCACATGAAATATTCAGCCGTCAGATAGACAACGCGCGACTTCGGGTTCTGGTGCAGTGCTTCTGCTGCGATTGCCTGCAACAGATGGGTTTTGCCAAGGCCAACCGTGGCATGGAGAAACAGCGGGTTGAAACGCACGGCGCTGGAGTGCGATTCGGCAACGGCCTGGGCTGCGGCAAAGGCAACACGGTTGGATGGCCCCTCTACAAAGGAGGCAAATGTGTAGCGGGCATCAAGGGGGGAGCCCAGCACATTGTGCCGGAATTCGGTCTGTGGAGGGACTGAGCGCTGAAATGGCGTCTGTTCGGCTTTGCCTGAACCGGTTCCGTTGGGCGTCATGGTCGAGGCAAGGGCGGTTTGAGACTGGTGCGGCACTGGGCGGCTTTGTGCCTCTACCTCAATACTGGCACGGACCGGGCGGGCGGCCGAGCGCACAATGATTTCAACCTTGAGAATGCCGGGGTCTTCTTCTTTCCACAATTCCACGATCTGATTGAGATAATGGCCATTGATCCAGGAGCGCAGGAAGGCGGTGGGAACGGAAATGCGCACAACGCCCTTCGAGGCTTCGGCCAGTTTCATGCGCCCAAACCAGCTTGAATAGACCTCTGGCCCAAGGCGGGCCTTAAGCTGGGACTTGACCCGTTCAAACTTGTGATCAGCCTCGTCGAGAGTTGTCATGTCATGTTCTTTGGCCGCCTTGTTCTCGAAAGGTAAATCGCCAAGTTTCCTGCCCATGCCACTCTGCATTTCGTGATCCCTAGTTCTGCATTTCACGTCGGAGCGTATTGCCCGTGACGGTCTTAATTCTCAAAATCCCCGGTGGGGCCATTTGGGCCACGCAACAAGGAGGCTCGCTGGAGCTGTGCCATTTTTGGCCCATCCCCAGCAGGGAAGCTGTGCGCAGGGCAAAGCAAGCCGCCCGGCGCAAAGCCGGTCAAACCTGGACATGCCATACAATGAACTGGTCCCCTACCAGTATCGAAAGCGATACCAACCATTTCACGAACACGGGTTCGTGCGGTCAACTCTGCCTGTGCTTGATTGGGTCGAGGGCTTGGCGCCTGTCCCTTTCGATAAAAAGACACTACCGAAAACGTTGTGGAAAGAGCAAGGGCAGGTCTTACTGCTTTTTAACGAATCTGGTTACCAAATTGCCCTCAAAAGTGCTGCCCTCTCTGCTGGTTTTCATCAAAGCCATTGGGATTCAAACTCTTTTCGTCAGAGTCACAAAACGCAGTCTGGTAAGATTCTTTTTTTTAATATTTCGCTTGACATGAGGTTGTTCCCCTTCGGAGTGCACGATTGTGCACAGCCTGTGGATGAGCATGTTTCAAGCGATTGTAAAGGAATGGTTTTTGATCACCCGGGTTGAGATTTTGAGCAATTGTCAATACAACCCAAGGTGTATATAGATGGTAAAAAAGTGCAGGGCCAGGGTGTGGCTGGCAGGTGGGGATAGCCAGCGAAAATCGTGAATGACCAAGGTCATAAGAAAACCCGGCACGAATGCCGAGCTTTTTAAAATTCTGATGGCTGCGTTAACATTTAAGCGCTTTGTGAGCACAGACGGTTTCGTCCGGCAGCGCACAAATGCGGCTACAAAACAGATAAAGCACTGTGTGCCCGGCAGGACGCACAGTGCTTTGAATTTTTATCTATATGCATGTCTTTATCTCGAAACTGATTCTTAAGTTCGAGAGACAGGCTTTAGGCAGGTGTTCAGGCTGACAGGGCCTTGAGGCGCTGTGCCAGACGCGAAACCTTGCGTGAAGCCGTGTTCTTATGAAAGACACCCTTGGAAACGGCGCGCATCAACTCAGGCTGAGCATTCTTGAATGCAGCTTCAGCAGCGGCCTTGTCACCAACGGCCAGAGCTTCTTCGACCTTGCGCACATAGGTGCGAACGCGCGAGCGACGATCCTTGTTGACCGCGGTGCGGTAAGCAATTTTGCGCGTAGCCTTCTTGGCCGATGGAGTGTTGGCCATATTGCCTCTCTTTTTGATCTTGAACAGGTGAATGCGCGCGGTTGCCCGCAAAACGCAATAACAATTGGGCAGCCGTTGGGCCACCACAGTTGGGCGGCTTATAAGTCAGCTTTCATAATCCGTCAATTGCAAGCCGTATTCAAACTATGATTTTGGGTGGCAAAGTGTAGTTTTGGGTGGGTTTGCCGGTCTTATTTGTTGCGAAACTCCGGCTTGCGCTTTTCTGCAAAGGCAGCCATGCCTTCTTTCTGGTCTTCCAGCGCAAACAGGGAGTGGAAGATGCGCCGTTCGAATCGCAAGCCTTCCGTCAGGGACATCTCATAGGCGCGATTGACCGCTTCCTTGTTCATGAGGATGGCGGGCAAGGAGAAGCTGGCAATTTTGGCAGCCGCCTTTAACGCCTCCTCAACAAGCTCACCGACTGGCACAATGCGTGACACCAGACCGGAGCGTTCGGCCTCTTGCGCATCCATCATGCGCCCGGTCAGGCACATATCCATGGCTTTTGATTTGCCGACAAAACGGGTCAGCCGCTGTGAACCGCCCATGCCGGGCATGATGCCAAGCGTAATTTCCGGCTGGCCGAATTTTGCATTGTCACCGGCAATGATGAAATCGCACATCATGGCCAGTTCGCAGCCGCCGCCCAGCGCATAACCGGCCACTGCGGCAATGATCGGCTTGCGGGTGCGGGCAAAATCATCCCAGCCTGAAAGCAGGTCACCAAGATAGGCATCTACATAGGTTTTGGACTGCATTTCCTTGATGTCGGCGCCGGCTGCAAAGGCTTTTTCCGAGCCGGTCAGCACAATGGCGCCAATGGAATCATCGGCATCGAAGGCTTTTGTGGCGACCAGCAATTCACCCAGAACGGCAGAGTTCAGCGCATTCAGCGCTTGTGGCCGGTTGAGTGTGATCAGCCCCACCTTGCCGCGGGTCTCGACGAGGATGTTTTCATAAGACATGGGAGCTTTCTCCTGAAGGATTTTGGGGCCGGTTATTTCTGACAGGCGCGGCAATAAAAGGTCGAGCGGCCGCTTTGTACAATGCGTTCAATGATGCCATGGCAGCCGGGGGCAAGGCAGGGTTTTTTCTCGCGATCATAGACGGCAAAACTGTGTTGAAAATAGCCGAGCGAGCCATCGGTGTGTTTATAATCGCGCAAGGACGAGCCGCCAGCGGCAATGGCGTCTGCAATGACGGCGCGGATTGATTGCGCCAGCCTTTCGCGCTGTTGGGCTGGTTTGCGCCCTGATGTGGCAATTGTACCGGCGGCCCTTAATGGCGAAAGGCCCGCCCGCCACAGCGCTTCACACACATAGATATTACCAAGACCGGCAATCAGGCGCTGGTCGAGCAGGGCAGCTTTTAATGGAGCCTTGCGGTTGTGAAACAGTGTGGCCAGCAGGTCGGCGCTGAGCGCATTGCCGGTTGGTTCCACGCCAAGATTTTTCAGCATCGGGTGTTCATCTGGAATTGTTTGACAAAACAGCATGAAACCGAACCGGCGTGGATCATTATAGATGATGCGATGCGGGATCTGTGATCTGGACATCACCTCAAAGACCGCATGGTCATGCGCTTCATTTTGGCTGTGGTCTGAATGAAAATGGCCGGGTGCAGTCTGTTCTTCAATGCGAAACGATCCCGACATGCCAAGATGACAGAGAAGGGCAGGCCCGTCCTCGATATGCAGGATCAGATATTTGGCGCGGCGGCCAATGGCGGTGATGAGGCGTCCGTTCAACTGCTCAGAAAAGTTTTCAGGAAAGAAAAAGCGCAAATTGGGCCGCCGCGCCTCGGCCTTGAGGATACGCGCACCTTCCAAAACAGGCTGCAAGCCGCGCCGGACGGTTTCGACTTCGGGCAGTTCAGGCATGGCCACCAATTTGTGTGTAAAAGGAGTTGCCATATTTTCCCGGCGCAAGGCCAAGATGTTCAGCTACCGTTTCGCCTATATCGGCAAAACTGGAGCGCAGCCCCACATGGCCGCCAGCCAGACCGGGCGCAAGCCCCATGATGGGGATCTGCTCGCGTGTGTGGTCGGTGCCGTGCCATGTCGGGTCATTGCCATGGTCGGCGGTGAGCAGGAACAGGTCCCCGGATTTCAACCGCGCCAGCGCTTCAGGCAGGCGTCGGTCAAAGGCTTCAAGGGCTGCTGCATAGCCGGTTGGGTCGCGGCGATGGCCATATTCGGTATCGAAATCGACAAAATTGGCAAAAACCAGATCATTGTCTTGCGCCTCGTCCATTGCTTCCAATGCCTGATCGAACATGGCCATATTGCCTGCCGCCTTGCGCAGTCTGGTGATGCCGCGATGGGCAAAAATATCGCCGATCTTGCCAATGGCGAGCACCTGACCTTGCGCCTGGGTCACACGGTCGAGCAATGTTGGCTCTGGCGGCGTAACGGCATAATCACGCCGGTTTGATGTGCGTCTGAAGTTTTTTGGATGATCACCGCTAAAGGGGCGGGCAATGACGCGCCCGATTTTAAGCGGATCGCACAAACGGCGCACCAGCACACAGAAATCATAAAGACGCTCCAGCCCGAAATGCTCCTCGTGGGCGGCAATTTGCAGGACGGAATCAACCGAAGTGTAGCAGATGGGTTTGCCGGTCAGGATATGTTGGGCGCCAAATTGCTGGATGATGGCCATGCCATCGGCATGGCAATTGCCTAAAATGCCCGGAACCTGTCCTTGCAAGATCATGGCTGAGGTCAGCGCGTCTGGAAAAGCCGGAATTGTGTCAGGAAACCGCCCCCAGCCGAAATGCTGGGGCAGGGCAGCAATTTCCCAATGGCCTGAAGGGGTGTCCTTGCCGCTGGAAACTTCCTGGGCGGCACCGAAAAATGCGGAAGCCAAAACAGGCGATGGGGGTGTTTCAAATTCATAGCCGGTGGAGGTTTGGGCAGCTTTTCCAAGCCCAAGCGAAACCATATGCGGCACGTTCAATCGCCCTGAGCGCAGACCGGGGCGATTGGCAAGATTGGCGCGGCAGGCATTGGCGATGTGAGCAAAAGTATTGGCGCCTTCATCACCAAATTCAGCCGCGTCAGCCGCGCCGCCAACACCAAATGAATCCAGAACAAAGATGAATGCGCGCGCCATTGCAGCCTTTTGAGCATTTTGCAGGCAGATGGAATCATCTGACGTCGTACAAATGCGGTTAAAACAGGAGCTTAGAGCATTTTGTTGGTTTTTCGTGAAAATAAAAAATGCTCTAGCATGTCGGGCAGGCAATTTCACGCCTGATGCGCGGCCTTGCATAATTGATCTCTGTCATCTTGAGGCCGGTAAAAAAGCCGGACGGGCCAGCAGCCGTATTGCCATCGCGGGGCCAGAGCAGAATGGGAAAATAATTGAGCCTGCTTTCCACTCTGATCAAAAAGCTGTCCCCGGTTTTCAAGACTGCCGGAACAGAAACCGTTGATCCCGCAGCAAGGGCTTTGACATAATTTCCACTGCTGTTGACCTTGCCGGACCAGACGATCCGGGGAATGGCGCCTTGCCGCTCGCTGCCGATCTGAATGGCGCTGACCGTGACTTCCGGTGTGGAGCGGCTATAGGGCCGCATCGTTGCCTCGGTGATCTGGATGATGTCTTTCAAGACGGAGGCTGACAACTGGTCCTGTTGGCCGACAAGATCTGCCACCATGGTGCCAAGGCGGCCCAGCCGCCGGTTGGTCTCAATTCCCTGAACGGTTTCTATCGTCATGAAATACAAGATCAGCAAGATAGGGGCGATGAGGGCAAATTCGACGGCCGCAACGCCCTTGTGGTTGTGAATGAAGGCTGTAATGCGTGTTGCAAATGAAGTGATCATGTTTGCGCTCCACAGCCCGTCAAAAGGGTTCATTTTGCCAGACGAAGGACGCAAAATGCAGCGTCTTTCCACCATCGAGACTGGCTATATATCGGCTCATGAAATCTGTGATGATCGGCCATTTGTAGAAGACCCTGAGAATGTTGCGCGACATGGTCGGGCCAGGCTCTATTGCAAAATCCTCTTCCCTGATATTGCCGGGCTGCAAGACGATTTTATCCTCCACGATTGTAAATCGGTAGGACGCAGCTTGTGAGAAATGATCGAAGGAGCGCAGATCAATCAGCAGCCCCGGGCATCCTTTGCTGACGATAACTTCCATACGCCCGCAAATCTGTGTGAAAATCGTATCCCGCAATTCCTGCTTCTCGGCTTCTGTGTGGCCGGGTTGCAATTGTCCTGTGCGGAACTGGCGCGCAATATCGTCCGTGGCATTGATCATGACCGTCTGCGCGGCAAAGGATATGCAGGTTTCCAATATGGCGAAGGTCAGCAGTGTAAAAGGCAGGATCAGGATAGAAAATTCGACGGCCACGCTGCCTTTGTCGTTACGCCTGAACCGTGTGAAAAAATCTGGCCGACGGCGTTTATTGCCTGCGCCGGAATTTCTGGAAATGTTTTCCATGCCCATCTGACACCCCTTGCCACTTGAGGCAGACTATAGAGGCAAGCGGTTGAAGTGTGGTTTGAAGGGCTGCTCAATTGCAAGCAAGCATATTAAGTCTGCGTCAACCATAAAGCCATTATCGCAAAGCAGGAACCGGATTCGGGATAATGGTTTTAGGGCCGGGATCAAAAAAATGATGTCAGTATCCGCCGGTCTGGCTGTCGGAGATGCGTTCTGCTTCGCTCTGAAAAGAGCTTTCGCAATAGGGCGTGCAGGAAAGTGTTTGCACATTGGAGCGCCGGTAGACGCGCACGGTTGAAGCCGTCTGGCGGCTGACCGTGATCTGTTCATCCAGAATGGGTGCGCCTTCCTGATCGATCACCACCAGATTGGTGGTGCCAAAACCCCTGCCGGTCAAGACAAGTGTGGTGGCATCCTGTACGGAGGCGTCCGCTATGGAGGAGTTTCCGACAATGATGGTGTCAGCAGGTCGTGACAGCTTGATGAGGCGCGCCTGGTTCATGACCACTTCAATACCGGAGGCCTGAGCAGAAAGCGTGACGGCTTCTGCTTGCGCAGGCTCGGTTTCTGTCGCCATGACCATGCCGCAGCTTGCCGCCAGCAGCACACCCACAATGCCCGCAATGAATGATGGTCTTGATATGGACACCTGATTTCTCCTGCCTGGCGGATATTGGAAAGAAATATGAACGGGAGTGGTGAACCAAGGGTTAAACCCGGCAAATCACGTAAAAGCTGCAAGATCACCGATCTTTAACACCCTTTGGCATAGTCTGGCCCCTAAAGCCTGTCTCTCGAGACTTGAGAACCAGTTTCGAGATAAAGACATGCGTAAAAATAAAGATTTAAAGCGGGTCGCGTGAATCTGAAAGAAAAGCGACACGCTTTAATATTCACAGCAGGTGCCAGACCGATGCTTGAAGCTCTGATTTTTGTTGTCTTTCCATTCTGCATGGTTTTTGCCGCCATTTCGGATGTGCTGTCGATGACCATCGCCAACAAGGTGTCGCTGCTGCTGGTTGCAACCTTTATGGCCATTGCGCCTTTGACCGGCATGGAATGGGGCGATTATGCCCTGCATCTGGGGGCAGGTGCTGCTGTCCTGAGCGTGACTTTTGTTCTGTTCGCTATTGGCGGCATGGGTGGCGGGGACGCCAAGCTGATGGCGGCAACCGCGGTCTGGATGGGGTTTGATCTCGTTCTGCTGGAATATCTGGTTTATGCCTCTTTCGTTGGCGGCGGGCTGACGCTGGCCACGCTCGCCTATCGCAAGTCAATGCTGGTTGATCTGACCCGCAACAACATGTTCCTGCGCCATTTTGCCGATGCAAAGGTCGGCATTCCCTATGGTGTGGCGCTGGGCTTTGCCGGATTGATGATCTACCCCAAGAGTGCGCTGGTCGTCTGGGCGCTGGCGCAGATGGCTGGCTGAGGCGATAACTTCCCGTTAAGCAAAGTTGTAAGCGCCACGTTAACTATAATTTGAGGATTGCGGCTGCACTATCTCCTGCGGGTGTTGATTACCGGGGTTAGGGGTTGGACAGATGGCTGCATCGCGTCTGATAATTTTAGGGGTTGCGATCGCTGCAGCGGGCGGCGCAGGCTATGTCGCCAAAAACATAGTGACACCGCCACCGGCCAAGGTCGTTGTCCAGCCAGGCGAACAGGCCCCGGTGGTCAAGACTGTGGATGTGGCTGTTCTGACAGGCGATGTGCCGATTGGCGCTCCGTTGGGCAACAACGTCCAGTGGGTTGCCTGGCCCACTGACACGGTCAATCAGAATTTTATCACACGCGACAGTGAGCCTGATGCGCTTGCAAAGCTCAAAGGCTCGGTCACGCGCATGCCCATGTATAATGGAGAGCCTGTACGACGCATCAAGCTGATTGATGAGGGGCAGAGCTTCATGTCGTCCATTCTGCCTTCGGGCAGGCGGGCTGTTGCCACCTCGATTGCAGCCGATACATCTGCCGGCGGGTTCATCCTGCCCAATGACAGTGTCGATGTGATCATGACCCGCCGCAGTGAAAGTGCCGGGGGCAGCGGTTTCACGACAGAAACAATTTTGCACAATATCCGCGTTCTGGCCATCGACCAGACCATTCAGGAAGATGAAGAAGGCAAGAAAACGCGGATTGGCCAGACAGCGACGCTGGAACTGACACCGCAACAGGCCGAAATCATCACAGTTGCCCAGCAGATGGCAGATCGTCTCACATTGGCGCTGCGTTCAGTCAAGGACACGCAGGAAACCGGGCAGGAAGAGGCTGACTATCTGGTCAGTGGCGCCGGTCGCCGTGGCACGGTGCGTCTCATCAAATCTGGAGAAGTTTCCGAAGTGGGGGCAAGGAAATGAGATTTTTCATCAGGTTTCCCATCGCTTTGACGGCAGTTGCCCTGCTGTTTGGTGCATCCCCCGTGCTGATGCCAGCGCTGGGTGTTGCAACGGCAGAGGCTGCCAGCAGCACGGTACAGGCAACGACTGCCAGCAAACGGATCAATCTTGGTCTCAATAAATCGGTGGTGGTTGATCTGCCGCGCGATGCCTATGATATTTTAGTGGCCAATCCGGGTGTGGCAGATGCGGTAACGCGTACGTCACGCCGCATCTATCTGTTTGGCAAGTCGGTTGGTGAAACCAATATTTTTATCTTTGGGCCCAATGGCGAGCAGATTGCCAGTTTTGATCTTTATGTGGAGCGAGATGTCGCGGGCATTGAAGATTATCTCAAGCGCTTCATCGCCAATTCCGACATCCGGGTTGAACTGGTCAATGACAATGTGGTGCTGACCGGAACCGTGGCCACACCACTGGATGCCAGGCGCGCCGAACAGCTTGCCAGTGCCTTTGTCACGGGCGGCGAGGCAACCACGGGCCAATATTCGCAAACGGCGGCGGGCGGCTCGTCAGATTCGGGCGTGGCCATCAACAATCCCGACAGATCGCGGCGCGGCAGCGCCATCATCAACATGTTGCAGATCATGGGTGAGGATCAGGTCACGCTGAAGGTAACGGTGGCCGAAGTCAGCCGCAATGTGATGAAGCAACTGGGTGTCAATCTGGTTGGGCAGACCAATGGTGTGCGCTTTGATATGTTGAACCCGAACCCGGCACTGCTTCAGGCCGGCACCGGCCTTGGCGGCGCCGATATGTTGCGTGGTTATGTCAATGCCATGGAACAGGCCGGTGTTATGCGCACCCTGGCAGAACCTACCTTGAGCGCCATTTCAGGTGAAATGGCCACGTTCAAGGCCGGTGGTGAGTATAATATCGTCACCAATGTGGTGAATGAAGAAGGCCGCACCGTCCGCACACTTGAACAGATCGAATATGGTATCGGGCTGGAATTTCAGCCGGTGGTTTTATCGCCGGGCCGCATCAGTCTGAAGGTGCGCACTTCGGTTTCAGAGCCGACACCAGAAGGGTCGGTTGAAATGGGGGGGCAAAATATCCTGTCGCTGCGCAAGCGGCTGGCCGATACTACCGTTGAACTGCCTTCTGGTGGTTCGATGATGATTGCCGGATTGGTCAATGACAATTCACGCCAGATTTATAAGGGGGTGCCGGGTCTGTCAAAAGTTCCGGTGCTTGGCACGCTGTTTCGCAGCCGTGATTTTGAGCGCAACGAAACCGAACTGGTCATCATTGTCACGCCCTATCTGTCAAAGCCGGTGGCGCGTAACGAACTGGCAAAGCCCGATGATAATTTCAACGTCGCAAGCGATGGCGCCGGCATGTTCCTTGGCCGCGTCAACCGTGTCTATGGCACCATGAAAACCGACAAGCCTGCTGGCCGTTATCACGGCATGGTCGGCTTCATCTACAAATGAGCGGGGAGACGGGCATGGCAAACGCAATGTTCAAGGCAAGAACAAGTGCTGCAATTGTGGCTGTTGCCGCGGCTGCATTACTGGCCGGTTGCGCCAATCGTGACAGTGTGACGGTTGGTTCAATCCCCGATGATTATCGCACCAATCATCCGATTGTGATTTCGGGAAAGGACAAGGTGCTGGATTTGCCGGTATTGGCTTCAGCGCAAGGGGTTTCCAGATCGCAGCGGCAGGCGCTGGCGGGTTTTCTGGATGATTATGATACGGGCGTTGCGCCGGTGCTGACCATTGCCACACCGTCCGGCTCGGCCAATGAGCGGGCGGCGGGCAAGGTTGCACGTGAATTTTCCCGGCTTGCCCGTGCCAATGGTGTGCGTGCCAACCGCATCGCCATGACGCAGTATCAGGCATCACCCGAAGAAACGAGTGCGCCTGTGCGGCTGGTTTACAGCTCTATCCGGGCGCAGACCGGCCCTTGTGGCCGCTGGCCAAAGGATATTCTGGAGACGGCGGATAACAAGCATTATGCCAATTTCGGCTGCTCTTATCAAAACAATCTCGCCGCTCAGATCGCCAATCCGGCTGACTTGATGGGACCGCGCAAGCAAGATCCTATTGATGCGGAAAATCGCAACAAGATTTTGGGTGACTATCGCAGTTCTGGAAATGCCAACACGCCGCGCGAAGTAAACTATTGACGGGCAGGGCCTCTCCAAAGGGCAAGACACATGAAGAACATGGCCTATGACGACGCAACCGAAATGGAAAGTGACCAGCAGGAACTGGACGCCATGCAGGCGCTGCGGCCAGTCCCGCGCATTTCCATCCATGCGTTTTGCGAAACCGAGGGTGTGTCTGGCCCGATCGAGCGGGCAGGCGAAGACCGGCGCATGGCAAAAACCCATCTCAAGATACAGATGGGCGGCATTGCAACGGCTATTGATTTTTATCAGGGTACGCCCACACCCAATCTCGTTATCGTGGAATCACACAGTGAGCCGGGGGTGTTGCTGGAACAACTGGCGCAATTGGCACAGCATTGCGACCCCGGCACCAAGGTGGTGGTCATCGGCCATTATAATGATGTCGGGCTTTATCGTGACCTGATCCGCAACGGTGTTTCTGAATATGTCGTCGCCCCGGTGACGATTGCCGATATTGTCAGCATCATTGCAGCGATTTTTGTTGACCCCGACGCCAAGCCGATTGGCCGCTCGATTGCCTTTGTGGGCGCAAAAGGCGGCACCGGCTCTTCCACCATTGCACATAATGTCGGCTGGGCGATCTCGTCGCTGTTTGCCTCGGAAGTGGTGGTGGCAGACCTTGATCTGGCCTTTGGAACGGCCAACATCAATTTCGATCAGGACCCGGCGCAAGGCATTGCCGAGGCGGTGTTTTCGCCCGAGCGCGTGGATGAGGTCTATCTTGACCGGCTGCTGGCGCAATGTGCGCAAAATCTTTCACTGCTGGCAGCGCCCTCGACACTGGAGCGCACCTATGATTTCCAGCCGGACGCCTTCACGCAGATTATCGAGGTGGCCCAGCGCACCGCACCCATTCTGATACTCGATGTTCCCCATATCTGGAGTGGCTGGAGCAAGGATACGCTCATGCGCGCCGATGAGGTGGTGATTACCGCAACGCCTGAGCTTGCCAATCTGCGCAACACCAAAAACCTTATGGATATGCTTAAAAATCTGCGGCCCAACGATCAGCCGCCAAAGCTGATCCTCAATCAGACCGGTGTGCTCAAGCGCCCGGAAATCTCGGTGCAGGATTTTTTCGGGCCGCTGGAGATCGAGCCCCTGGCGGTCATTCCTTTCGATCCGCAGCTTTTTGGCCATGCAGCCAATAATGGCCGGATGCTGGGTGAAATGGATGCAAAACATCCTGTTGTGGCCACCATCAATGAAATCGCTCATGTGCTGACAGGGCGTGCAGAGATTAAGACGGCCAGAAAAGCAGGTCTTGGTTCGATTCTGGGCAAGCTCAGACGCGCAAAATAACAGCCCTTGCAGGCACGCAAAGGTAGATAATCATGTTTGGAAGACGAGGCAGCAATGACAGGGTCAAACCGGCTTTCCCAAAAGCGGTGCCGGATGCTGTGGACCCGGTTGCAGTTAGTCCTTTGCCTTCTGCCAGCGCTGGTATAGCCGCAGCACCACCTGTACGGGAAACCGCATCGCCTTCTGTTGCGCCAGCCCGGTCCTCGCACACGCGCAGTGATAGCTATTACGACACCAAAAGTCAGGTTTTTGCGGCACTCATCGACACGATTGACCTGTCTCAACTGGCCCGGCTGGAGACAGAGGCCGCCCGTGAAGAAATTCGCGATATCGTCAATGACATCATTGCGATCAAGAATCTGGCCATGTCGATTTCCGAGCAGGAGGAACTGCTTGAAGACATTTGCAATGATGTTTTAGGCTATGGCCCGCTGGAGCCCTTGCTGGCGCGCGATGACATTGCCGATATCATGGTCAATGGCTCGCGCAATGTTTACATCGAAGTGGAGGGCAGGGTTGAGCAGACCAATATCCGCTTTCGTGACAATCAGCAGCTTTTGAACATTTGTCAGCGCATCGTCAGCCAGGTTGGCCGTCGCGTTGATGAATCCTCGCCGATTTGCGATGCGCGTCTGCCCGATGGCTCGCGTGTCAACGTGATTGCACCGCCGCTGGCTATTGATGGCACGGCGCTGACCATCCGCAAATTCAGGAAAGACAAGCTCACCCTTGATCAACTTGTGCGCTTTGGCGCCATTTCGCAAGAAGGGGCGGAAATTTTAAAAATTATCGGCCGGGTGCGCTGCAATGTTGTCATTTCAGGCGGCACCGGCTCAGGCAAGACCACCTTGCTCAACTGTCTGACCAATTATGTCGATCGTGATGAGCGCATCATCACCTGTGAAGACTCAGCCGAATTGCAACTGCAACAGCCGCATGTGGTGCGCCTTGAAACCCGTCCTCCCAATCTGGAAGGGGAGGGCGAGGTCACCATGCGCGATCTGGTCAAGAACTGTCTGCGCATGCGCCCTGAACGTATCATCGTTGGTGAGGTGCGTGGCCCGGAGGTGTTTGATCTGTTGCAGGCCATGAATACGGGCCATGACGGATCAATGGGCACTATTCACTCCAACAGTCCGCGTGAATGTCTGAACCGTATGGAATCGATGATCGCCATGGGCGGCTATTCGCTGCCGCAGCGCACTGTGCGTGAAATTATTGTCGGTTCGGTGGATGTGATCATTCAGGCCGCGCGCCTGCGCGATGGTTCGCGCCGGATCACGCATATTACCGAGGTGATCGGCATGGAAGGTGATGTGATCATCACGCAAGATCTCGTCACCTATAATATCAAGGGTGAGGATGCAGCCGGAAAGCTGATCGGAGAGCATGTCTCGACCGGCATCGGCCGCCCGCATTTCTGGGAACGCGCCCGCTATTATGGCGAAGAGCAAAGACTGGCCAATGCGTTGGAAGCCATGGAAAAGCGCAGCGATTGATCCGGGACAGGATGAAGGAAAACAATGAGTTGAAGGGCAGATGAGGGTTTGATCGAGGCGCTTCAAGACATGGAATGCACAGACAATGTTTGGAATTGACAGCACTGTTCTGATTTTTGTCGCCCTGGCTGGCTTGAGTGCCGGGGCGGTGGCCTATGCGCTGCTTTTTGGTCGCATCAGGGATGAAAAAAATGTCGGCAAGCGCTTGGCCACCATCGCATCTGCTGAAACGGATAAGGCTATGGTCAGAGCGTCGCGTGAGCGCATGGCCGAAGCCGTCAAACGCCGCAAATCTGTGCAGGAAACGCTCATACAGCTTGATGAAAAACAAAAACAACTCAACCACACGGTAAAAAAACCGCCGCTGAAAACGCAGATCCGGCAAGCCGGTTTAAATCTGCCTATTGAACGGTTTTATCTGTATTCGCTGTTGTGCGGTCTTGGCCTGACGCTGATTGCCTTTATCATCGGCCTGCCAACGATCATTTTGCCTGGCGTTCTGATCATTGGCGGCCTGGGTGTGCCGCGCTGGGCCATAACGTTCTTGCGCGCGCGCCGGGTAAAAGCCTTCCTCGACGAGTTTCCCAATGCGCTCGATATTATTGTGCGCGCGGTCAAATCCGGTCTGCCGCTCAATGATGCGGTGCGTCTGATTGCCAGCGAGTCTCCAGAGCCGGTGGGTGGGGAGTTTCGTCGTATTGTCGATGCCCAGCAAATGGGTCTGTCGATACCTGATGCGGCCATACGCATGTCAGAAACCATGCCCTGCACCGAGGCCGCGTTTTTCGGCATTGTCATTCAGATTCAATCTCAGGCAGGCGGCAATCTGTCCGAAGCGCTGGGCAATCTTTCGCGGGTGCTGCGCGACCGTAAGAAGATGAAGGCAAAAGTGGCGGCGCTGTCGATGGAGGCCAAGGCGTCGGCCGTTATTATCGGCTCTTTGCCATTCATCATTGCATTGCTGGTTTACCTTTCCAGCCCCAGCTACATCATGCCGCTGTTTCAGACCTCGACCGGTCATCTGATTCTGGGCGTATCGGCGGTGTGGATGTCGATCGGTATTTTTGTGATGCGTCAGATGATGAATTTTGAGGTCTGAACCATGAGCGCTCAAGCAATTAAAACTCTGACAGATCCGACCTTCGTGATGGCAATGCTGATTGGCATAGCCGTTTTTGCGACCATACTGACCCTGATACCTGCCTTTGGCCGGGATCCATTGAAAAGCCGCATGAAAGCAGTGGCTCTTGAACGTGATGAGTTGCGCGCTAAACAGCGTGCCCGCCTGGTTGCTGAAGCTGAGCGCCGCAGCGGCAGTTTGCGTGAACAGCAATCAATGGGCATGCGCCGTATCGTTGAAAAGCTCGATCTGCGGCGCTTGCTTGCAGATGAAAACACCACCCGTCAGCTCAAGACGGCAGGTTTTCGCGGCCAGAACCCGATGACCCGGTTTTTGTTCTTTCGCCTTGTTTTGCCTTTTGTCGGGCTGGCTCTTGCGGCAATCTATATTTTCGGGCTTGGCGGTCTGAGCGACAAGCCGACGGCGGTGCGGGTCTTTGCCTGTATTGGCGCTGCCTATGCCGGTTTTTATGCGCCAATTTTATATGTCACGAACCGGGCCACGAAACGCAAGGATTCCATCCGGAAAGCCTGGCCAGATGCGCTGGACCTGATGCTGATCTGTGTGGAATCGGGCATGTCCATTGAAGCGGCCATGCGCAAGGTATCAGAAGAAATCGGTTCACAATCGGTGGAACTGGCTGAGGAATTCGTGCTGACAACGGCCGAGCTTTCCTATTTGCAGGAGCGGCGTCAGGCCTATGAAAATCTGGCTCAGCGCACTGGACTGGAGCCAGTCAAATCAGTTACCCAGGCGCTTATTCAGGCTGAGCGTTACGGTACGCCGGTGGCTCATGCGCTCAGGGTTTTATCCAGTGAAAGCCGTGATGCGCGCATGACCGAGGCTGAAAAGAAGGCTGCGGCCCTGCCGCCAAAGCTGACCGTGCCGATGATTTTATTTTTCCTGCCGGTGCTGTTTGCAATTATTCTGGGCCCGGCAGGCATTCAGCTTAGCCAGAATGGCGGCTTCTTTGGCGACCAGCCCCGCAGTTCTGCGACGGAATAAAATATAATAAGATAAATAGATAAAACACTGTGCGCTCTGTCAGGCGCACAGTGTTTTGTTCTTTTTTACATATGGTCGCGCGGGATGCGGGCGCTGCGTTCACGATCGAACACGCTTTGCCCCTTGTCGAACGCTTCGATGCGTTCAACGACAATCCATTCGGTTTGCGTGCAGGAAAATGTCATGGTGCTGCGCGTCATGGTCTCCCAGCCTTCGCGTTTGGCTGTGCATGTGGAGATGATTTCAGCCGACATCGACAATGGGTCGTCCGGCTTGATCGACCAGACCTGTTGCATGGTGTCGCGTGTTGCCAGACCATTGCCGGGGTGGCGGTTCAAGCCGGTATCGTCATTGATGCGGTAATGCGTGATACCATTTTCCAGATCACGCTCAACGCTGCGGGCGGAAGAGCCTTTTTCTACTGCCTCATAATGGGGCAGCGGATCAGGATTTTCCGGCTCTGCGACATGGATTTTTTCATGCGCGCCCTGCAGCGGCAAATCCAGACGGATCGAAGCAAGATCAATGTCGAGCATTGCATCATGGGGCGGCGGCAACATGATCGGCCAATAGGCGCTGGAAAGGGACAGGCGAATGCGATGGCCCGGTGCAAAGCGATAGCCGCAGGCATCAAGCACCAGTTCCACGTCCACAGGCTTGCCCGGCTCCAGAACCTGTGGCTCGGCATTGCCATTGCGATGGGCAAGGTTGAGCAGGCCAAAACAGACACGAGTGGCGGTGCCATCGGGATGGATGTCAACGATTCGTGCCGCCAGATTGGCCAATGGGGCATTACTGGACAGACGCAGTTTGAGAACCGGCTGACCAAGGATCACGCATTCCTCGTTCAGCGCGCTGCTGTCAAAGACCAATGAGCCGGCATCGTCAGTCCGCTGATCGCCCGGCATTTCTGTATTGGGGGCCAGTGTGAAATATTCACCGGCAGCGGTGCCCGTGTCTAAAGGCGAGCGCAGCAATGTGCTGCCGGAGGCTGGCTTTGCAGGGGTGCTTGCAAGGCGATGCGCATCATCCACGCTCAGTGTTGTGGTTGCAGGCGTTTCCCATATATTTTTGGCGATCCAGTAGCCGGGATCGGTTTCACGCCAGAGGGCAGGGCGTGGCCCATCGAGAATATAGGCGCGCATCTGCGGGGCTTTTTCTGCTCCATTTTCCTTGTCGCACAGCCAGCGCTGCCACCATGCAATGGCTTCTGAAAGGAAGTCTGCACGTGGTTTTGGATAGGCAAAATGCGGATATTTATGCACCCATGGCCCGATTAAAGCCTTTGCCTTTGAGGGCATGCCTTCCACGGCTTTCAGCGGTGTGTTGCGATAGCCATCGGCCCAACCGGCAATGACCAGTGCCGGAACGGGAAAACCCTCAAAATCCTCGCAGATCGAGCCATGTTTCCAGAAGTCGTCACGGCGTTGGTGGCCAAGCCATTCTTCCATGAAGAAGGGCTCGTTTTCCAGCCGCTCCATCCACATGTCACGCCAGCGCTTTCCCACAATTTCCGGGTCGGGAGCACGGGTCTGGTAGGCGCTCATTGTTGCTGCCCATGAAAACTGGGCGGAAAGATGAGCGCCGTTCTTGTAGTGGATGTCGTCATTATAGCGGTCCACCGTTGAAGCGATGGAGATGACGGCCTTGAGCGCCGGAGGCTCGAGTGCAGCCACTTGCAGGCAGTTGAAACCGCCCCAGGAAATGCCCATCATGCCGACGCTGCCATTCGACCAGTTTTGGGCCGTAATCCACTCAATCACTTCCACGGCATCGGAAAGCTCGCGTGGCGTATATTCACCGTCGATGACCCCTTCAGAATCACCACTGCCACGAATGTCGACGCGAACACCGGCAATGCCTGCCGCCGCAAAGGACGGATAGGTGGATTCATCACGCGGGGCTGTGCCATTGCGCTTGCGATAGGGCAAGAACTCCAGCACCGCCGGAACAGGTGCATCTGCTCCGGCGCTATCCGGCATCCAGATGCGGGCCGCCAGTCGTGTCCCGTCCTTCAGGGTGATCCATTCGTTTTCGATGATGTGGAAATTTTTGTCGGTCATGATTTTTCTCGCAAAATGGCGGGACCGGCAGAAATCTGCCGGTCATGCAAGGAAGAATATCTGCCAGTTAGAGCGCCGTGCGTCCTATCGGACGCACAAAGGACGCTCTAACTCTTTGAATGAGCATCGGAATTATCCAAAAACCGATTCCATTTTTTGGTCCGATGCTCTAAAGCTCAGGCTTCGATCCACACCCGGCTGGCGATGCGGCCATTGGAAATATCGTTACCGATATCGTGGACATAGCCTTTCAGCTTTGTTGTGCCTGCATTCACATAATCGTTGAACACCGGCAGGATCAGCCCGCCTTCATCGTGGATCATCAGCGCCATGTCACGATAGAGCGCCCGGCGCTTGTCCTCGTCCAGCTCGCCACGGGCTTCGATGGCCATCTTGTCGAAGTCGGGGCGCATGAAGCGGGTGTCGTTCCACTCGGCATTGGAAACATAGGAGGTGGAATAGCGTGAATCCTGTGTCGGACGCCCGCCCCAGTAGGAAGCGCAGAAAGGCTGCTTGTTCCACACTTCAGAAAAATAGCCGTCGCTTGGTTCGCGCCGCACTTCCAGCGTAATGCCTGCCTTGGCCGCACTTTGCTGGAAGAGCTGTGCAGCGTCGACAGCGCCGGGGAAGGCAGCTTCGGAGGTGCGCAGCAGGATGGCCCCGTCATGGCCGGATTTCTTGAAGTGAAAGGCTGCCTTGTCAGGATCATAGAGGCGCTGTTCGATGTCGGTCGGGGCCAGCGCATAGTTGCTGTTGACGGGATAGTCATTGCCGATGCTGCCATAACCGCCGATCACCTGCTTGAGCAGTGCCTCACGATCGACCGCATATTTCAGCGCCAGCCGCAGGTCGTTATTGTCGAAGGGAGCGGTGTTGCAATGCATGAGGAAGGAATAAAAACCCTTGCCCGGGCTTTGCAGGATCTGGACGGTCGGGGCACGTGAGACCAGCGGCACGACCTTGGGCTCCACCAGATTGATGAAATCCACCTGATTGGCGCTGAGCGCACTGATCCGGGCGGTGGAATCATTCATCACGATGATTTCAACGTGATCGACATAACCGCGGTCATCGCGCCAGTCATTGGTGTTGCGCTCAAAGGTGGTGCGCACACCCGGTTCAAAAGAGGTGAGCTTGTAAGGGCCGGTGCCGATGGCTGTGTTGGGGTCGTTGACCCCGCCTTCGGGCTGAATTTGCAGGTGATAGTCGGTCAGCACCAGCGGCAGGTCGGCATTGGCTTCCTTGAGCGTGATGACCAGATCGTCGCCACGTTCTTCAATCTGCTTGATGCCCGACAACAGACCCAGCGCACCGGACTGCGAATTTTCATCGCCATGGCGGCGCAATGTGGCGGCAGCATCAGCAACCGTCAGCGGCTTGCCATCATGGAAGCTGACACCCTTGCGGATTTTAAATGTCCATTCCACAGCATCAGGCGAGGCTGTCCAGGATTCGGCCAGGGAAGGCAGGGCTTCGCCGGTTTCAGGATGAGATTCCACCAGCGTGTCGCCCCAGCAATGGGCCATGACGAACAAGACGCTGGCCGAGGCAAGTGCGGGATCAAGCGTGTCGGCAGAGGCGCCGCCTGCCAGCGCCATGCGCAACGTGCCGCCACGCACCGGCGTTTGCGCCTGGGCCTGTCCACCCAGCAGCAGGCCGGTGGAGGCTGAGACGCCTAAAGCTGCGCTGCCTTGCAGGAAACCGCGGCGTGAAACAGGAAACATATTGCGAATATTGGTCATGGGTGCCCTCTTCACCATTTTGAATGGTCTAAATAATGGACCCGGATGGGCAGAGTTCAATTTCGCGACTTGACGCTCTTTTAAGCTGGTTTACGCTATATGGATGAGCAAGCATCATGAAAATTACAGTGAAAACTTAAGGTTGGCCTGCGCCACCTGCAAATCAATCTCCGAACTTTGCCGCAGCATTGACATCAACAGGCAGCAGTTCAACCGCTATATCAATTCCGGGGCCCGCCCTTCTGCGCATAACAGACACAGGATCGCCCGGTTTTTCGGCTTTGAAGCGGAAGATTTCGACCTGCCGGTCAGTGTGTTTCGCCACAGGCTGGAAACACGGCATCAGCCATTGCCCGCACAAGGCCCGCTGGCGGATGCTTTTCCCGGCGACCTTGACGCGTTGCAGCCTTATCTGGGCTTTTACCAGACCTGGCATGTGTCCTTATCCTGGCCGGGGCAAATCGTTTGCTCCTGCGCGCATCTGCGTGAACGGGACGGGCAGGTTGTTGTGACTTCGCTGGAACGGATTGAGGATGCGCAAAGTGGTATTCGCCAGCGCTCACGCTATGTCGGGCTGGCAGCCTTTCAGCGGCGGCGCATTTTCCTGACAGAACTGACACGTGGCGCAGCGCCCACCTTTGGCCAGACGATCTTAATGCCGTTTGAAATTCACCAGCGCCAGTATTTGCGCGGGCTGACCATGGGCATTTCATGGCGCAACGACAATCTGCCTTACGCAACGCGCACAATCTGGCGCTATCAGGGCAGGCGCACCAACCGGCGCGCCCTCATTGCCGGTTGCGGGATTTATGAACCGCATTCAGCCAGCCTGCCATCTCCGGTCGTTGCTTGTCTGACAGAGGCGGAAGGCGTTTTTCTGCATGTGTGAAACATGAAGAAAATCAGTTTGTTGCTTGTTTCTTGCCGTCTTGCGCCTTGATCTGGCTCCACGCATTTTGCTGGGCCAGCATTGAGCGCAGATAGGTGACATTGGCGCGCGCCTGTTCAGGCGAAAGCTCTTGTGAGGCAATGCGTTCGGCCTCATCAAACCGACCCTGAAGGCCGACGACAAGCGCCAGGTTTTGCCGAACGCGGCTGTCAGCGCCTTGCTGGCGCGAGGCAGATGTCAGATAGGTTTCTGCGGTGCGCAAATCGCCTGACAAGACATAAGACATGCCAAGATTGGACAGGACCGATGGCTCATTGGGCTTGAGATCAAGCGCTTTGTGATAAAGCTGGCGGGCTTCATTTTCCTGCCCCGTCTGGTCAAGGATTGCCCCTTCAGCCGAGATAAGTCGCCAGTCAGGATATTCAGGTGTCTGGGCGCGGCGCACCGCATCCAGCGCCGGTCCAAACTGACCATTGGCGGCAAGCGCCTTGCCATAGGCCGCCAGCACCTGCCGGTCCTTGGGGTGGCTGATAGCCAGTTTGCGCATGACAGCCAGCGACTGTTCGGCATTGCCTTCCATCTGCAGCAGGCTGGCGAACTGAATGGCGGTTGCCTTGTCGTTGGGGTTGGCAGCATAGGCCTTGCCGAATTTGGCGGAAGTGCTGCGCAGATCATAGCCGGTCGGGGCTTCGATCCGGCCCTTGCTGCTGGAGCCGATGGAGCCGATGGAGCCGGTTTTCATCTTGTCGGTGCTACAGCCTGCAAGCACGGCTGCCAGCGCCAGCGCCAGAGCCACTCTGACAACGGGCTTTCCAGTTGTGATGTGATTGCGCCGGATATGCATGAAACCCCCGTTTCCATCTGCCGCTATTGGGCAGTTGTTGCTTTTATCAGGCAATAATCTGTTAACCCTAACAGCGGGTTAATTTCCGGTGAAAATGGCATTGAAATCATTAATGAAATCTTACTTTGTCCCCGCACCTTTTTTATGGTGCGGGTATAGCTTGTTCGCGGCGCGTTCTGCGAGGCGGGCTTTATCGGCCTTTCTGGTGTAGAGTTCAGCCATCTTTGTTGATGACCAGCCGTACAGGGCTGTAAGCTCAAAAGGCGTAGCCCCATTGTTTGCGGCGATAGTGGCTCCGGCCTTTCTAAGCCCGTGAGCGCGGCCGGGGACGCCTGCTTCATCGCAGCGATCTGCAAACCAATATCCGAAACTGATATTTTTCCATGGCTTGCCGCGTGTATTGATTAAAAAGACCAGATCGCCTGTTTTGCTGGCCTCTATAGATTTTTCCAATGGAGGCAGGATCGGTATATCGAGTTCTGCTCCGGTCTTTCCTGTACGAAATCTGATTATGCCATTTTTGATATGCTGCCTTCCGAGCGTGATGGCGTCGCCTCTTCGTAGGCCGGTATAGAGCATGATATCGAGAGCAAGGCGCGCTTGCGTCCCGATTGGGTGGCGCTCTTGAAATCGGGCGACTTCTTCTAGCGTCCATGTATGGTAGCCGTCCGTCTTGTGCCTGGGGATTTGAATGTTCGCTGCTGGGTTTTTCTCGATCCAACCATTATCGAGTGCAAATCTCATGACAGCCTTCATGCTGCGAAGATATTCAATTTCCATTGTCGGAGTTGCCTCACGCCGAACCATCCCAGCCCGAATATCTGCCTCTGTAATGGCGGCGAAATTTAACCTTGCGCCTGTTTTGCAGACATTTTCTAAAGCTAAACGCTGGTTTCGCTGAGTGTTGTAAGCATATCTGTTGAAGCGGCCGCTTTGATAATATTGGTCAACGAGCCAGCGCAGCGTTGATCGTGGGGCTGTTGTTTTCTTTTCGACGACAGCGCCAGCCAGCGCAGCATTATATGCGTCGTTAAATTCTTTTGAGCCATAAACACCGGGAAGCCGTATGCGCGCTTCTTTATCACGTCTGAAATACCAGACAATCTTGCCGTGTCTGGTTTTCTCTCTTTGTATATAAGGTTTACGTGGGCGGGCCATGGCTGCCATCAAAGATAGCCTTCGCCCTTTTCGTCAACCCTTGCGTCGCCTGGCTGCCTGGGGATTGCGTGCTTTTCGGGGATAAGCCTGATCAATGCATCGCCAATTTGCACAACGGGTGCAAATCCTGCCTGCTTGGCACCCTCGCAAAGCGCGCGCACTTGCCGCTGTGTCAGGCTAAGTCGCTTACTCACGTTCCCCCTCCCTTGCTTTCGAGGGCGCGGCGGCCCGCGATGACAGCATAGGCATTGGCAGCCTCGACAATGCAGGCAGCATCATGCGTTTTCGCTGTGCAAATCATGCGGTTGGTTTCGTCATAAACCCACGCATATTTGGCCTCACCTTCCGGGCCGTATTTAATGTCAAAGCGCCAGCGTCCGGTTAGCTTCATGCCTTCCTCCCTATGGAGCGGATGGCGGCGGCTATCATCTTCGCGGTAACATTCTCTGCCACGGCTGCTTCCGGCTCTAGGTCGTAGTCGGTTTGATTCACATAACTGAGCGCGATCTTCGCGCACTTCTCCACAGTCACCGGGTCGACCTCATCTGGTCCGATGATGCGGAAGCCAGCGCGAGAAAGAGCGCAGAGGATCGCGTCTGCTTCAAATGCAAAGCAAGCTTTGTTCCACGATGTGCCGGTCGCAGCCGAAGCGTAATCACTCATGGCATGCGTTATGACTTCCGTCACCGCATGGTGGTGCTTAATCATCGCGTCAACGTTCATCCTCCTGCCTCCATAGCGGCCTTGAGGGCACCGAAATCACTAGGTCCGAACCAGTCACAGATGCGCTCGTTGCTGCTAGTGCGCCACACCCAACTGCCGTCTGTTTTCTCGACGGCATGATTTGCGAATGTGACGAACGGGCCAGCAGCCTCTGTCACCGCATGTTCTGAGGGGCGGGTGTAAACAGGAAAATTCTCGCAACCTGTTTTATCGCCTTCAAAGCTCACCGTATAGCGAGGGCTATCAATCCAACCTAAGTTAGTGAGCCACGCCACCGGCTGCTGGCCTTCCGGCTTGTCGCTCACATTTGCCGTTTCGTGAGAGGCAACGGTGTTTGTGGCTCGTGGGTGGGGGGCAATGGCGGAGAGGATGCGACGCTCGTAGTCGGCTTGCGCTGCGGCTTTGGCGGCGTTTACTGATGGGAATTTCTTCGGGTAAGTTTCGCCCGGCAACCCCATCGGATCTTGATCTTGCTCAAATCGGAACATGAACGCACCTAGTCCAATCTCAAAATAGAGGGACGGCAACTCACCCTCTCCGGGGTCGAGCATCACGATCTGATACTCACCTCCGAATGCTGGCGCGCGCTCACGGCTGCATTCCTTCCATTCTTCGACAGGCGACCACTCTAGCGGCTTGATCTTCACCATCTCGGCAAGCTGCGCCTCTAGGGTGGCGTAGAGGTCAGCCCGGACGTATTCGATATCTGCTGTGTCTGATTTTTGTCCAAGCCACTCGCCTCGATTGAATCCGCCCGTGTACATCCACGCAAAAATGCGTTCTGGCATCTCACTCATGGTCGCCTCCCTGGGGTGAGGTGGAGAGTTCAAGGTCGGACCATGCCTTTGCGGCAAGCTCCCGCTTCGTTTCCGCATGGGCAGCGCGTTCGGCGTCCAGCTCATCTGCTATCATCGCCAGCATCGAGCGCGATACGGTCACGCCGTTGCGCACGTTCAGCATCAGGCGGCCCTCAGCAATCGCGCGAAGTTCAGATGCCCTGTCTCGCTTCATTGCTCGTTCCTTTCGCATGTCGGGATATAAGGCTCTGGAAAAGGACCGCGCTTCACGTGCTTGCCCTCTGCTGCCATGTCGATAACCGTCTTGATGACCGTGACCATTACGGACCCGACGCCTGGCGTACGCACCCAGTTATATTCTCCCATGTCGGCAATTTGGCCTAGCGTCAGGTGGCTCCATTCGCCGCAATCACGCGCGCACAGCCAATGGAGTGCTTGTGGCTTGCGCCCGCCTCCCATGATGCCGACATTCCATTCAATGTCGCAGGCTCGTATTTCTCGCCATGGCTTGTGTGCGTCTACCATCAACGCAATTCCTTCATCGCATTGACGAAATCAATAATCGGGTCGAGGTCGATACGGGCCACCGAACCATCCTCAAGGTGCATAATAAGCGTGTTGCCTTCGCATCGGTTGAGCGTCCCGCCATCTTCAAAAAAGTCAGACACGTCCTCAATTCGGCACTTTGCTTGGAAAATAAGGTCTTCATAATCAATCATCGGGGTCATGTGCTGTCCTCCTTGGGTGCGAACATTGGGCGCGTGCGTTGTGGGATCGGCAGCTTGTTGGCTGCGGCCTGCTGACGGCGTGCTGCCTTGCGTGATTTCTGGAATGGCTGGCCCTGCATGGTCGGGGCATCCACGATGCGCAGGTGAGCCTTGCGCCTTGCCGCGACCTTGGCCTTCTCGGCTACGTCAGCAGCGGTCTTTTCGGCATGGCAGGCGACATGCACCGGCTTGAGATTGCGTTCCCGGTTCTCACCGCCGTTGATTAGTGCGATAACATGATCCAGCGCCCATTTCTTGCCGATGATAGGCTGCCGGCAGATATGGCATTTGCCGCCCTCATTATCGAAAACACGCAACCTGACGCGGGGCGGGGCGCGCTGCTCGTCGGTGTCTCCGATCCATTCTTTGACAGGACGCGCCATCACAGCGCCTCCCTATATCGGAACGAAACTCGCCAGATGACGTTCACCAATGACACAACATTGGAGGTTCTCAATATGATGCGTGGTGGATTGCTATGGCTTCTTGGACTACCGATCCCGATCATCATCATACTGTGGCTGACGGGGTTTCTGTCGTAGCCAATGGGGTGATAGGCCATCACGCACCGTCCTTCCCAACCGGAATTTTGCCAGTCAGGAACTTATGAGCACGCTCGCGTTCTGACGCATTGCCAATGATACGGCGTGCTGTCTCGTGGCAGAGGCGAATGAAGTCTGGATGGTCGCCAAGGTTCTGAGGAAGAAGGAACGCATCTCGTATTTTATCGAGATTTTCAGGCCGTTCGATTGCTGGCTCACTGAATGCAGCACGAAGCATATTGTCGATCAGTTCTTCGCACAGCATGCGCTTGAGAGGATCGGAAGGTGTCTTGGCTGATGCCGCGACTGTTTGGTTGCTGGCGACGTTTTCTTCCGTGCTGTTCGCATCCTCATCAGTCTGATTGGTGGCAGCGAGATCGCCAACGCTGGACGTGATAGCGTCCTCGCCGCCATCGGCGGGAGAGGGGGCCGCCGATTGGGTGATTTCTTGAGTTTGGTTGCCGTCAGTTTCACCATTGACCGTGACTGACTGGCTGGTCGTAAAGTTCGGGTCGAAACCTTCCTGCGGCTGGGCGGCGTTGTGCTGCTCAATTCTGGCGAGCTTCAAGCGTTCTTGGAGTGATGGAGTTACGTCCCTTGCGGTTTCCGATCCACGGAACTGTTCGACCTCGTCGCGATCATAGACGCCGAGTATGACCTCTGGTGTATGCCGACGGCCCCAAGCGCGAGCCGTGTAGTAGCATTGCTGCTGATCTGGGTCCGATTTCCATAGCGGGGAGTTCTTCGGCGTGATGTCTTTGAATTTGGGAGAGCGGACATCAAGTTCTTCGCCGTCGATCTTGCCATAGGCGATACAGACGCGCTCAGGGCCTTCGCCTTCAAAGCGGAACTTAAGACGGCCTTCGATGCCTGATCGGGTGTTGATCACAGCCATGATCAATTGCGCCTCGTATGCGATGGCGCCATTGACCGCATAGGACTTCGAGGCAACAGCAAACGGGCTCATTTGCCACTCAAGAGCTTGCAAGGCGACAGCCATGCATGCGCCGGCATTGCCGCGAAGATGTTTTGGCAATGCAATGTCTGCTTTGCACATCACCTCAGCAAACCGGACAACCTCGCCAAGATTTTGAGGTGCGATAGATGCTCCACCAATGCCATTTGAGACACTGATGGAGTTGATCGAGGTGTCGGGACCGGGACGGGTTGCGATCTGGTTCATGTCAGCCTTCTCCGAGAATGTGGCGAGCGGTGTGCTTTTCATCCGGGCCAAGTTCGGACTTGAAGGCGATCCATTTGAGATAGTCGCGTGGCAGATCAGCCCAGCGCATACCGCGATGCTTGCCGAAGGTGATGGTTTGGAGAACGACAGGAGCAGTTGTCAGATCGACCAGTTGAGCCACACTTGACGCGAAGATCAGGCGGCGGAGGATGAAGGCTGTGACCAGCGTATCGGGACCAGCACGATGCGGCGGCATGGAAGCTGCAACATCAAAATCGTCCTCATCATCAATTCCGAGGTGATAGCGCAGAACTTGGTTCGAATGGCCCGGAGCATCCGGGAACAGGTGTCGAGCGCATTGTAGAGTGCAGATCCAGCTATGCTGGCCACCGCCGAAGAAAGCCTGTTCGAACTTGGCATTGTGCGCGGCGAACACGTCGCCAGGCTCCATCCCATCCATCAACTTGGCGCATGCAACATCTGGCGAAATTGCGTTGGCAACATCAGCATCGGAAATGTGGTGGATGGCGCGGGTAACTGCCGGGATGGGATGCCCCGGATTAACCAGCATCGCGTGAGGTCCGTCGACCTTCCAATCGTCGGTGACATCGGTCCAGCCGATTTCACAGATGGCCTTGGTTTGGTCTTCGGGCAGGCCGGTGGTTTCAAAATCAATGACACGAATTTTCATGGCTATGCTGCCTCTCGCTCTTGCTGGTCGAGGAAAGTGTCGAGCCGATCAGCCGACCAGGTTTTCATATGAATTGGGCGTTCGCCGCCATCGAAAGGCCGGGCGCCGGGCCATTCACCTTTATCGAGACACTGGCGGATTGTGCGTAGGCACCAGCGGATGGCCCGTTCGCCTCGGTCGATTGCAAAGTTCGACATTTCGACGTGGGCGGTATCTGGCACATCGTCATTCAGGACATAGACGAGGACGAATGTTTCAAATGGGATGCCAAGTTCACGGCAAACCATGCGGATCATTGCGGCCTGCAGGTAATAGGCAGCGTCGAAAATCTGACGTTCGAGGAAGTCCTCATCGAACTTGCTGGCGGTTTTAAGATCGGCAAATACGCCATCTGCATTGGGCATGGCGTCGGGTCTGACCTTGAGCCAGATCCCGGTTTCGCTATCCTTCCAGCAGATGGTGCGCTCCACGCGGCCATTCAGGACGCCGAGTTTGACCATCTCATTGGTGCTGGCGTCGGCATGGATGCGCTTGATACGCTCGACCTGATCTGAGGTGATAGGCGTCTTGCCTTGCTCACGGACGCTGTCGCGCCAATTTTGCGCTGCTTTGGTTTTGTAATCCTTGAACTTTTCCGGACGGACAGCGAAGCCATCTTCGAACACTTCATCACCAAGCAAGAGGCAGTGCGCCGCCTTGCCGAAATCAAGGGCATCAGTTGGCTCAGGCGTGAAGTGGTTCGGGTTCCATGCCCACCGGCCCCAAAATGCCTTGGGCGAACCGCCATGTGCCGGCAGGAGCCATTTCAGGGCAGACTTGGAGATTGACGGTCCGTCGAACAGATCCGTCTTACGGTGGTAATCTTCCAGACTGATTCCTGAATATACGCCTCTGGCTGTGATCGGCTGCCCATCCCATTCACGTTCAATATTTGCCATGACACGGCCAATGGGTGCGCCAACCTGTTCGAACTTGTCGTGGTCGAGGTCGATGTGGTTCATCTATGCGGCCTCCAATTCGAGTAATGCCTCTTCATCCCGTGCCATATCGGTCACGATCTGCGCGGCTTCATCGCAGGACAGACCGGCTGTCAGCAGCAGTTCGTATTCATGGAAGCGGCGTTCCCATGCGCTGCTGGTACGGACGAGGCGGGATAGCTCCAAGGTGATGAGTTCGGGGCAGGTCGTCATCACGCCGCCCTTTCATTGCTGGCGATCAGCTTGTGGTTCTCGTGCCACGCCTCTACAGCGTCGATGCACTCGAAGAGCGTCTGGCAATCGCCAGTCACGTCGTTGTGCGGTTCGCCGGCGTGGCCGTAATTTTCATGGGTCCACTCCCACACGTCAGCGCCGGTCTTGGAATCGTAAGCTTCTTCGATCTTGAAATCGCGATACAGCACCATGCGCGCGCTGGTGTTGACGCGGACAGTCGCCATCGTAGCCATCACAGCACCCTCCCTTCGTGCCAGCAACGAAGGCTGTCAGGGCTTGGAATGCCGAAGGCCGCGTCAGGCTCATCTTCGGTGATGAAGTCGCTGGTTACGTCGCGGGTCGGATGGCCCATCGTGACGCGCAAAACCTGCAAGCTTTCAGGACAATCAAACTGTCGGACAATCTCGCGCGTCTCGTCTTCGCCGTAGCAAACCGAGGCGTTGAAACGGTCCTCCATGTCGAAGACCAGAAACTGATCGTGCGCTTTCGTATTCATGTCGCTTACCTCTCAATCTTACCAGATCGGCCGGGGGCTTCTTCGTGGTGGGTATGATCGATAGATATACGCATGATGCGTAAATAGCAAGCATAAATACGCTAGATGCGTAATAACCGTTGACGCGATACACGTAAGTCGATTATTCAATCGTGCATCGGGCTTGTTTTGAGTTGCCCGGCATTAGCGGCGACCGGGTGCAACTCCCGTGCAGGTGAAGCCGCAGGTGCGGGTGTCGAAAGTCCTACCGTGCTGCCTGAAAGTGAGGACCGTCTATCCGAGAGGACGGCGTTGCATCGTGTCCCATCCCGGCTCCGGTCGTCAGGACGTTGCAAAGCGGCACTCCCACCTTGTTGGCGGAAGCCGATGGGGTAGGGGGTGTCTTTTGCCGGAACCCTCCCTCACCAATCGTCAGAACCATAGATGGGAATTGGCTCTCGACATCTGATCTTCCCTTTGCTTCAATCACTTTGGGCTTAGGGAGGAAATTCAATGAAATTGGCAATAATGGCAGCCAGTTGTGCGCTGGCTTTAAGCGGTTGTGCGTCTGTTGTTCGAGGAACGACAGAACAAGTCGTGGTTACTTCGGAGCCGACCGAGGCGACGATCAGGACTGACTTGGGGCATTCCTGTCCTCGGTCGCCATGCACAGTGGAGGTCAGTCGAAAAACAGCATTCACAGCCTATGCGGAGAAGGAGGGCTACAAGCCAGGTCATCTCTATGTAGGCACGAAAATGAGCGGGGAGGGTGCCGCCGGCCTTGCGGGCAACGTTCTTATCGGCGGCCTGATCGGTGTTGGTGTGGATGCTGCGACAGGGGCGACCCTCGACCATTATCCAAACCCCGCGCACATACTTCTGGTGCCGGTAGAATCCGACGCCCAGAGCACGAATATCGGCAAGCCGCCAAGGCCGAAGACGGAAGATTACGCGCCTACGTCATAGTCGCCCACGAAAAAGCCCGCCTCCCCGGCGGGCTGGCCGGGATAGCCTGAGGGCATTGGGGGACGCACCCCGGCAGTGCTATAACGGGCGGCGGGTGGATTGGTTCCAGCAGAGGCCAATCAGGCAGGGGTGAGGTGGCAATAAGTAAGAGACAATGGATATTGGTTAGAAGAGGCGGTAGCGGCTGTGTAGATGACGCCACAAGTGCCGTGGTGGTCGAGCAATATCATGAAATATCGCAGATACTGTTACGATGTTGAGACGGGAGCTTCTGGCAAGGAGGACGACTTCTGCAGCAACAATCCTAATCTGGATAGCTCGATCAAATTGCGCCTTTCTTCCAGAAGTTTCAAATTTCCCGTTAGTAAGTAGGTCGATAAGGTCGTCAGTTTTTTTCTCAATTTCGTTTTGCCGGTCACGAAATAACACCTCAGTTTGAGACACATACTGTGATATTAAAAAGCATGAACCTCTAATCTTTACTTCATTTATCGTGTCAGATTTTGATCGATTAGAGGACCAGTACTCTGAGCCTATTTCCTGGACCAGGCGAATTTCTGAAATGAGTTCGTTAATTTGTGCGACATATTCAGAACGTGCCGCTCTATAGGACTGGTAAACAGATCCTAAAAAGAAGGAAATCAGTGCAGGTAGAAGTGCCCAAATCGTCTGCACGATCAGTTACGCGGCATGGTGGTTTTCCTCGGGCAAGGCTTCTTTGATGTATCTAAGCGCGAGACGCTTATATGTCCGATAAACTGGCTTTTCAGCTCGCAGTTCCAGCAGATCTTGCACTTCGCGTTTTTCGAATCCTTCCAGGCGAACTAAGCCACCAAATGCCTCTTCTAGGAATGAAGTACCGAAGCTGCGAACACCGTCAAAATCGACTGTCACGATCCCACCAGTCCGGCCAGCTTCCTTAAGTGCTGGGACCAAATGTTCTTTACGGAAACGGGTCCCGTTGTTCGGGCCGTCTTGTCCTGTCCTGCCAGCTGGATAGGGAGAAAAGTCTTTTGCTATTGAAATTTCCATCTGAATCATCCGATTGATGGGATCTTAACCGTCCATTCAATCAGCGTCCCGCCAATTGAGCTTTGAAACGCTGACCGTTCTGATTTCCCTGCATTTCTGTAGGTATACCTGCCTCCACGACTTAATATCATAAGTCGGCCTGTTCCGCACGCGTCGATTACTTCTTGCATTTGTGGTAGTCCTTTCCCACGATTGGCCCTGCCAGTTTGAGTGTTGCCATATCTCATGGCAGCTTCAATATGCACTGCATCTGCGGCGTAGATGTGACTTTCTTGAAATGGCCAATTCTCTGCAAGGAACGCACGAACCTTGTCTGCGGTTGCACGTGGCGGATACGTCACTGGTATGGTCGCTCCTTGATCGTAAATCGCAACAGTTAAGGTGCGATTGATGCGGTCCGCCGAGCCTGTGAACCACCAGCGATTTATGTGACGGTAGTGAAAACGAAAATTTGCGGGATATGCATGAGCTCGCACATTAACCATGGCCTCGGATAGTGCGGAATTAAGTGGGATTGCTATCTCAATCGGCAGTTCATTCTCTGGATCTATAAACTGAGCCAGGCGCTGCAGCATTTTGTCTGCTTGTTCAGTTTCTTCTGCATTTGAGCCAGAGAAGAATTTGAGGGTCATAGACCGTTCGTCTTCTTCAACCTGCTCTGCCAAGCTACTTTCAGTCACGCCGACCAGTGGGAAAAAGCCAAGCTGCCACAAGCGATTAAAAACCGGAGTGCTCCATTGGTGAAGGTTAACAATCGGCGTGGGACCATCGGTGAATGATTTGATCCGCTCGTATTCCGCCGCCAATACCAAGGCACATGATGTAGATATCTCTTCAATTTGTGCAAAATCGATATAGCTACGCAATGTCCGTCGGCCATTCTTGGTACGGAACCATGTCGGCTTCGCCCCGGCGGAAAGTAGCCCTTTCCTTACGCTCAAAAGGAAATCAGTCGTCTCGACAGGGTTCCTTTCAAAGCACATGATCTTGGGCGGATTGCGAGGGGCTCGCTCACTGACTGCAACAAATACTTCTTCACCGTCCCATATGTGGATAGGTAGCAAAGTACACGAATCTCGCTTTCGTCTTGCCTCATTTCTCGCACGGAGAAATAACCACCGGCGACCCCAGCTGTCCAATCTCTTCAATCACATACAAGCGCGCAGTGCGTGCTCCTCCCATTTGCATATTTCGCAACAACTACGCTTCCTTTACTTCGCGTATGCCGTTCACCCCTCTCTTACCTAAGGCCCCTCAGCCTTCACGCGCTCCCAGCCGTCTCAGTATCCTCGCCCAGATCATACTCCGGCTCAAGATCACTTGAGCTTATCAGATACTCACGCAGTGCCAGATGAGCGGCATCGTCGAGATCCTTGCCTGTCATGGCTGCAAACCTGCGCAATGCAATACGCTCAGCTGTTGATAGCGTGATGGTGATCTTCATGCTGCACCGCCTGGATCGTCGTCATTGTTCATGTCGCTGATAAACCGTGAGAACTCATCTTCAAGCTCTTCATCACGTGGTGCATTGCGCAACCAGATAGCAGCTTGGCGCAGCAGGATAGCCAGTTCTGATTTTGGCACGTCGCCAATGTTGTCGGCGGTGTTTAGCAGTTTCTGGATGAAGCGCTCGCGGGCGTCAGTCATCTATGGGCCTTCCTCTTTCACCCGCTCCCATTCCTCCGGTGTCAGTGCTGCTTTGAGCACCACATCAACTTCTGAAAGGTGGCTTTCCCATTGAGGCCGGCCTTCGAACATCGTATTTTCTGGATTGCCGGAATATGTACAAAGGGCACGGGCAGCGCGTTCACGGGGAGGCTTGGGTTTGCGGGGCATGGTTATTCACCATATTTAGCAGCAGTTGCGCGCAGCCTGTCCGTGTATTCATATATATGGTCGAGCGTTTCAATCTGGACGCGCTCTTCTTTATCGCCGTCGAACAGACTTATGTATTTTAACGCTCGGTTAAAATGAAGACGGGTGAGAGGCTTTCGATTGTTATTATCAATGATGACAGCGCAGTATGATTTAGCATCGCGCATAATGACGCGTTGAGCTTTGATAGTGTCTCGCACAATCGCCTTCACGATCATGTAGCCTTCTATCTCTTCTTCCGTAGTTACGATTTCATCCTCATCCACATTGTTTTCAATTTCCTCAACTACTTGATCGGTGTCCGCGAGAGCTGAGGAAATTCGACTTTTCACAGAATCTCGGATGACTTCTCTGAACGCAGATCTGACCAAGCTCGTGAACTGCTCTTTCACCTGAGCCGTAAACCGCCCTTCATAGAGGCCGGCAGAGATCATCCTGACGAATTCTTCAGAAGGGTCTTCGATCTGCTTACTTATCGCGCTTTTGAGCGCCGAGGTGTATTTTAGCCGCTCTGCTGACGCGAGAATGCCGCCAACATCAAATCCAGACTTTTCGAATTTCTTTAACTCAGTGAAGAGATGCGGTTGCATTTCTGAAAGATCGAAAGTCAGGAACGGTCGCGTATCAAGTTTGTTCGGCTCTTCAAGATCAGTGTGAAAATGGAAGGTACGACCATTTGTCAGGATGGCGAATTTTGCCGTCGTTACCGAGAAGTATCGGAAGAGTTGCGCAAGATGCACTTTATCCAGATTGGTGGTGATCGGTTTGCACTCGATCAGAATGCGGATCTCATCGTCAATCTTAATCGCGTAATCGACCTTTTCTCCCTTCTTTCCAACGACATCTGCAGTGAATTCGGGCACAATTTCTGCTGGATTGAATACGTCATAGCCAAGCGCCCGAAGAAAGGGCAGCACCACCGCAGTTTTTACTGCCTCTTCGGTTGCCATTGAGCTTGAATGTGAACGTACCCGCTCAGAAAGCAGGCGAAGATTTTCCTCCAGTGACATACTCTATCCCCTCCCAAGATGGATATTACGGTTTTACATCGCGGAAATCCGCCCCTTAACTCTGCCAATAATAACGTGCCCGTCATCAAGCGCGATTGTGTACGGCGTGTAGATTGGATTGCGGCTCAATAAGCGAATTGCTGGCGGGTCTGAATCGTGAATGTGCTCGCAGAGCTTCACAACAAGGCCAGTACCATCGTAAATTAAAAAAGGCCCGGGTGGTGATGGCTTGGTATCTCCGATATCAATGATCACCCGGTCGCCGGGGAATATAGAGCCTGGAGCATGTGGATTTTGCGGGTCGTAACCTGAGTCTCCTGTAACTTCGATTATAACCGCTGACGACGCCTCTAGACGAAGCTCCCCACGAAGGTATGAAGATGGGATCCGCCAGTAATCCTTTATCACCTCTGCCGAAATCTGGTTCCCCCCATTATCGGTTGTATTGATTAATTCAAATACGCCGCCGCCTCCTGCACCGGCCTTCGAGTCAAGTTCTCTAACCACTTGCTTGTGATCTATCAGAGATTCAGTCTGGTCTGTTGTTTTGAACTCAGGACCGGCTAGCGCCCAAATTTCACTAGAAGTGATTTGCGGGTCGCCCTTTCCAACAAGCGCTTTCAATAGCTTGGCAACAAAAGTGCGGTCGAAGTATTCGCGCTTATACGCTGCTGGGTCTTCATACCGCTGTATGCTTGACGCACGTGCATATCCCATAGCTTGCGCAAGAGCGTCGAGAGACAATTCTGCACGCTCACGCAGCGCACGAAATTCAGTTGTTACCCAATCACTATTTGTCATTGGGGCATTTACGCAGAACACGTTTACGCATTCCACGTTGACAATATACGCATGATGCGTATGATGTTTGCGTAATTACTGATTGGAGCGAGTGCGGACGTGACCCCAGCGGAGCATGTGATTGACAAATTCGGCGGCCTTACTTCGCTGGCTCGTGCGCTCGATTGCGCAGTGTCAACGGTGCAGGGCTGGAAAGAACGTGGTCGTATCCCGCAGGAGCATTGGCTCCAGATTATTACGGCCGGTAAAGAGCGCGGCCTAGCTTTAGAATTTGATGATTTCATCCTCGGACCGTCAGAAGTTGAGCGCGTGGCATGAGCACCGACCTCAACAACAATCAGGACATAGACGCATTTGCGCGTGATGCGGTTGAAGGAACTGGCTGGCTGCGTCCAGATGTTCGTCGCCTCCGTGCAGCTTACCATTCTAATCAGCAGCCGAACTCCTCCCCGGATGCTGATATGGCGGGCGAACTGCAGGACGGTAATGAGGCCGTATCCAGTTTGCCCGCCCTCACTTTCATCAATCCACACTGCCAGTATCCAGACACGTGCAAATGGGTTCATTCACAAGCCTCATGTTCTGTCTGCGCCAATGATGCGATGCGTGCGAGGGCAGCGTCATGAATACGCTCGTCCAATTTGCTGGCGATGATCAAAGACCTCGGCGTCGTAAGGCCCACGGCAAACCTTCCGCCTATGCACTGTTTCTCATGGGGCTTGATACCTTTGAAATAGCTAAGCGCCTTGGCATTCATGAGGCTGAGGCTTCCAAACAGGTTTATTTGCAGCGCTGTCGAGAGAAGGGCCTTCCTGTCGAAACGGAAAGGCGGTCTTCATGAATAGCTGGCTTGACGTGTTTGTGGTGTTTTCGCCGGTTGCTGCTTGCATTGTTGGTTATTTATTCGGTGTTGCCACATCGCGCCATCAGGTCATCAAGCGTGAGGCTGCTCGTGGCGACCTCACTGCCGATGTTGAACCCACCGAGTTTTCTCACGGCTGGCGGGGGCGGACATGAAAATGGATCGTCGTCATTGTCAGCCATTCGCCGTCCCCAATTCGGGAACGGCAGTTCCAGTTGCTTCGCTCTCGTCTGTTCTTGTCGGTTCGGAAAAGAGCGCATTTGTCATTCCTTTTCTTCCTTTCGAGATCGAGCCACTACGGCTCAACCCCACCCACGCCGATCATTCTAGGCGTGGAGACAGTGCATGTCCGAACTCAGACGGTACGAATCCGTACTCAAACGGTGTGACAGCATGAGTAACAGCGTAGCAGCAAAAGAGGCGTTCGAGCTTCTGAACGCCGCAACCAAGCAAGAGTATCGCGGCTGGGGTGACACCCAGACCGCGGCGCGTGACAGGGCGGCTGAAAAGGCCGGAGTTACGCCAGCGCAGGCCGAAAGGCTCTGGAAGAACTGGCGGACCATGAGGTTCCCGAATGGTGATGTGTATCGGGGCCTTCGCAACACATACGGGCATTTGTGCACGTGGATTGAAAACGCTGCTGACGCCATTGAGGCGAAGCGGCTTGAAATCGAGGAACCTCATGCGTCTGTGGAACGCACTAAAACGGCTCACCAGCGAGGCGGGGAAACTGGTGTGGTCACTCATCAGGCGGATCGGTAGGTCGCGCATGACTTACGCCATCGCCGCTGTCGCATCCCTGCTTTTCGTGGCTTCGATTGTATTCGGGGCTGATGAATTCACCAACCCGAGCGGCCAGCCGGCCATTCAGGCAACAGTGGGGGCCTGGTGATGGCTGAGCAACATCAGGCAAAGTTCTGGATGGTCTATGGCATGGGGCAGGGCGCACCTGTTGCTCGTCACAAGACATTCGATAGTGCGCGTATAGAAGCAGAACGGCTGGCACGTATCGCCCCCGGCACCCGCTTCTACATTCTCGAAACCGTTGGTGCCGCTGAGAAGGTTGATGTGCAGTTCATCGATCTGCGGTCCCGCGACCTTGACGATCTTATCCCGTTCTAAGGAGGCAGACATGGCAGATGCAGGACATAACAGTGGAATGGCCGAGAAGGACCATCGGGTTCTCTTCTTTATCAATCGGAACGAATATGTCCGGTTGCTTGAAGTAAAAAAGGCGGCTGATGCTGCGCTTCGCAATCACGGTAAGCAGGTCAAGGTTGACCTTGGCGAACATGGCATGCGCCAGATCAAGCTCTATGAACAAATGCGAACGCCGGAAGGTGAAGCCAAGTTCAAGGAGCGGCGTGCCGCCGATGCTCAAGCGGCTGCATGGGCAGGCCTGCCGATCAACACACAGGTCGATCTGTTCACTGATTTTGCCCCGCTGGATGAACGAGCTTTCGCAGAAGGCGAGGAAGCCGGTCTTCGTGGAGACACGCTCAATAATCCCCACGACATAAATTCAGAAGCCGGTCGCCAGTACGAAGCTGGGTGGAAGTCGGGTCAAGCCAAGCTGTTCGAAGGCATCAAGCAGAAAACGGCAGAAGCCAATACGGACGAACATATCTCAGCCCACGATGCTGACGACCCATTCGCAGACGCGGCGTGACCGTTGCTCGCATAATGCGCGCCGCTGCAATCATCATGCGCTGGCGGCGTGCTGACCTTCCTCGCATCGCCATCAATGTGCGGTGCCCTTCTCTCAGATTGAAGGTGTGACCATGTTCAGCTTGTTTCGAAAGCTTCCTGTTCAACTCCCTGATGTTTCTCTGGCCGACGAGGCTGTCAGCGCAGTCGGGTTCCAGGACGCCATGCGAGCGCAAGGTCTGTCAGATCTGCGTGAACTCCGGACGCGTTTGTCAGCCAATATCAGTGCTGAGACAAAAGCACTTGCTGTGGTTGATGAGCAAATTAGCCGGGAAGAGCGCGCTCAGGTCGGCGCGGCACTGGCGATTGCTGATGCAGAAATAACGGCTGAGGTTGAGCAACTTATCGCTGTGGCGGCGGAGTAGGGCTATGACAGTTGTTGCCTCGAATTACGCTCGCAAAGAAAATGACCTTTATCAGACGGAGCCTTGGGCAACGGAAGCGCTGCTGCGTCATTTCCCGATGCATGGCCGTACTGTCTGGGAACCGGCTGCTGGCAATCATCTGATGGCTGAGGTTCTGCGTGAGCATGGCGCCACGGTTCGAACCTCAGATATCGCGACCTATGATCGTCAGCACGACGCGATTTTTGATTTCCTGATTGATCGTCCTCATCGCGAGCCATCGATTGATGCCATCATCACAAACCCGCCCTATGGCAAAGGCAATCGGGATGCGGTGAAGTTTGCTGGCCTAGCACTGGAGCGATGTGACGGGTTTGTCGCCCTTCTGCTGACAGCCAAGTTCGATTTCGGGAAGACCCGCCGGCACCTGTTTGCAGACAATCCGCGTTTCTGGGCCAAGATCGCACTTGTCGATCGTATTCAATGGTTCCCCGGCGAAACGTCTGGCACTGAAGATCATGCTTGGTACGTTTGGGGGCCGAAGGGTACTGTCCATGTGCGGTGTATGTTCTGGGAAGGCCGTGAGCCGGTGCGGGAGGCTGTGTGATGACAGCACATACCCTCGCCAGACAAAGCACTGTTCTCGACATCATAGCTGAGTATGAGCGCAAGTCAGAAAACGTCGAAGCGGCGATTGCCGCCTATAACGACGCCTGCACAGCTGTGGAAATGGCCGGCACCATCATGGGCACATATGTCAATCCGGTGCTGCGTGGCCGCGCTACCGTCAGCGCCCGAGACATGCGAACAAACCTGCGCGCATCTGGCTGGAAGGCGCTATACAATCGTTGTCAGATCGACCGCATTGCCAGCGCTAAAGACAAGCGACTATTCGAGCGCACGCTGGCTGATCCGCCGGAACTGACCTTCGACAATGCCAAGGCGACGTTCGGCCCTTACTTGGAGAACCCGCGCGCACATATCTTGCGCGGCCTCGCTGAGACGTTTGCGGATCTCGACCCGGCTTATAAGTCTCATTCAAAGGTCAAAATCGGCGTCAAGGGCCTGCCGAAGCGCGTGATTATATCAGGGCTTGGTAGTATTCATGGCTATGGCCGCGACCGCCTGCGCGATGTCCTGAATGCGCTGGCTGCCTATCAGGGCAAGCCGCTGATTGAATATCATGAGCTATCGCTGATCCTCGAAGACGGCGACGCCCTGCGCGTCACCCGCGAAGTTCCGAAAGGCGACACGGCACGCCAGCGCGCAGCGAGCGACGAAACCGAAACCATCATTGGCCGCGATGTCTGGCTGAAACGGTACGGTAACGGCAATGGGCACCTGTATTTTGGTCCTGACACGCTTCGCGACATCAACATGGCGCTGGCCGAGTTCTATGGCGATGTGTTGCCGGATGCCGAGGAAGAAGGTGCCAAGCCTCGCGCCAGCACCGCAGTGTCGAAGGATCTACAGTTCTACTGGACCCCAGACGCGGTTATTGACCGGGCGCTGGAGTTTGCCGGCGTCTACAATCTCAAGGAATGGCGGCACAACCCGCCTGATCCGATGCGCATTCTGGAGCCGTCGTGCGGCGATGGCCGGATCATGGACGCCATTCGAGCGCGCGGGCATCAGGTGTTCGGCATTGAGTATCACGCCGGACGCGCTGCCGAGGCGCGGGCTAAGGGCCACAATGTCCTGACGGCCAATTTCCTCGAACAGCCGGCCCAGCCAGAATTCGATACCGTAGTGATGAACCCGCCGTTCTATGGGCGTCATTACGTCAAGCACGTCCGACATGCGCTCCAGTTCCTGAAGCCTGCCGGCGTGTTGGTGTCGATCCTGCCCGCAACGGCACACTACGACCATAGTGAACTGGATGGCGAATGGCGTGATCTGCCTGTCGGTTCCTTTGCTGAGGCTGGAACCAATGTCCCGACCGGCATGCTGAAAATCAGGAGGGTGTCATGATTATCCTTGGCCTCGACATTGCTACCACGACCGGTTTTGCTTGGTATGAACCCGGCTCATCACTCTCCACCATCAAAACGGGCCTGATAAAGGCTGAGGGCAGCAACGCCGAGGAAAAGGCCGCGTCTCTTTCTCAGCAGCTTGTTGCCATGTTCAGGAATAGCAGGCCAGATTTCGTTGCCATCGAACAGCCGATGCGCAATGTGGTTTCGTTCAAGAAAACGCGTGAGACGCTGGCCGGTCCGGTCGAAGAACAGACGGTCAATCCGAACGCGCTCCAGCTTTCCAGCCTTTCCGGTGCTGCCGTGGCAATTATCGCCGCGTACCGCATCCCATGGGAGACAATCCCATCAGCAACATGGAGAAAGCATTTTCTTGGCATGGGGCGTTCACCGGGCTTCGACCGGGCTGCATGGAAGCGCGCTGCCGTAGAACGGTGCCGGACACTCAAGATCGCGGTCAAGAACTCTGACGCTGCCGAGGCCGTCGGGATAGCTATAGCTGGCAAGGCCTCACAAGCGTTCAAGATGATGCAGGCGAGGGCGGCATGATGCGCGTCCTGATCGCTTGCGAAACGTCAGGCATCGCTCGCCGTGCCTTCGCTGATCTTGGCCATGATGTCTGGTCCTGCGATATTCTCCCGGCTGAGGACGGCAGCAACCGCCACATTATCTGCGACGTGCGCGATGGTATCCTGAACGACGGCTGGGACCTGCTTGCAGTGATGCACCCGCCTTGCACTCGCCTTTGTCGATCTGGACGACGCTGGATGAGCGGGCCGGGCAACTGGACGCCACCGAAGCAACTGCCGGTCGGGCGCACATGGGAAAGTATGAAGGCTGAGTTCGAGGAAGGCGTCTCGATTTTCACTGCATGCTGGAAAGCGCCGATTGAGCGTGTTGCCATCGAAAACCCTGAAATGAACGATCTGGCCCGCGCCCGGATGCCGTCTGATCTTCCAAGGCCGCAGATGGTGCAGCCGTTCTGGTTCGGCCATCCAGAATACAAAGCAACGGGCTGGTATCTGCGCGGGCTCCGTCCGCTGGTGGCAACCGGTATTCTGGAAGAGCCTGAGCGCGGGTCAGATGAATGGAAAAGATGGAACCGTGTTCACCGGATGACACCAGGCCCTGAACGCGCCCGTCTTCGCAGCCGATCATTTCCCGGCATGATGCAAGCCGCAGCCGAGCAATGGAGCGGGTATGCCGCAGATCAAGCGAGGGCAGCAGCATGAACGCCTATTCTCGCGATATTCGACCGGAAGCGCCAAATAATGTTTTGGCTGAGCAGGCTCTTCTGGCTGCAATCCTCGTCAACAATGACGCGTTCCACCGGGTAGCTGACTTCCTCAAAACTGATCATTTCTATGAGCCGCTGCATCGGAAAATATTTGAAGTGACCTCGGACATGATCCGCTCGGGCAAGGCGGTCAATCCTGTTCTGATCAGGTCATTCCTTCCGGTTGATGCCATGGTTGGCGATATGACGGTGCCTGAATATCTGGCACGTCTGGCCGCCGAGGCAGTCACTATCGTCAATGTCGTTGACTACGGTCGAGCCATTTATGACATGGCCATTCGCCGTGCTTATATCACCATTGGCGAGAACATGATCGGTACGGCCTATAACGCACCTGCTGACATGCCAGCCATTCAGATTGGTCGCGATGCGGAAGCCAGCATTGCTGAGGTCTTTGCCGAAGCGCCAGATGATGACAGCGACAGTGCTGACGACATCGTGGATAGCATGATGGAGGCATTCTCATCGCAACGCACGAGGCCGTCTGTCCCGCTGCCGCTTCCTCAACTTCGTGACATCATCGGTGGTGATATGGAGGCCGGCATGCTTCTTGGCATGCTGTCTGGTTCAGGCGAAGGCAAAACCTCTATGGCGCTCCAGATTGCAGATCATGCACTGAGCAATGGCCATCCAGTCATGATCCTCTCGTTTGATCAGTCCAAAGAGCAAATCCTCGATCAAATCATCAGCCAACGAACCGGCATTGAAAACACCCGTATTCGCGCCAGAACCATGATGGAAAAGGAGATGGAGCAGTATTTGAATGCTCTCATATCAGTGCGGGGAATGCCGCTGCGCATCAAGAAGTGCAATGGTTCATACGATACTGCCGGCCATCTGGTCAGCTATGTGAAACGGTCGCTAATGCCGCTTTGCCGAAAGACAGGCAAGCCGGGGCTGGTGATTGTCGATCATGCCAGGAAGGTTTGTCCCCGCGACCCACGAGCGCATGAAGGCCGTATAGCCGCTGACATCAATGGTGTTTTTAAGCATTTTGCTGATGAAAACGGGTTGGTATGGCTCAATCTCATGCAGCGGTCAGCCAGTGGCGCCAAACGTCGAAACCCGCGCCCGATTGATTCTGACATTTTTGGCGGTGAGCAGGGCAGAGAAGATTATGACGCCGTGTTCTACCTCTACCGGGCTTGGAAATACTGGCAGAACCAGATTTCAACGGCTGATGATGCGAGAGACGAAGAGCGCATCAATGCCCGGTTCCATCGTGAAAAATGGACCGAAGAACAGGCCGAGCTTGGCGTTCTCAAATGGCGGTTCGGCAGCCCAAATCAAAAATTCAGGGTCCGGTTTGAAGCGGAGTTCACGCGCTATGTCTCAATGCGTGATGAAGCTGCGCCTGCATTTGAGGGGTTCATGTGATGGAGTTTCTCCCGGACTACAAGTGGATGCAGGTCAATGGTCGCTATCGTCCGCTGTTTCGCCTGTTTTGTTCAGATCGCTGGAAGTTCGTTCGCAAGAATGGCGTCCCGGTTGAATGCGATACGGCGCGTGAGGCAGTTGAAGCAGCGAAAGAATGCGTGAAGGCAATTCTCAACCCGAAAATCAGATCGGAAGGGATGGAGATTAGCCCGGCTATACCAGAATTTCTTGATGCTGAAGCATGGAGCCGTGAGAGGGCAGAAAAGCAGGCTCAGCAGCAGGAAGAAACATTCGAAACGGTTTTCGTGAAGCACCGGCCTGTGAAGGTTCAGAAGCTGAGAAGGAGGGCAAGATGAGTATCGCTGCCCATGGTCGCTTCACAGAAGCTGGAATAGCCAGATGGAAGGCGGAGGCTGCCAGACGAGCGGCTGTAGATGAAGTTGCGCGCCAGATTGAGCGTATTGTCAGTGTTGCCTCAAAAGAAGGCATCGCTGATCGCACAGCCCAAATGATGGATGATGCTGCAAGACGGCTGTTTACGCCCGCCCGCAGCACAACCTATGCCGATATTGAAAACCGCCTGTGCCGGGTCTTCGGAGTGACGCCAGAAGCCATATGTGGCCGGTCGCGCAATGTTCCACGGGTCACACTGTGCCGGCAGGCTATTATGTATTGGGCAATGCGCAGGACATTGCTGTCACCAGCCCAGATTGGCAAACGCATGGGCGGTCGTGATCATTCGACGGTTTATTACGGCATTGATGCCTATCCGAAAAAGCGGGCAGCACAGGGCAGGTATCTTCGATCTTTGCCACGTGATGGTGTATTCAGGGGCCGCCGATGATTGATGCGCGTGTCCAAGCCCTGTGCGTTGAATTTGAGATCAGGATAGTCGGTCATCATCGTTATCCAGAGATTGGTGAAACACGGGCAGTTGAGACACTGCGCTTGATCATCCATCGGTTTGGCATGGACCACGCACGCATGGTCATGAGAACATTGGCTGAAACATCAAACAACAAAGCCTGCCTGGATGAAGTCGGGTTCTGGATGGCGTCTGATATGGTCAGGGCATGTCGGCAGTTGATTGAACAGCAGCCCAGCGAATGGCTGGAAACGTGGGATGCAATACCGGTTGGAGAGCTCCAGTTCATCACACAGGAATTGCGCGGTATCGTAAAGCAACGCCACGCTTTGGGCGGAATGGTTTTCGAAAGGATATATAAGAGGTTCGGGCCAAACGCGGCTCAAATGGATCTGCTAGATGACCGGCGAGGTGCGAAATGAACATCGGTGAAATCGCTGAACGGCTGATTGTAGCCGCTGAAATTGAAGGCGCTTCCGTTCGTCATCTGTACGGACCACAAAAGCCAAGATCCGTTTCGCTTCCATATGAGCATAGCCAGGCTGATAAAAACGGCTGGGGCACCGAGCGCCTTGAAGAAGACCGTAAAGAGTTCTTTGAAAACCTCGCACGTCAACCGTCTGCTCGCCAGATCAGTGAAGCCGAGGAAGCATGGGGCTGGTTCGCACTGGTTGAGAGTGAGCTGGAGCGCGCTGCTTTATCAGCTTGGGTGCGCTGCATGGCCGATAATAAGCGCCAGCATTTTCAGGATTGGTGCAAGAAGAATGGTATCCACCGGGAAACTGGAAGGAGGCGCAAAGATCGTGCGTTAATGAGGATTTCAACGCAACTATCGCGCAGTGATGCGCAGCATTGCAATTTCAGTCGTTCACACCTGTTGCACAGTGGCGCAGAAAACAAGCATATTTCAGATACAGTCGAGATAGACATGAGCGAAACACTGTCAGCCACATCATGGATGGCAGATGGAGCGTTCGCCAGAGTTCTTCCAGACAGGTTTGATGATTTCTCATGGGCGGAAAAGCGCAATGAGCGCCGACGCCAGCGTGAGGCTGCCAAACGGAAGAAAGAGGCGGCTTAGGTCAATCCAGTAGTGGCTGGTTATTGTTGAAGTCGTAGATCGGCGTCGGGTCGCCAGCATCCCAATCCGTAAGGATACCATTCTCGCAGGTCCGAACGTAGCCGGTTTCGTCGACCGAAAGAGAAACTCCAGGTTCCCGGGGGTCGTCGTAAGTGATCAATATCTTCTCGGCGTCAATTCCGTCTTTCCAGTACATATCAGCCAGGGTCCATTTAAAGCAGGACAAATCAGGCCACGGTAGGCCGCGCTCTAAATATCGTTCTGTCTCGCTATCTAGCTCTGAATAGCGAACTGTTTCAGCACACAGGCTTGTCGGAATTGCCGTAGCAACCAGAAAATACAAAAACTTGCGCATAAATATTTGTCTCCCCTGCAAGCAAGGTAACCACACATGTCGTTGACCGACAAGCAGAGGCGCTTCGTCGCTGAATATCTTGTCGATCTGAACGCGACACAGGCGGCGATCAGGGCGGGATACAGCGAGAAAACTGCACGAAGTGTCGGGTCCGAGAACCTGACAAAACCTGACATCGCTGCATTGATCCAAGAGAGACAGCAAAAAGTGGCTGCCAAGGCCGAATGGAGCGCCGCTGACAGGCTTCTTGCCCTCAAGCGTATCACTGATGCCGCTGAGCAGAAAGACCCGCGTGTGGCCGTCTCTGCCATTTCAGAGGCCAACAAGATGCAGGGTAGCTATCCGCCTGCGCAGCATCGCCTTGCCGGCCCAAATGGCGGCCCCATCCAGACAGTGGACCTGACAAAGCTATCCGGTGATGAACTCGCACAGCTCGAATCGATCTTTGGTGCGCTTGCCGGACCCCGCGACGATGATGCGCCTGATACGAGCGGAGAAAGCACGTAGGGCGGCAGAAGCCGAGCGGGAACGGGTAGCCAGAGACGCGGAGAAGATCAGGGCGAAGTGCCAGACGCTGTCCGGGTTCATTGAGGAATTCTGGGACGTTCTGGAGCCAAAGAAGGAATTGAAATTTGGCTGGGCGCTGCTGGCAATGTGCCGGCACCTTACGGCGGTCACAGAAGGACAAATCCAGTTCCTGCTGATGACTGTGCCGCCCGGCATGATGAAATCGCTCCTGCTGGTCTTCTGGACCGCGTGGGAGTGGGGGCCGGTCGGTCGGCCTGATATTCAGGTGCTGGCCACGTCCTACAGCCAGCCGAACGTGTTGAGAGACAACGTCAAGCTGCGGCGTCTGGTGGAAAGCGAGAAGTTTCAGGCCCTGTGGCCGTTGAAGCTGCGTGATGACCAGAACGCCAAGGGCAAGTTCGAAAACACCGGCAGCGGGTTTAGCGAGGCGCGCCCGTTCAGCTCGATGACAGGTGGCCGTGGTGACCGGGTCAAGATCGATGACCCTCACTCGACCGAAACGGCTGAAAGCGAGACTGAACGCGCCACCACAGTGCGCATTTTCCGTGAGGGCATCTCTGACCGCCTGAATGACGTCACCACCTCGGCCATCGTCATCATCATGCAGCGGTTGCACGAACAGGACGTGGCAGCGGTGGCGCTTGAACTCGATATCGGGTTCATCCATCTCAATCTGCCGATGGAGTTTGACCCAGAGCGTGCCTGTCGCACCTATGTCGGTGGTGAGCTGTTCTTCGAAGACCCGCGCACGGAAGAAGGCGAGCTTCTATTTCCTGAGCGCTTCCCGCCAGCAGAAATCGAGCGGCTGAAGAAGACCAAGGGGTCATACGCTTATTCGGGCCAGTACCAGCAAAGGCCGACGCCGCGCTCTGGCGGCATGTTCCAGCGTGGGGATTTCGAGATTGTCGATGCAGTCCCGGCTGGGGCGAGGCGATGCAGAGCGTGGGATTTCGCAGCAACCGTGCAGAAGCCAGGCAAGCAGCCAGACTGGACCGTCGGCCTGCGTATGGCTCATGTCGATGGGGTTTTCTATGTCGAGGATGTTCGGCGGGATCGCTGGTCACCGGGTGACGTGGAAAAGAACCTGAAGGCAACAGCCAGTCAGGATGGTCAGTCCATTCGTATCAGGATGCCGGAAGACCCCGGCGCCGCTGGTAAGGCCGATGCGGCAACCAAGATCAAGCTGCTGGCCGGCTACGATGTGACGGCCATCAGGCCAACGGGTGAGAAGGCAGTGCGCGCAAAGCCAGCAGCAGCACAGGCCGAGGCAGGCAATGTGAAGCTGGTGCGCGGGCCGTGGAACGACACCTTCCTTGATGAAGTGTGCGCCTTCCCGAATGCAACACATGACGATCAGGTCGACGCCTTCGCCGATGCGTTGAATGAACTGGCGCTGGGCGTTGAAACGGCCGCCGCTTCTACGGAATTCAGGGGATTTTACTGATGGCTTTCGACATCACAGTTCACCATCCCCTGTACGACGCTTTCCTGCCGTCATGGACCCTGCTGCGGGACTCGTTCGAGGGCGAGGACGATATCAAGGCAAGGGGTGAGACGTACCTGCCGACCAAGACCGGCATTGAGGCGCTGGCACTGAAGGACCCTGCACGTGCTGCCAAGGCCTACGATGCCTACAAGCTTCGCGCCGAGTTTCCCGATCTTGTTGCCCTGACGGTTCGCGGCGCGGTCGGCACGATGCTCGACAAGGCCGCCGTGATCGAATTGCCGAGCGAACTTGAGCCGCTGCGGGAGAAAGCCACCCGCGACGGCCTGACCTTGGAGGCGCTGCACAGGCGGATTGCCACGGAGGTGATGCTGACTGGCCGATATGGCGTCCTGCCGGGCATTGCGCAGGACGGTACGCCCTATCTCGCGGGCTACATTGCCGAGAGCATCATCAACTGGGATCAGGACGCCAACAACGTCGCTGATTTCGTGGTTCTGGATGAAAGCGGCTATGTCCGCAATCGCGAGACGAACGAATGGGACACGGTTGAAAAGTACCGCGAATGCTTTGTCGAGAACGGCCGCTATGGCGCGCGTGTCTGGACGAAGGGCGAAAAGGGTTGGATTGCTGGTGAGGTCGTTGAGGCCACGGATCGCAAGCGTAATCCCCTGAGCATTCTGCCCCTTGTGTTCATCGGCTCGAATGATCTGACGCCGGAACCGGATGATGTGCCGCTCTATGGCCTCGCTAAGTTGGCCGTTCGGATTTATCGGATGGATGCGGATTTAGCCACATCACTGCACATGACATCCGAACCGACGCCGATGGTCAGTGGCTATGACGATCCGGCAGAGGCAATCAAGAACGGCAAAGTGCCTCAAGGTATTGGTGCATCAACGCTATGGGTTCTGCCCCAAGGTGGCGACGGCAAGTTTCTCGAATTCAACGGCCCGGGCATAGAAAAGCAGCTGGACGTCATCCAGAAGAACTATGACCGGGCGGTCATGTTCGGGGCGCAAATGCTTGCCGATCAGGGCAGGGCGCAGGAAAGTGGCGAGGCCAAGCGGGTCCGGCTGGACAGCCAGCACGCCACGCTCAAGGGCATCGCCATGACGAGCGCGGCAGGGCTGGAAAAGGCGCTGAAGAACACGGCTGTCTGGATCGGGGCCGACCCGAGCAAGGTGAGCGTTGTTCCCAATTTGGACTTTTTTGACCACACCCTCAGTGGGCAGGAAATTGATGCTTTGGTTCGCGCATGGCAGGCTGGGGCCATGTCGTGGCGGTCTCTTGCTGGCCGCCTCCAGAAGGGCGGCGTCATTCCCGACGACCGTACGCCCGAGGAAGAACTCGAACTGATCGATCAGGATGATGTCGAGCGCGAGGATGAGCTGGCGTCATTAATTGTGCCGAACCCGCCGCCTGACAATCAAGCGCAGCAATAAGCATTCACCACCCCGCCTTCTGAGGCGGGTTTTTCATGCCGGCGATGCCGGCGCAACAAAGGAGAAAGCCCGATGGGCCTCAAAGCTGTACTCGAAACGATCGATGATCTGTCCGAGGAAACCCGCTCGCTATATGCAGAGCAGAAGGTGGGCGACAAGACCGTCTTTGTTCTCAACATCGAGGACATCGACAATCATCCGAAAGTGCGCGGCGTCATCACCGCGAACAACGAAAACAAACGCAAGCGCGACGAATACAAGGCCAAGGTCGATGATCTTGAGGCCCGTGTGTCGGCGCTGCCAGAGGATTTCGACCCCGACGAATGGACACGCCTGAAGGCTGGCGAGGGCGGCAAGCCCGATGAAGTCATCCAGGCCTTGAAGGACCAGCACGCGCGCGCCGTCGAGACGCTGAAGGCGAAGCACGCAAAAGACCTTGCCGACAAGGATGCGGCGCTCTCCGAGCGTGATAGTTATATCGATCGCTCGCTAATCGACGGCGGCCTCAAGGACGCACTGCTTGAAGTTGGTGTCGCCCCAGAGCTGATGGATGGCGCGCTGGCCGTTCTGCGGGGCAGCACCAAAGTCGTCAGCAACGACAAGGGCGAGCGGGTCGCGATGGCCGAAACGGAACTCGGCACTGACGCGCCGCTGCATGATTTCGTCAAGGAATGGGCAGGCACGAAGGGCAAGGCCTATCTCGGAAAGGCCCCACCGATGGATGCTGGCGGCAACAACGGTCACGGTCGCGCAGGCCAGAAGAAAGGCGACTTCGGCGGCGACAAGAGCGCCCGCGTCGCAGCAATTGCCAGCCAGTTCCCCGAGCTGGCTCGATAGGTTCGCGGCACCATCAAGCCGCGCTCCCGTGTCCTCGATGAGGCGCGGGCATTGGGCGATGCCCGTTTCCTCATCAACTCACTGACACGAAAAGGAGAAAGCCATGTCGCTTTCACAGATGGAAGTATTCAACAAATATTTCATGCCCGCGACCATTGAGACGCTGGCGCAGCTCGTTGATAAGTTCAACGGTGCTTCCGGCGGCGCGATCCGCCTGACCACGGAAGGCTTCGAAGGCGATTTCCTTCAGGAATCGTTCTACGCCGCCATCCACTCGGCGCGTCGTCGCGTTGACCGTTATGCATCCAATGCGGCTGCCAGCCCGACCGACCTGACGCAGCTCAAGCACTCTTCGGTGAAGGTTGCCGGCGGCTTCGGCCCGGTGCGCTATGAGCCGTCGCAGATGACCTGGCTCAACAAGCCGACCGCCGAGGGCGTCGAAGTTGCATCGCGCAATTTCGCCGAGGCGCTGCTTCAAGACCAGCTCAACACGGCGGTTGCGGCCCTTGTGGCAGCGATTGGCAATCAGGGCTCAGATACGACCGTTGACGTATCGACAGGCTCTGGCGCCAAGCGCGTTGACTATCTGGCGGTCAATGAAAGCCATGCGAAGTTTGGCGATCACTCCAGCCTGATCGTCGCTCAGGTGATGGATGGCGTGGCCTACCACAACTTCATCGGCCTCAACCTCACTAACACGAACACGCTGTTCCAGGCTGGCAACGTCCGCGTTGTCGATATTCTGGGCCGTGTCTCTGTGGTGACCGATGCGCCTGCGCTCTACACCGCTCCGGTGGTTTCCCCGGCGACCCCGGCGAAGCGCCGTGTTCTGTCGCTTGTGGCAGGTGCCGCGACCGTCACCGATAGCCGGGACATCATCTCGAACATCGAGACGTCGAACGGCAAGGAGCGCATCGAGACCACGCTGCAGCTGGATTACAGCTTTGGTCTGGGCCTCAAGGGCTTCACATGGGATGAAGGCAACGGCGGCAAGTCCCCGACCGACGGCGAACTGGCGACCGGCACGAACTGGGACAAGGTGGCCTCGTCGATCAAGCACACCGCCGGCGTCATGGCGGTTGGCCTCGCCTGATAGGGATTGGGGCGGCTTCGGTCGCCCCTTCCACCATGCAAGTTCATCCTCTCGCCCACGTAGATGGCACAGTAAGCCTCGGTGAAGGCACCCGCGTCTGGCAGTACGCCTCAATCACGCGCGGGACGGTCATGGGCAGGGATTGCAGTGTTTCGCCTTTCGCGATGCTGGACGGCTCGATCTATGGCGATCGGGTGATTGTCTCAGGCGGCGTGAAGGCAGGAGCCGGCTTCAGGGTCGGCAATGACGTGTTTCTCGGGCCGAATGTTGTCTTGTGCAACGATTGCTGGCCCGCTTCATCAAAGGATGGTTATCGCGACGATCTCCTGCGCAGCGGCAAAACGTTTGCTGTCGTGGTTGAGGATGGCGCTGTGATTGGAGCCGGGGCGGTGGTTTTACCCGGCATACGGATAGGCAAGGGCGCTGTGATCGCGGCTGGCGCAGTGGTCGAGCGCAACGTGCCTGACTGCATGGTGTACCGGCGCAACGGCTATGCCTCGGTCAAACCGGCTGACTGGCAAGAGAAGCGGATGAGGTTTGTGCGGTGACGGAGCTTGTCGTTGCAACGCTCCTATGGGAGCCGAACGCCAAGTCGCTCAGGTTTTCGCAGTGCTACGACGAGGCGTGGGTGCGGAGGCTTTTCAACGGCTTCTCGCGCAATCTGTCGATTGATTTTCGCAAGGTGCTCTATACCGACAGGCAACGGGATTTGCCGGCGGATATCGAGCAGATCGTCATTCCGGGGCTTGGGCAAAGCGGATACGCCGATTGCATTCGGCCCTATGAACTGAACCAACCGATGATCCTGTGCGGCCTCGATACGGTTGTGACGGGCAATGTCGATCATCTAGCGGAGTATGTGTTGGCAGGCGGGCAATACGCTCTCCCGCGTGATCCATATACCCCGTCGCAGGCCTGCAACGGCGTTGCACTGGCCCCGGCTGGCATGGCGCGGATAGCAGCCGAGCATGACGGCGCAAACGACATGGTGCACGTGCGGCGCTATCCGCATGCGTTCATTGATGATGTCTTCCCGGGGCAGGTGGTGTCTTACAAGGGCCACGTTGAACTGCACGGTATTGGTGACGCTAGAATCGTCTATTTCCATGGCGACCGGAAGCCCCACCAGTTGGGTGATGCTTGGATCGCAAAGCATTGGCGACATGCGAAAACCGCGCTCTGCCTCGGAGGGGCGGATGGCGTTGAGAAAGAGTGGAAAGCCGCGTTAGAGCTTGGATCACTCGACTATGTCGTTGCATGCAACGATGTCGGCGCAATCTGGCCCGGTCGGCTTGATGCCTGGGTGACGCTGCATCCCGAGAAGATGGCGGGCTGGCGCGAGCAACGCCGCGCAAACGGGCATCCCGACGCCAAGCGCTATCTGGTGCATGGTGACTATGTACCGGATTGGGCCGAACTGGTGGAATTCCGGTTCCCAGGGCAGGGCGACAGCGGATCATCCGGCTTATTCACGGCAAAGGCGGCGCTGATCGATCTGGGAGCCGATAGGGCGGTGCTTGCGGGCATTCCGATGGTTCGCAGCTCGCATTTCTTCGATGCCGTCCAGTGGGAAGCCGCAGGAGGCTATCGCGCGGTCTGGGAAGCGCTTCGTCCTGAATACTGCGCCCGCATCAGATCTATGAGCGGCTGGACCGCGCATTTCTTCGGACCTCCGACAACTGAATGGCTGGCGACCGGCTCGACCGATGCCGATGTGCCGGCCCCAACTCTGGAGAGCACCAGAATGAGCAAGGTCAAACTGACGAAGATCGCCTATGAGCCGCATCCGGTTTCGCTGGAGCGCAAGCGTGAATTGAACGCCAAGGGTTACAAGATCCTCGATGCACGGTTTGCACCGGCCGATGCAAAGCCTGTCGCGGATGACGTTGATGGCTATCCGTCCGACGACGAGATGCGCGCTGTTATCGAGGCCACCACCGGCAAGGCTCCGCACCATAAGACTGGCCGCCCAAAGCTGATCGAGCAGTATGTCGCGGCCAAGGCCGATCCGCAGGACGAGACGGCTTCCAATGGCCTGACCCGTCGCGAGATCGAGGCGGACCTGACTGGTATGGAGGTAGAATTCGATCCCGCTGACAAGCTAGACGATCTAGCGGCGCTGCGTGATCTGTCGCGTGAAGAGCGCAATAAGGCTTAATGCAATGGCCCACTACGGCGACCTTCTGGGCGCGCTGGCCTATCATGAGGCGCGTGGCAACGCGGCTTGGTCCGCTTCTGGCGTCAATGATCCGCAGCGCACTGCCGCCCTTGTCCGCGCCAGTGCTGCTCTGGATGGCATCTATGGTGGGCGCTTTGCCGGCCACAAGGCCGGTGGGCGCTCACAGGCATTGGCATGGCCGAGGTCGGGCGCATTCGATCACTGCGCAGGCGAGGACATCTCAAACGATGAAATTCCGCAGGAAGTTATCAACGCTGCCTATGAGCTTGCATTGGCGGAATTGCAGCGTCCCGGCTCGTCATCGCCGACGGTAACGCCGGGGCGGCTGGTGAAGCGCCAAAAGGTCGAGGGTATTGAACGGGAATTCTTTGGACCTGGGGATGGCGTTTCAGGATCCTCCGATGGGATGCGCCCGGTGCTCATGGCCGTAGAAGATGCGCTTCGTTGCGTGCTTGAGCCGGCAGGTGGCGGCTCGGTCGATCTGCTGAGAGTGTAACCCTAGTTGCTTCCGTCGTTCGGGCGGGCCTTGTCGCCTTGCTTATCAACGCTTGAAGTTGTTTTGGCGTCTGCGCTCTGGCCGTAGTTCGTTCCGCCAAGATGACCGCCGCCGCTGGTATGTTCGACCACTTTCTCGATGCGCTTCTGGATTTTTTCCTTGTCAGATTTGGACATGAGATTGCCTCCTGTTTTGTCTGACCAACACGCGAACTGAGGTTCTGTTCCCTGGAGGAACTATGGCCGGCTTTTATGACGAGATGCGCGACATGGCGACTGAGCTGCTTGGCGAGTTCAAGCAGGGTCGCGTGACGCTTACTCGCACTACCCAGGCAGAGAAGCCCGAAGATTGGCCGACATGGGAGCCGTGGACGGGCGAGACGACGACGCAGGTCTACGAACTGGACGCGGTAGTGAAGGGCGTCTCCGCGAAGCTGATTGACGGCAATGTCGTGATCGCCAGCGACCGCGAATTGACGTGCTCGCACAAGATGACGTTGGTCGAGACGATTGTCGGCGATAACGATCCTGTAGTTTCCAGCACGCCAGCCGAGTTTGATGCTGGGTTGCTCGATACGCTCAGCATCGATGGCAAGCCCGTCACCATCGTGCGTGATCTGACCGTGCCGGGGGCGGGAACGCCGGTCGCGCATAGGTTTGTGATTAGGTAGCAGACACCAATTCGACATGCAGTTTCGTGCCGGTCGCTTCGGCGTATCGGCGCAGGGTAGAAAGAGACGGAGAGACACCGCCACCTTCGAGGCGAGCCACGGCGGATTGCGTAGTGCCTATGCGCTTGGCGAGTTCGGCTTGCGACAGCTTCGCAGCCGACCTGGCGCGCACAAGGGCCTCGATGATCGCGAATTCAGCATCGGCCTTTTCGTATTCCTCGCGGAATTCGGGCTTGTCCATCAGGCGCTTCTTGAGGTCAGCAATCTTGGTCATGGCTTCACCTGCTTCATTCGTTCACGGGCGGTTTCAAGAGCGGTGCGCGGTGTCTTCTGCGACTTCTTGACGAAAACATGGAGTACGACAACGCGACGGCCCGTCATGGTGACGTAGAGGCCGCGCGCGATGCCTTCGGATGCCTTGGCGCGCAGTTCCCACATCTTGCCTTCAATGTGCTTGACGTGAGGCTCGCGAAGGTTCTCCAGCCCGACATTCTCCACCATCTCCATGAGGCGGATGAGACGGGCCTGTAATGCGGGCGGCAAAGCCTCGATTTCGGCATCTACGATTTCGAGGGTTTCAACCGTCCAGTTCATGACCGGAATATAGCGGATACGCTATAGTTGGGCAAGGGCCGACATGCTGAAAAGATTGAGCCAGCGGGAATTGCTGGAACAAGTTGCGGCCGACTGGTCCCCTCAAATTCGCGCGGCATGGGTTGAAGCCATCAATGCCATTACCTCTCGGATTGTCCTGCGCAGGATTGTCGAGAAGCTGGAGCGCGGCGACGTGGCCGGCGTCGTCCGCGATCTGGGCATCGAGGAAGGTGTATTCGCCCGCTTCGAGAACGCGCTTGTGCAGGCTTACAATTCGGGCGGGCTAGCGACGGTGGACAGCATGCCAGCGTTGCGCGACCCGGCGGGCAATCGCATCGTCTTCAGTTGGGGCGTGCGCAATCTTCCGGCTGAGCAGGCGATGCGCGATCACGCTGCTCGGCTGGTCACTGGCATCGTCACCGAGGCGCGGGACGGTATCGCTGCCGTGTTGACCGAGAACCTTGCGCGCGGTCAAAGCCCTTATGATGCGGGACGCATGATTGCGGGGCGTTTGAACAGGGCAAACGGCGTCAGGGAAGGCGGCTTGGTCGGCCTGTCGCGGCCGCAGATGGAAACTGTCGCCCGCATCCAGCGCGCCATGCGCGAGGGCGATACCGCCTACATGCGGGACTATCTGACCTTCGCCAACCGTGACAAGCGGCTCGACAGGACGGTGCTCAAGGCTATCCGCGAAGGCAGGGGTCTTGCGCCCGAGGAAGCCGAGCGGGTCACGCGTCTCTATGCGAACAAGGCGCTGAAATATCGTGGTGACACGATATCCATCTTGGAGACGAATACCGCGCTGGCGATGGCAAAGCGGGACGCCTTCCAGCAGCAGATTGACGAAGGCAAGCTTGAGGCAGGAGACGTTACCAAAACGTGGGGCCGCTCCATCAGCAGAAACCGCCGCGAAATGCACAGCGCAATGGTTGGCGTGACGGTCCCGTTCGATCAACCGTTCACCTTGCCGGATGGCATCCAATGCACCGGCCCGCATGACCCGGCCCTGCCTGCAAGCCATCGCGTGAACTGCAAGTGCCCTATGCCTGAATATCGGATCGACTTCACAGGGCAGGCTCTCCGGCGTTACCGCGAGCGTACCGGTGGCTAACCAGACATTCGCGGCCCAGATCGAGGGTTGGACACGGCGCGTAAAGGAAGCAGAAGAAGCGGTTTTCAAGGAAGCCGCTCAAGAGCTGGTAAAGCAGCTCAACGACCAAATCACGGAGATGGTCTACGACACGCCGGAGACGCCGAACTATCGCCGCACCGGCTTCCTGCGGGCATCTCTGGTGGCATCAACTGAGGCAATGCCCCGCCTGATCCGCGACAATCCGGGCGCGCCCGTCAATACGGATATGGGCAGCGTGATCCTCGTCATCGCCGGGGCCGAACTCGGTGACACGATCTATCTGGGATACACCGCCAAATATGGACTTTTCGTGCACTCGGGATCGAACGGTCGCGCGCCGCGCCCATGGGTTGATCTGGTGGCGCAGCGGTGGCCCCAAATCGTTGCCGCAAAGGCTGCCGAAGTTGGGAAGAGGTTCGGCCTGTTATGACCACGCCCACGATTGAGACAAAGATCAGCCAAGCCATACAGGCCCGCGTGGCAACTTGCCTGCCAGCCTATCCGAAGGTCTGGACAGATGGTGAGCCTGTGGCGCTGCCGACCGCTGGCGGCCAGCCTGCTCCATACATCGAGGCGCATCACGAGCCGAACAGGACGGTGCGGCACTTCATCGGGTCCAGCGATCCACACGAGCGGCCCGGCCTGCTGCTGCTGACCTTGTGCTGGCCGCTGACGAAGGTTGGTACAGGCTCCGGCAAAACACACAAGGACGCGATCAGGGAGATTGCGGGGCAGATCGCAAGTCACTTCCAGGCCGATCTGCCGATGGATTTTGAAGGAGTCAGGGTCCGCGTAACCGCCGCACCTAGCGTCCTCGGATCGTATCGAGATGACGCCTATCTGCGCACTCAGGTTCGCGTCACTTACACCTGTTTCGCCTGACCTATTCCTGACCCGATCAGGTTAACCCGCCCCGCCGCCGAGCGGGGTTTTTCTATGCCATAAAGGAGAAACCCCAGATGGCGATCAATGCAAACAAGAATTCTCGGCTGTTCATCAGCCCGACGCCAGTGGTGCCGGATACCATCAATGCGATGGATGATGGCACTGCTATCTCGTTCTTTCAGGCGATCAACGACTGGATCGAGGTCGAGGAAATTGAAGACCTCGGCACGGCAGGCGATACGTCCGAAGCCATCACCTTCACGGCGATCAATAACAGCCGCGCTCGCAAGCTGAAAGGCCCGAAGGACGCCGGTACTCAGTCGGTTGTTGTTGGTCGCGACCCTCTTGATGACGGTCAGGAAGCGCTGATTGCTGCCGAGGCAACCGATTACAATTACGCCTTCAAACTGGTCCTGAACGACGCCCGTTCCCCCACGCATTCCAAGTCGGAAATGTACTATGCTGGCATGGTCATGTCGAAGGCGACGAATCTTGGCAATGTGAGCAACGTTGTGCGCCGCAACTTTGATGTCGGCATCAATACCGGCGTCTATGAGGTACTGAGCGACAGCCTGGCCGCGCCGGTCAACACGCTGCTGCCTTCCATCTCTGGCGTCGTCCAGCAGGGCGAAACCCTCACAGCGCTGACTGGCGTTTGGTCGAACGATCCGACCTCCTTCACGTACCAGTGGCAGGAGGATGACTCCGGCTGGGCCGATATCTCCGGCGCGACCGGCAAGACGTTCGTCCCGGCTGCCGGACAGGTGGGCAATCCGCTCCGCGTCGTGGTGACGGCGATCAATGGCGCGGGCAGCACGTCCGCCACGTCTGGAGCAACAGCTGACACGCTGGCCGAGTAATTCTGCGCAGAAACGGGGCGGTGCGTTGTCGGGATGCGCCGCCCCTCCCGACATCCCGATATCAGGTGAGAAAATATGAGCAAGGAACAGGTGGCTGCTGCTAGCAGCTTCGATCTTTCATCCGTTGATACCGCTGATGAGTCCGTGATGCAGGTTGTCATCAATGGCGAACCGGTAGACTGGCACTGGCGCATTGCCGGGCCGGGGCATCCAAAGACCGTCGAGCAGTCCAACAAGCTTGCCAAGGAGCGTCTCCGGCGCGAGAAAGAGCAGGAGCAGGCGCGCATCAACGGCAAGCGCTGGAAGGCCCCTGACGAGTCCGTGGACGAGGTTCTGGAGCGCAACGTCAATCTGGTGGTGGATCGCCTTCTTGGCTGGTCGCCGGTGACAATGGATGGAAAGGATTATCCTTTCAGCCCTGAAAATGCGCGGGCGCTGCTTCTGGATCGGCGGAAAGGTCAGCTTCTCGTTCAGGCGCTGGAATTCCTCGGCGATGAACAGTCTTTTGGGAAGCGCTCGGCGAGCAACTGACCGGGTACGCCGAGCGCAGTTTTGAACTCGACCGCGACGAGGAAGGGCGGACGCGGCGTGATCGTTTGGAAAGTCGGCTTGAACGGGCGTTGCGCAAGAACCGGCAGGACATAGCGGATGAGTTACTGGCCGAGCTGGAATGCCCTCCTTTCCCGCTGGCGCTGAATTACGTCTGGCAGGCGTGGGTGAGGCTGCGCCGCCGGACGCCGACCGGCTTCAACGGGCCGAACCCGATCACTATCGAGGCAATCGACGCCTTCATCCGACGGACAGGTCTTCGGCTCGATCCTCGCGATATCGATTTGATTGAGGCGATTGACGATCTCTATCTTGCCAAGATGGCCGAGCATCAGGCCTCTGAGCGTGACCAGCAGCAAGCGCTCAAAGATGGGCTTGAGCAGGTGAGCAAGCAGGGGTTGAAATCTGCGGGGTAGGTTACTCGCCGGTTCGCTTTGCCTCCCCTTTTGCTGGGCCGGTTAGCAGGTCGACTCTGACGTCTGATAGAGCATATCCTCTCCATATTTTGGAGGGGGAAATGCGATACTACCGGAGAGTTTTCCAATATGCTGGGCGGCTTTGGCTACGAAGGCTGTACGATGGGAGACAGAAATTGATAGGATTCATACTGCAAACCGCTGTGGTTTTTGCCGTTCTGTACTATTTCCCCATTTTTGGGGATTTGGCCGCTCGAGCCGGGGTTGTCGGGTCAACAGTGGCCGCTGTCATAGTTTCGGGAGCGCTGTACTACCTTTACGACCTTTGGCGTTCGCCGGTGCTGATTGACAGATACCAGCGGGAGGATATCGGCCTGTGTCTTAAGGCCGCTAATGATATTATGGATTCAGAGAGAAAACTGCGCGGCCTTGGAGAACTCCATGCCGAGGGCATGAGGTTGATTGATGAAAACCTCTCCCACGCCGATCTGCTTGCTAAATATCAAGACTGGATTGCTCGGTGTGAAGCATACCTCGAAATAAATTTTGCATACGCCAAACTGCACGATTTCAGGAACAGCAAGCCGAGCCATTTTTCAATGCAGCAGGCATCTCATCCCCGATCGAGAGCGATAACTGATTTGCTTTTGTTGGTAGGGGCAAAGGTTGATGTGCTCGACCGTACCATTTCACTCGGTGGCGATGTTTCTGTTTTGCCGTCAATACGAATGAATGGGATTATAGAGCGGAGCAAAGACCCAGTTTATCGCGTCCTCGCGCCGATTGAGCCGGATTGATTTCAGTCTTACGCAAGTGGGCGCTGGCCTCCCCACGCCTATCCAAGCGCGAAAGGGCAGGGGAGTCGAGACTACCGAATGGGAGGTCGGTTATTTGTAGTCGTTCCAGTCGTTAGTAATGACGGGATCGCTGCGTACTTGATTGCGGGATTGTTCGGGGCCTGATCCATCGGCAATCTTCGCCAGATGCCTTTCAATCAGCGCAAGGTAAGCGATCACCCCGCAAGCCAGCACCGCAACAAGAAAACCACCGACTGCCCCAAGGATTAGGCCCATAGATGATCCATCGGTGCCATAGAGGCCCGCAAAGGCACCACCGAAGACGATCAGTAATGCGATCAGGCCGTTAAGGGCGTTGAGGGAGCTTGCAAGGAGGCGGTTCATTCAAATGTTTCCTTCGTGCCATCTTCGTAGATGATAGTGCGGACGCATGTGGTGACTTCGATTTCGCTCCGATTAACAGTCGCTAGGCGCGGCAAATCGGGTCCGAATGAAGTGATTGAGAGACTGGAAGTTTCTCCGGGGGCGAGCGCATCATCGCGATTAAGCCCGAGAGACGCGATTGCGCTACCGGTCGCGTCGCGGAATCGGATTGAGCCGTCGATCATGCGGTAGGGCTGCGTACCATCATATTGATATGTCAGATCGATCTTTGTGAAAACCGTATCACCTTCGCTGCGCAGATTTTCAGCCGTCCAGTTGTCTTGAACGGAAATCATCTCGGTGTTGCATGCGATGGCCGGCGAAGCCGCCATCACTACCGCTGCGAAAAGAATGCGCATTACAAGCCTCCCGTTGAATGCGGGAAGGTAGTCTCTGCATCACCTAAAGGTAAAGCCCATGGATTTAGCCACACTCGGACTGGCCGTCGATAGCCGCCCGGTTGCGGATGCGTCGAAAGACCTTGATCGCATCCGTGAAGCTGCGGCGCGGGCCGAAAAGCAGGCTGATAGCTTCGGCAAGCGCGTCGAGGATGCCGGGAAGCGCGCGGCGGCGGCCAATGACAACGCTGCGAAGGCTGCAGGCCGAGCTGCAAAGGCATATGACGGCTATAGCAAAGCCGCTAGGCTGGCAGCAAAGGCTATAGGGGCTGTTGTCGGCGCGGCCATTGGCAAAGCGCTGATTGATTTTGCGGACACATGGTCCGACCTCAATGCCCGCGTTGGGCTGGCGGTCCGCGACATGGACGCCAGCGGTGCGGTTATGGACCGTCTGGCTGCCGTGGCGAGGCGTACCTATTCGGCGCTCGACCTCACGGCTGAAAGCTATATCCGCAACGCTTCGGTGCTGCGGGAACTTGGCAAGAGCACCGCCGAACAACTTGACTACACCGAAGCCCTTAATCTGGCATTGGTTGTGTCTGGCGCGAAGGGTGATCATGCAGCAAGGGTGCAGGATGCACTTGGCAAGGCGATGGCTGCCGGCAAACTTCGTGGTGAAGAATTGAACACGGTTATCGAGCGCGGGGGCCGGGTTGCAGAAATCCTCGCGGAAGAACTTGGGATCAGCCAGAACCAGCTTCGGAAACTTGGCTCGGAAGGCAAAATCACCGGCGATACAATATACAATGCGCTGACGAAGCGGCTCCAGCAGTTGCAGGATGAGGCCGAGAGCATGCCAGCCACTATTGGCGACGGTCTTCTGCTGATCCGCAACGCACTTTTGCAGTTTATCGGTAGTGCTGATCAGGCTTCCGGTGCTTCGGAGACTTTTGCATCTGGTCTGATTGCTATTGCCGACAACATTGGCCGAATCGTCACGTATGTGGCAACAGCCGTAACGGCATTCGGCACTTACTACGTTGCCGCGATGGTGGCGGCCTACGTTTCCACCATGACGCTTTCTGGTGCTCTGGTGTTCCTTCGTGGCGCTCTTATCCGCACCGGTATCGGCGCATTAGTCATTGGGGCTGGCGAACTCGTCTACCAGTTTGGCCGCCTTGTCAGCGCTGCTGGTGGGTTTGGAAATGCAGTCGGCCTCCTTGGCGATGTAGCTGCGGAGGTATGGGAGCGCATCAAGCTTGACGGTGAGTCCCTCGTTTTAGGTTTGCAAGCACTTTGGGCGAAGATCGGAACTGCATGGCTCGAATTGATGGCCTTCATGCAGGAGCGATGGGCGAATTTTCTGCATAATGTTGCCGGAGCCGCCCGCAACCTTACGCATATTCCAGGTATGGAAGGGATAGCGGACTCGCTCAGTGAATCCGCCATCCGTGCCGGGTCCGCATTCTATGAAACGAAATCTGCGATTGGCGAGGCCCGTGCAGAAGCCGAGCGGTTAAGCGCTGCATCAGATGAAGCGGCAAAGAAGGCCTTAGCGCCCCTCGAAAGCATTGCAGCTATCCGCAAGGCGCTGGCAGATGCCTCTACGGGTGAAATCCCAAACACGCCCGGCGTCCGCTCACCAACGACCCCTGACATAGACAAGGCTGCGGAGAAGGCGAAGAAGGCCTACGACAAGATTGTTCTTGGCGCGAAAGAGTTCATTGCTGCGCAGGAACTGGAACGTCAGGCACTCGGCATGACAGAGGTTGAGGCCAACCGCCTACGTTACACGCAGGATCTACTTAATCAGGCGACCCGTGCGAGTATCGATCTGGATACTCTTGCAGCGGATGGCATCCGCACCAAACGGCAGGAGCTTACGGACCTTGCTGCGCAGATGGCTGCCGCTGAACAGGAAACCATCGCTGCCGCAGAGACCCAAAAGGCATATAATGATGCCGCTCAGAGTATGGGCGGCGTCTTCAAGGGCCTGCTTGACCGCACCAAAGACTGGAAGGACGCGCTTCTTGACCTGATCCCCGTCGTGCTGAAGCTTCTCAACACGATGAACGTCGCGCAAGGCGGGCAGGGCATATTCGGCGGAGGCCTTTTCCAGTCCTTCATTGGCAGCCTGCTTGGTATTGGGTTCCAGTCTGGGGGTTACACAGGGGCAGGGGCTGCCTCTCAACCTGCGGGCATTGTTCATGCTGGCGAATACGTGTTCAGCAAGTCGGCGGTTGATCGCATTGGCCTCGGCTATCTCGACAGCCTGCATTCGGCTGCAAAGGGCTACATGGCCGGTGGTCTTGTGAGCAGGCTTTACGCCCCAGCCAACACTAATCTGCGTGGGTTTGAGCGAGGTGGCTTTGTCCCACGAGCGCAGGGTTATGGTACCAATGCTGCTGTTGCGCAGGCACCGGCAAGATTGGACGTGTACGTCCACGCTGAAGAAGGAAAGATGTTCCGCCCTGTCATCAGGGCTGAAAGCCAAGGCGTTGCAGTTAAGGTCGTACAGGCTGCTGCGCCAGGTATTATGGAAGGATCGGTAACAGCCACACAAGCTGCGGCAAGGCAGAAGCCGGGGTTGTTTAGATGACCTATCCTTTCAAAACCTTCGATCTTTCAGAAAGCATCTATCGCGTTGTGACCGGCACATTTGGGCTGGTGCCAGATAGTGAGATTTCGACATCGGCATGGGGCAATCTGTTTCGCGTCAATGGCCCGCGTCATATGCGATGGGTTTCAGACCTGGAAATGGCTCCACAATATGATGATGGCGCTGAAGATCGTCGGATGACATGGGATGCGACGATGGCAAGGGCGCTGGGCGGCTATGTTGCCATGCGGCTTTACCATCCTGCCCGGATTTATCCACGCGGGTTTGGTGCTGGCATTTATCGTCCAGGACAAGGCAAGGCCAGTCTTGGTGGGCAATATGTCATAGACGAGCAGCATTATATTGATCGAGCGCATCATATCGATGGCGGCTCAACCATCGCCTATGTTGATGAGAATGCACCGCGCTATGCAGATAGCATCGTCATGCGTGGCCTGTGGCCGTCCAGCAAGGTCTTTCATGACGGTGATCATTTCGGACTGGGCGGCAACCTTCATATGGTTTCTGGTGACTGTCATTCAGATGCTGATGGCCGTTGCCGCGTTTCGTTTCTGTGGCGTCTGTGGAAGCCAGCGGTCGCCGGTGATCGTATCGAACTGCATAAGCCTACAGGACGCTTTGTCCTGTCTTCAAAGGACGAAGGGATGCAGTCTTATTCGATGTTGATCGGCGCAACCTCACTGGCAGCAGTCGAGGTTCCGTATGTCGAATAAATATCGGCGCTGGACGCTTGCTCAATATCTGCACTCTGGAAATGTGACGGACGTTGTTCTGGTTCATATGCAGCATCCTGACGGCCCGGTCTATTTGTGGAATGGAATGGGCATCCTCGACCATGACGGCCATGAATGGCAGGGGCTAGGTCGGCTTGGCTCTGTTCAGATCGGGGCATCTGACATTGAGGTCAAGATTGACGATGTAGTCTTCACACTCTCAGGCATAGATGATGAGTATGTCAGCTATCTCGACCAGACGGTTAAAGGCTGCAAGGCGTGGGTCTGGAAAGCATTCATGGGGCCTGATTATCAGGTGCGCTTTACAGAACTGCTGACTGATTGCGAACTGGATCAACCGAGCTTTACAGCCGAACCAAACGGCCAGATGACAATGAAGGTGGTTGCCAATGGCGGCTTTTACTTTCTTGAAGTCCAAAGCCGGGCGGTTTGGGATACAGAAGAACAGCGCAATTATCTGATTTCAATCGGCTTAGATCCAGACAGTGATACGGGCTTTGACATGATGTCGGAATTGAAAAATCTGACATTGGCGTGGGAGCATCCGGGTTGATGCCGCTGGATGTGTTCTGGTCGCGCTGTGAAGGTCAGATTGTCTTTGGGCAGAACGATTGTTGCATGGTGGTGGCCGATGTGATCGTTGCCGCTGGCGGGCCGGATATGATGGCTTCCTATCGCGGTCGATACAGTACGCGATTGGGCTTCATCCGTGCTTTTCGTAAAATGGGGCACGTGTCTCTTGATGCTGCGGTCATGGCTGAATTTTCTCGATACGGTCATCTTGTTTCAGCGCCACAGGATTTTGACGTGGCCGTGGTTTCATATGCTGATGGTGATAGGCCGATGACTTCCCCGGCCTTTTTCCATTCCGGCTTTTGGTGCTTGCGTTCAGAGCGCGGAATGTTTGTCTCAAAAGGCTCGCCCGACAAAATATGGAGGCTGAGGCATGCCTGATCTTGGTGCTTCACTGGCATTCTCGCTGATATTTGCAACAGGCATTACGTCTGGTGTTGCAGTGACGGGCTTGGTGACGGCGGGAACTCTTCTTGGCTATGCAGCACCACTGGCATTGGCGCTCGGTTCACAGGCCTATTCTTTATCGAAGCTGAAAAAGAATATTGCGCTAACAAATGATCCAGGCGGCCTTCAACAAATCTTGAAGCAGGCCATTCCTTCGCAACGTCTCATTCTTGGGCGGGCGACCACAGGTGGTGCACTGTTCTTCTACAGAGCAAAAAAGCCTTATATTTGGTATGGCATTCTGCTGGCAGCGCATGAGATTGATGGCTTTGAAAATCTGTTCATCAATGGTCACACAGTCTTTATCGGCGATGACGGGTTTGCCACTTCTGTGCCGTTTCGCGATGGCGACCGGAAATACATAGAGGTCAGTTTTCGGAATGGCACACTGGATCAGCAGATTGACCCGATCATTGCGCGTGACTTCCCCGACATGCCGGAGACCTTCCGCCAACGGGGTCACGCTACTATTGTCATCAAGGCGCATTACGGCTTTGGCGATGGCTTTGAAAAGCAATATGAAGACCATAAGCGCGTTTATGGCGATCAGGGTTCATTGCAGCCTATGGTGCGTATGCGCGGGGCCAAGCTACCGGATTTGCGCAAGGCGGGTGTATCGCTTTCTGATCAGGGCACATGGGTCTGGTCAGACAATGCAGCTTTATGCTTAGGCCGCTATCTGACACATAAATGGCCAGATACACAGATCCTGTCGCCAGACAGGCTCAATTGGGATCTACTGCTGCGTGCAGCAGATGAGTGTGATCGTTGGGAAGCAAGTAAAGACGGATCCACCTTCCGTCGCCACACAGTCAATGGGGTTGTCCAGTCCACAGACGATCCTTGGGATGTGATCGAGAACCTGAAAATCGCCATGGGCGGTCATGTCGTTTTGGAGCGCGGCAAGGTCTATCCTATCGTGCGTGGCAGACGAGAGCCAAAGGCAACACTTCATCAGGAAATGCTGGTCGGGGGCATTGAATACACGTCTGAGCCGCGCCAACGTGAGCAGGTCAATATCGTCAAGCCGACATTCATATCAGCCGACCGTGAATATCAGGAAGTGGCCGGGCCTGTGTTGCGTCGTGATGACTTGATCGCGCAAGACAACAAGCCGCGTGAGACTTCGTTGCGTGGGGCCTTTGTTGAAGATCATCGGCGCATTCAGCGGCTTGCCTCTGCCCAGCTTAATTGGGCGCGTGATGGCCGGACGCTGTCTTGCGGCGCCACTCTGGAAGCGTTGTCGTGGGGCGTCGGCAATGTCTATCGCATTCACTTACTTGGCCCACTGGCGCGTGTGAACGGGCTTTATGAATTGGTCTCGAAAGCCTGGGATGACCGCATGAGTGGCTACAGGCTGTCCTTTGTCGGCTATGTCCCGACCGCGACTGATTTTGATCCTGATGATGAGCAGGATTTTATCATTGATGAAGATGTTCTGACCGCTCAAGCGGCTTGATTTTATCCAACAATCTGAAACTTGCAGGTGCTTGTCCATGACGACTGCGCTCGAAGCGGCGTTTCCGCTCAACTCCAACTGGCCCGCGGCTACCGTCCGATCAAAGTTGGCAGAGGCGATGATTGGTGTGTTCGACACACCTGACCTGTCCGGCGAGGATTTCTCGATCCAGCCTTATGCAGCAATTGCAGTAGCTGGACCGGGTGGTGACCTGACCTTTTATGCTTTTGATGAGGCCGACACGACCACAGCAGACGACGGCGGGATTACCTGCATTGTTGTATCCGGGCGGCGCTATATCCGCTCAGGTGAAGTGATTGTTCGCGATGCGGCGATCAGCGCAACGATTAGCGCACAGCCAGCAACGCCGACCTTTGGTGATACTTATATCGTTCCACAAGCACCATCCGGTGATGACTGGTCAGGGCAGGCCAAGACGGTTGCAACCTACACGGCGCGTGGCTGGGTATTCAGGCAGCCTTTCGTTGGCATGATCGTCTATGTCGAGGATGAGGACGGCCTCTATCACTATGACAGTTCTGGAAACTGGATTTCCGGGCTGCCCATTGGGGCTATTGCAGACAGGTCAATTCCAGTGACCAAGCTGGATGACCCGTTTGCGATCATCAAGGTTGAGGATGTCCGAAACGACCCGCCTGCAACCGAGCCGACCATTGGCACGAGCTACATTGTCGGGACGGCTCCGACAGGCGATTTCATCGGCCATGTCAATGATGTGGCGCGGTGGGCAGGTTCGGTATGGACCTTTCTGCCTCCGACTGAAGGCGACACGATTTATCGCCGGGACAGCGAGCAGCTTTATACATGGCGGTCTGGTCAGTGGGTGCCGTCGGTTGATGCGTCGCCACTCAAGTTTTTTCTTCGAGGTGGTGATACCGGCACAGTAAATTTTCCTGACCAATCAACTTACGAATTGGCTGCTGCCAATGGGCTGACTGGCAACCCGGGCGATTTCTGGCTTGTGGAAATAGTCTCAGCAAGACTCGTAGCGTCTGGCAGTGGCACTAGAACCTTTAGGCTGAATATCTATTTGGATAATGAAAGCGAACCCCGCGTGCAGATTCTCTCTGTTACGCACAACTCTTCACCTGCGGACACCTCGTCTGCATTTTACTATATCGAAGTTCCTGATGCTTCGCCTCACGACATCAGATTTGTAATTGATCGTATTTTTTCTAATAGCTCGTCTACCACAAGAACAGCGCAGCTTGATTACAACATCAAACGTCTAACCCCGAGCGAATAAAATGCCAATTATCAAACCATCCACAGCCTTCAAGTCCGAGGCAGACTGGGTGTCTGCTGAAGTTCGGGCCTACATAAAAGATCAGGTCTCAACGCATGTCGATGTGGTGCAGGACGTTCGCAACAATGACTTTGAAGAGACACGATTTCTTTATGTCAGGTCAAAAGACGCAACCTATCGCCTCGAACTTTCAAATGGCTCGCCTGACGATGGTGATACAGTTCTGCACGATAATTTGGGCCGTCGCTATGTGAAAGCGCTCGGTTCGGGCGGCGTAAGGCCATGGGATGTGCAGGTCGATGCACTGGCTGATCGAGACGCCTATGACAATGAAGCGGCGGGCTTTGTGGTTCTCGTTTCTGATGCGGGTGAGGGGCGCGCTGCTGTTTTCACGATGGGGGATGGCGGAGTTGGCGACTGGAGCGATCCGGCCTATCTGACAGGCCCCGCCGACACGGTCACAGCAGGTCTGCTTACCACGCATAAGAATGACCATAACAACCCGCATGCCGTGACGGCTGCGCAGGTCGGCGCGACGGAAGCACCTGAAAGCGCAGATGATGGAAACGTGGCTGTCTTTGACGGCGGCTCAGGCAAGCTGAAAGATGCGGGCTTTGGGCCGGTTGATCCATCCGCACTGGCGCTTGCTCTTGGTGACAAGGCTGACACTAGTGCAGTTGCTCTCGCACTGGCTGATAAAGCCGATGTCAGCGCTCTCACATCTCACACCTCAAACACAGACAACCCGCATGCCGTGACCGCCGATCAGGTCGGGGCGGCAACACCTGGCAAGGCTATCGCGCTTGCCATGATTTTTGGAGGTTGAAATGGCAGCGCCTAATATTATTGAAGCCGAAACCATCACTGGCCGGGTAGTTACGGTCACGCTTGGCGCTTCGGCAACTGATATTATTGTCAATGATTCGGCTTCTGGAAAAGTGCTACGGCTGGGCGGGTTGATCGTGGCCAATCCAACTGTGCTTGCGATGCCGCTCACACTTTCGCTGGTCAACGATGATCCAGCACACACGGCAGCGCTGGTGAGTGATCTGATCGTTCCAGCAGGTGGCTCTCTAAGCGTTCCTCTTGATAAATTCAATCTGGAGGAAGGTGACAAGATTACCGGCTCTGGTGCCGACCTTCACGCTACTGCGAGCTTTGAGGAGATTTCGTAATGCGATCTCTTGCGCAGTTTTCAGGCTCGGTTGCGTTTCAGGAGCCATCTGTTTTAGGAGCGCCGGGCATCTGGTCACTTGAGGACGCGCTTCGCTATCAGGCACTCGGACAGTGGCCTGTCTGGACACCACCTGTTCTGTTCACCAGCGGTGCGCAGGGCTGCCTGATAGATTTGAGTGACCAGACTACCCTGTTCCAAGACGCTCAAGGCACTGTTCCAGTGGCATCTTCCGGCCAGCCAGTCGGGATGGTGCTGGATCAGCGATTGTGGGGCGGCAGGACGATTGAGCAAGAGTTGGAGAGGCAGCCGGAACTATGGACCAATCCTGTGCCTTCGATAGCCAATTACGCAGGAACGGTTGGCTCATATGATCAAGCTACAAAGCGTATGCTAAACACAGGTACTTCGGTGGGTGGGTTTCCTAGATTCCAATTTAACTTAGGACTTATTTCAGGAAAATATTACCAAGTTCACGGTCAACTGTCTGGCTCAATAGATAAGTTAACATTTGTTAGACTAGCAAATACCGGAGCAGCAAATAATTTGAGTTATGATTTTTCGTCCGGTCAAATATCTGGAATAGTTGTCAGTGCTGTCAATAATATTGAATTTTTAATTGATCTTTTTGGCAACTGGATACCCGACGATTACCTGCAAATTGACAGCCTGACCATCAAGGCGCTCACCGGAAACCATGCCTCTCAGCCCACCACAGCTGCACGTCCTGCCTTTCGCGACGTTGGCGGCGTCCGCTATCTGGAAAGTGATGGCGTCGATGATGCGCTCAATATCACACTGCCATCTGGCACATACACACGCGCATATGTGAATGCTTCTGGCACCATGACCATTGATGAGGCTGTCGCAATCAGCGGGCCTGAAAACATCATGCGTGAGCAGACAATCGCTGGCATCCTCTACATTGACCGTGATTTGTCCGATAGTGAGAAGGACAGATTGGCGACTTACTGGGGAGCAGCATCATGAGCGACTGGAACCTTTCAATCGTCATGATCGTACCTGCCGAATTGCAGGATCAGGCCAATCGCATTTCTTGTGCGCTCGATTATGACGTTCTGCCTGGCAACACATTCTCTGTAGCGTTGTCAGTTGATGGCAGTGAGCCTGCCACTCACTATGGCTGCCGCACATCTGCTAAGCAGGAGTTTGTTGATATTCTCAATCAGGCAGGTTCTGGCAATCTGCCTGAAATTGAGTGGTCTGATTTTGATCTGACACCAGACGATGTGGCTGCAGTGCTTGGCGCGCTCATTATCGATGTGCGACCTGACGATCAGGTCACCGGTCATTTCGATGATGTGATGGCAGCAAGAGAGTTGCGCTAGTCTACAATGCTTACGATGCAAGGCCAGTTAATACTCCGGATTAATAATGACGCAGAACCTATTAATAGGTGAATCTATTGTCATTAAAAATACTAATAAGTAGTTTAATTTAAAATTAAGCTTCAATATTATTAATGACAGCTTTAATTTTTCCAGAGGGAGTCTTTTCAACACTTGGAACTAGATGGTAGTTGATATCAATTGCGTTGACTCCAAGCCGCTTCTCAAACTCAAAACTCAATGCACTTTTGGTGCTTGCTTCATTGTAGTCGTGAGCAGGAACTATCATGACATCAATACTACCTATATCATTCTGTACAATCTGGATAGCTTGAACGCCAACAGCGTATTCAAGAACCTGATTTAACCCCATTATATTTCGACCATCGCGCAATGTGATATAATCTTCTGACCTACCATCAAAACCTAGAATATAAGGACTATGGCGTCCGCAAGTACATGGCTTGGTTATTAAGTCGGATTTAGCTGCATCGCCGATATCGTAGCGGATGAATGGCATCACTGGATTTGCAAATCCCGTAAAAATCATCCTGCCATTCTCAATTTCAAGGTGACAGCATTCGAAATCCAAATGGTAATGTCCTTGTGGACAGCTAGACAGGTTACCACAGAATTCCGCCATACCATACTGATCTGTCACGTGGCATTTAAATGCTTCTGAGATGAGTCGTTTGGAGTTTGCATCCAATGCGTCAGACCCTGTGCTCACTAGGCGAGGTGCTACCGGCAAAGAAATGTTGTTGTCGAGCATGAAGGCAGCAATTTGTGCGATGGAACTGGGGTACCCAGTTATAAACGGGAATTTTTTTCGTGTGAGCATCTTAATGATGGCGGGTAACTGTCGTTCACCCAAGTGATAAGAACTTAAATATGTTCTGTTTGCGAGAATATCTTCTCTCCAATAAGGTGGGGCCACCTGTGCCGAATGAACAGGTACCCGCGCCCCAACAGTGAGGAAACGTTCACCGCGCTGCCATCCAAATCTGTGTCGGTGTCTCCACCAGAGTGCCCACTGAAAAGCTAAAGAATCAGGGCTGTGTTTAATAACGAGAGGCGAGCCTGTGGTGCCGCTGGTCCTAGTTGTGATCGTTTTACGTGATGCTGTTAAGGCATACATTTCCTGCATTGAGGCACGTGCATTCTCTTTAGAAATAATAGGAAAATCTTTAAGTTCGGTCAGGTTCTGAATCTGGCGCGACGATATTCCATGCAGGCCGTAAAGCTCTTTATAGAACGGTACGTTTCGGCTTGCGTGCTTAATAATCTCATTGGTTTTCTGAATCTGGTAGGCTTTGATTCGATCTTTGTCCCACCATTCAGTCTCAAGAAGCCAATCGAACTTTTCTTTGTAATGGTGACTGTAACGTTTTCTATCCTGAGCGGCGCATAAAGCAGAAAAAAGTACATTCTGAACTAAAATGGGAGCCGTGTAATAAGCGCGCTGAAAAATTGACGGGATGTCCATAAGCCCTCCAAATTTCTGATTATAAGAAAATGCAATTTAATCTATCTTCTGGCAGTTGTAACATATCTGGAGTTTAGCTCACTCTCAATTTGTTCAGTTAGCTCTGTCAAAACGCTTGATGATTTCGATAATGAGATTGTCAGGGCCGCATAAGAAAAGGACCGGCGCTTTGGAGAGAGCCGGTCCTTAATCATGGTAGGTCACTTACACTTTCGAGTGATACCGAGAATAGCAAGCTCTATATGAAGAACTACATATTCTTGACCCTCGATCTCTGAAACAAGGTCGCGAACATCCCATAGTTTCATTATTGCCGTATCCACAACGGTTTCGGCTTTATTTCGTTTGATGGGCTGCTGAATTTCCTTCGCTATCTTCGCCTCCCCTATAGCTTGAAGGCTAAAAGCTATCGCAAGCTATAGTAGAGTCAAGAATGATTCTAATACGCCAAGAAAATCAGTGATGCAGATTCTTCATTAAACGCATGACTTCTAGCGTTACTGCGCGGGCTTGCTCGGGGGCTCTCGTTATTTTCTCAAGCTCACGGGCGACCTCAAGAGCTTCCTTGCCATATTTTGCAATAATCGTTCTCGCGATCATTTCGATGTCGATGTCTTCTTCATTATTGCACATTCTGGAATGACTCAAAGCCTTTGAAAAACTTGAATAAGGTGAACTTCTACTTAGCGCAATCGCTGTGAGCGCATCTTTGACAGAACGCAACCATTATCAAGTTGCATTAGGCCACAGGCTGATCAAGCACACCATCCGATAATCTGAAAGGAACTGACATGACGAACGTGCCAACCGGTGCGGGCGATCGCTATTACGTATATCGTCCGCTGCTTGATTTGATCGGCCTTTCGGAAGGAACTGATAAAGCTCGTGGCTATAACGAGACGCTGGCTTACGGTGCTTACACAGGTGGGCCAGTCGATCTGGTCAAGATGACGCTCAAACAGTTGGACGAGCTTCAGGGCCGCATGCTGGCGCATCCCAAAAACAAATGGAAGTCGTCCGCCTGCGGTCGCTACCAGATCGTGCGCACCACGCGGCGCGCCATCCAGCAGGCGCTCAGCATCCCGGCGACCGCTCTGTTTGACCGTGACATGCAGGACCGCATGGCCTGCTATCTGCTTGGTGGGCGAGGTATCGACAAATGGCTTGCCGGTCGGCTGTCTCTCGAAACCTTGCTCAACAATCTGGCGCGTGAATGGGCCAGCCTGCCGACATCTCAGGGTAAAGGCTTTTACAGCGGACAGCGTGCATCTGTATCTGTCATGCAGGTGACGGCTGCACTGTCTGCAGTAAGAACCAGACATGAGGCAGGACAGCCGAAGATCGAGGTTGAGGTGCCTGTGCCGGTCGAAAAGCCTGTGGTGCCTGAAACGGTTGAGGCCAAGGTCAAGAAAGAAACCGGCCTGTGGGGCTGGCTGACAACTGGCTTCGGTGGCGTTGGCGCTGCGATCGCATGGTTTCGTGACAGCCAGCTTGCTGACATTGCGGCATTCGGTGCTGTTGCGATTGTCGGCCTGCTGATCCTGACGTTCCTGGGCCCGAGGCTGGCAGCTTCCATTCGCAAGATACGTGAGGAACTGGCGTGAGTTTCCTCCTGTCGCCGCTTGGGCGGGTGCTTGGGAGCATTGCGGTCGCGCTCATGCTTCTTGGCCTTGCGTGGGTTCATGGCTACCGGGCCGGTGCTGCGTCCGAGCGCACTGCCGTTCTTTCCAGATCAATCGACGTGCTGCGCGAAAGGAACAAGGTCGATGACCAGATCAAAGGTATGGATGATGCTCGCCTGTGTCGCGCTCTTGGCGGGATGCCAGACGAGTGCGCCGGCCTCGGTCTGTGACGGCTGGCGGCGCGTGCCGGTGACGGCGGCCGGAGCCGTAAAACTGGCGGGTGACTCTGACCTGCGTGTAACTGGCGAGGGCGTAGCGTCTCATAATCAATTCGGGGCAAGGCAGGGGTGCTGGGAATGAATGAAGCTGAAGTGCGAAAGATTGTGGCGGATGCGGTCAAGGAAACGCTGACCAGCATTGGCATCCCGGCTGACAGCCCTATTGAGGTGCAAAAAGACATGGCTCACTTACGGGCGTGGCGGGAAAGTGTCTCAACCGTGAAGCGGCAGGGCCTCATCACGGCTGTGGGCATCCTGACTGCTGGTGTCATTGGGGCGATTTGGATGGCAGTTAAGGGGTCGCCATCGTGACCATCTTCCGCTCTTGCGCAATATGGTCGGGTTATCCGGCGTCTGCCATTTCTTCCAAAGCATCTGCCGCAGCTTCCAATAGCTGCACGATCTCACCGGCTCTTGGCTCATCCAGCCACAGCATTTCACACAGCACAGTTGTTTCGTTCGCTGCATAAACTGTGCCGCTCAGAATGTCGGCTGGCTCATGCTCTGGCAGCGGATTGCCATCGTCATCGCACTCAACAACACGAGCGATAAAGCGCGGTGGCTGCATGTGCATGATGTATTCGCGCACCTTGCCATCTGCACCAAGCGCGTCACCAATCAGCCATTCATCGCGCGGGAATGGGGATCGCTCAGTTCCGCCCATAAGTTGAGCCAGTTCTTTTTCTGCCCATTCAGGAATGAAGTCAGCAGCAATCCATCGCTGGACCTGTCGCACAGTTACATGCTTCCCGTCGCGGGTAGGCAGCAGGCGGGCAATCTTTGATTGCCAGCCGATTGATGTCCCGAGAATCGCAATAGCGACGGCTTGAAATTCAGCAGTGTTCATGTGGTTATCGCCTTTATTGCGCTCGGGCTTTTCCATTGGCCGCCCATATGGCTATGAGAGGCCTTGTCTTTCAGGTGGTCTCAACAGCCGTAGCAAGAATGTTGACAGGCTTTTTCATCTTGTCGAAAAGAACTGTAAGAGCGCGATCACCTTCTTTTAGTACAGTGCCTTCGCCGAATTTCGGATGGCTAACACGACGAGCGTTTTCGCCGGCATTTTTCAAGGCCCGTGCATTGTTCTCGGCCTGACGTGCAGACTTCTGATCTTTCTTGTAATCTGAAATAGTGGCAGCAGATACTGTTTTGCCCAGAATGACGCCTTCTGCGCCGAGGATTTCGCGGAAATATTCTTCGTCGTTGATATTCATCCAGTAGCAGTCAGCAATGTTGTTGACGTTTCTGGCGACGACGATCTGATCCTTGCGAGCACGAATAACGCGGCGCGCATAAGAGGCGGCAGTTGCAGGGTTGCCGAAATCTCTTTTGTCGCCAACGCCATCTTTGATCAGGAAATATTGCATGGTCTTTCTCCTTGTTCAGGTCCGAGGCGGCCTGTGCCGTCCTCATGAATAAAAAACTACGACACTTTTTACGACATTGCAAGTAGGAAATTGCATATTTTTGTATTAAGCCATCCCGCCGACAAAGCCTGATGTGGCGCTCTGTGACTGGATGGAGAGGCGGAAAAGGTGCGGGGGTCACGCTGGATTATTCAATGATAACAATGGCCCAGTTTAGCGCCAAGGTGCGGGTGCTCATTGGTTTTTAATCCAATCATATCAATTCATTAAGTGGCATGGAATTAACAATAACAGCGGGTTAATTTCCGGCAAAAGCAACTTTGTCAGGTAAGTTTCCCAAGGCCCATGTGCTGAGATCGGCACCGCTCGGGTTTTGGAAAACACGCAAGTTGAATTCCGGCAGAATGGCAAACAGATGGTCGAAAATATCGGCCTGAATGCCTTCATAAGAGGTCCAGACCGTGGTGTTGGTAAAGCAGTAGATTTCAAGCGGCAGCCCTTCCGGTCCTGGCTCAAGCTGGCGCACCATGATCGTCATGGCCTTGTGCACGCCCGGATGATTGCGCAGATAAGTGTCTACATAAGCGCGAAACGTGCCGATATTGGTGATGCGGCGGGTGTTGGCGGCAATTTGCGCACGGGGTCCCAGCTTCTCGTTCCATTGGGAAATTTCTGCCTGTTTCTGCGTCAGATAGGTTTCAAGCAGGCCAAAACGTTCCAGCTTGCGCAAATCTTCCGGGCCAAGAAAGCCGATGCTGTTCTGGTCGAGGCAGATGGAACGCTTGATGCGGCGTCCGCCTGATTCCTGCATTCCGCGCCAGTTCTTGAAGGAATCGGTCACCAGTTTGCGGATCGGGATGGTGGTGATGGTCTTGTCAAAATTGCGCACCTGCACCGTATGCAAGGCAATTTCGATGACATCGCCATTGGCGTTCAGGCTCGGCATTTCGATCCAGTCGCCGACCCGTACCATGCCGGTGGAGGAAATCTGAATTCCGGCAACCAGAGACAACAGCGTATCCTGAAAGACCAGAATAAGCACCGCCGCCATGGCCCCAAGCCCTGAAAGCAGGATTAGCGGTGAGCGATCAACCAGGGTGGCGATCATCAAAAGGGCGGCAATGACATAGACTGCGATCTTGAGCACCTGAATATAGCCCTTGATGGGCTTGATGCGGGCATCCGACCGGCGGTGATAAAGCGTGTCGACAATATTAAGCGCGGCGCTGATGACCATCGCCACCATGAGAACGATGACGGCAAGGGCGACATTGGTGATGACTGCCGTCACGGAAGCTGGCAGGTCGGGCACAAGCGTGATGCCGCTTGCAATCACCTGCGCCGGCACGATATTGGCCATTCGCTCGACAAGGCCATGACGGCGCAGTTCCTCGTCACGCCCGAAGGCTGTTTTGGCGACGATGCGGTCGAGGATTTTCAACAGGATGGATTTGACGACGAAATTGGCGAACAGGGCCGCCAGCATGAGGCCAAGCAATGCTGCCAGCGTCAACAGCCAGGGGTAGGATTGAAAAAATTCTGTTATGGAGGCCGTCACTGTCTGGCTTGCCTTGCGTTGCATTTTGAAAAAATCAGGATCATGGAAAGCCTAACATAACGGTAAAGTGAGCCGATTGAACCCTTGGAGACAGATGATGGCTGTAGAATTCGTCGCAAACGGTCTTGCCGGTGCGCTTCCTGTTTACCTGATGCGTAAAAACGGGCTGGAAAATGCCGGTTTGCCTCAAGTGGCGCAAGATTGGGCAAAAGCCAATGATTTTACCGGAGAGGCTGGCAAAATTCTGGTTTTTCCGGGTGAGGGCGGGAAAATCGGTGGTGCGCTGTTTGGCCTTGGCGACGGAACCGGCGGGATGCTGGCGCTGGGCAGTCTTGCACGTTTTCTGCCCAAAGGGGACTGGCGGCTGGAAGGCGAATTGAAAGACCCCGAACTGGCAGCGCTGGGAATTGTTCTGGGCAGCTATGTGTTTACCCGTTATGGCAAGAAGCCGGGTCGCCCGCTCAGGCTGGCTCTGCCTGAAACGGTCGATGCCAGCCGCTTGATGCGGCTTGGTGACGGTGTTTTTCTGGCCCGTGATCTTGCCAATACACCCGCCAATGACATGGGGCCGGATGCGCTGGAACAGGCCGTGCGCAGCATGGCCAAAAAACATGGCGCGGATGTCGCAGTGACAGCAGGTGATGATCTTCTGTCAGCCAATTTTCCGTTGATCCATGCCGTTGGCCGTGCCGCAGAACAGGCGCCGCGCCTCATTGATTTGCGCTGGGGGGCGCTTGATGCACCAAAAATAACGCTGGTCGGCAAGGGTGTGTGTTTCGACACTGGCGGGCTCGACATCAAGCCTGCTGCGGGCATGTTGCTGATGAAAAAAGATATGGGTGGGGCTGCCAATGTGTTGGGCCTTGCCTCGATCATTATGGCAAGCGGGTTGAATGTGCGGCTGCGGGTGCTCATTCCGGCGGTTGAAAACGCCATTTCCGGCAATGCGTTCCGCCCCGGTGACATTTTGCCCAGCCGCAAGGGGCTGACGGTTGAAATCGGCAATACGGATGCGGAAGGGCGTCTGGTGCTGGCCGATGCGCTGGCGCTGGCCGATGAGGAAAAGCCGGAGCTTTTGATTGATATGGCCACCTTGACGGGGGCGGCGCGCGTGGCGCTCGGGCCGGATCTGCCGCCTTTTTATACCGATGATGAGGGGCTGGCCACAGATATTGCCGCCGCTTCTGTCGCGGTTGAAGACCCGCTATGGCGCTTGCCGCTCTGGCAGCCTTATGATGCAAAAATGGCTTCTAAAGTGGCTGACCTGAACAATGTCAATGCGGACGGTTTTGCCGGTTCGATTACAGCGGCGCTGTTTTTGAAGCGCTTTGTCGAAAACACACCGGCATGGGTGCATTTTGATATTTATGCCTGGAACCCGGCTGAGCGGCCGCATGGGCCGGTAGGAGGAGAGGCGCAAGGCATCCGTGCGCTGGAAAAGGTGATTGCCAAACGCTTTGGCTCCCAAAACTGAAACGGAAGCGAAACGATTATCGTCTAAATCGGGGGCATGACTGTAACCATGCGCCCGATACAGGCCTTGCGGCTCTGGCAGGAAGTGTGCCTGCATGAAGTGCACGATGAGGCACCGGACCTGACCATGCGCCAGATGGCAATCTTGTTTACCATCTATCTGGAGGCCCCGCCCCATACGGTGCGCGGGCTGGCGCAAAAGCTGAATGTCACCAAGCCGGTGATCACCCGTGCGCTGGACAGGATGGGGGCAATGAAACTGGTGTCACGCCATCGCGATGAACAGGACCGGCGCAATGTGCTGATCCGGCGCACGGTGGAAGGTGCGCTCTATGTTGAACGTTTTGGGGATGCTATTGTGGGCAAGGCCCTTGATCTTCCAACCTGAAAGTGTGCGCCCGTGACGTCACGAGATCCCCGTCTTCATGCTTTTCGTGCCGATCTTGCCGATATCCGGCTTGAAGGTCAGGTGGAAGCACAGCGTTTTGTTGCCGGCCAGCCAGCGCGGATTTCTGTGGCGGTAGCCGATGTGCGCAGCGCGCCACGCGAGGATGCGGGCATCAACACACAATTTCTGTTTGGCGATGATGTGCTGGTTTTTGAGCGCAAAGAAGGCTTTGCCTGGGTGCAGGCCAAACGTGATTGCTATGTCGGCTATGTGCGTGAAGCCGAGCTTGGGTCTGATGATGCGCAACAGACCCACCTTGTTTGTGTGCCGCGCACCTTCCTCTATCCCGGCCCGGATCTGCGCTTTCCACGTGCGGGGTGTTTGTCGCTTGGCTCTGCGCTCACAATTGTGGGGGCCGCTCAAACACGCGGCACCGACTATGCGCTGCTGGCGGATGGCAGCGCTGTCATTGCCCGCCATCTGACGCCAATAGATGAAGTTGCGCCCGATTATGTGGCGGTGGCTGAAACACTGCTAGGCACGCCCTATCTGTGGGGCGGCATGTCGGGTTTTGGCATTGATTGTTCCGGTCTGGTGCAGCTTGCCATGCGCATGAGCGGACACAATGTGTTGCGTGATTCTGATATGCAGGCCGCAGGGCTTGGTGAGATGTTTGATCCCGGTGCCGATTATGCGAAGTTAAAGCGCGGCGATCTGGTCTTCTGGAAAGGCCATGTCGCCATCATGAGCAATGCAAAAGACATGATTCACGCCAATGGCCATACCATGACGGTTGCGCGTGAGGGGTTGGCAGAAGCAATTGCCCGCATTGGCTATCTTTACGGCACCCCGACCGGCTTTCGCAAGCCATAAAGCATAATCCCAAAAAGTTGCAGACTTTTTGGACAAGATTATGCGTACAAGTAATAGCCTGGAGCCAAAAGATCAGCTTTTGCTGCGGCGCAGATGCTCGTCGAGCCGCGGCATGATTTCCACGAAATTGCAGGGCATGTGCCGGTAATCCAGCTGATGTTTTAAAATGCCATCCCAGGCATCGCGGCAGGCACCGGGGGAGCCTGGCAGCACAAAGACAAAAGTGGCATTGACGACACCGCCCGTGGCACGGCTTTGTATCGTGGATGTGCCGATCTTGTCGTAGGAAAGACGCTGGAAGAGGGCCGAAAAGCCATCCATGCGCTTTTCAAAGATCGGCTCCAGCGCATCGGGCGTTACGTCGCGTCCGGTAAAGCCCGTGCCGCCGGTGGTGATGATGACATCGATATTTTCATCTTTTGACCAGCCCAGCACCTTGTCGCGGATCAGATCCTTGTCATCGGTGACAATGTCGCGTGCGCCAAGCAGATGACCGGCTTCCAAAATACGCTCAACCAGCGTCTGGCCGGAGCGGTCTTCATCAAGGCTGCGCGAATCGGAAACGGTCAGCACTGCGATACGCACGGGGATGAAGGAACGTTGCACAGCCATGATTTTTACTCCGTGGTCGAGGTGGCGGTGACAAACCAGTCCGGCTGGGCGCGCTGGATGGTTTGGGCAGCAATCTTGGCTGCCGTCTCACTCTCATAAAGCCCAAAACAGGTGGCCCCTGAACCGGACATGCGCACAAAGCTGGCATTATTGGCGCGCAAGGCTGCAAGACTTTGCGCAATGACAGGGGCAATGGCCAGCGCGGCTGTTTCCAGATCATTGCGGCTGGCGGCAAGCCAGCCCAGCAGGGATGAAAAATCGACAGGATCGGGCAATGTCTGCAAGGGCGGGTTCTGGCGGCTGGCCAGATTTGAAAACACCTGCGGGGTTGAAATTTCCACACCCGGATTGACCAGCACGACAAACAGTTTTGGCAAGCCGCAAACGGGTTTGATACGCTCACCTATGCCCTGTGCCAGCAAGGGGCGGGCGGCAAGACACATGGGAACATCGGCGCCAAGCTGTAACGCAATGGCGGCAATAATCTTGCTATCATCAATCTGCCAGTAGCGGGCCAGTGCGCGCAAGATGGCTGCCGCATTGCTTGAGCCGCCACCAATGCCGGAGGCAATCGGCAGGTTTTTTTCAAGCCGGATGGCGACCGGAAAAAGGTTGGTTTGTTTGCTCATCTGCCGCAAGCTCTCGCGGGCGCCAATGACAAGATTTTTTGCGTCAACCGGCAGGCCGCGGGCATAAGGGCCATGAATGGAAAAATGGTCGGCTGGTGCAGGCGTCAGTCTTAGATGGTCACCATAGTCGGTAAAGACGACAAGCGTTTCCAACTTGTGATAGCCGTCCAAGCGGCGGCCAACCACATGCAAAGCAAGATTGAGCTTGGCAGGCGCTGCCTCAACAAGCGTAACGACTGTGTCCACGCAGCTTAATCCTGAACGACGCGATACTCACCCGTTTTCGGGTCTTTGACCAGCGTGCCGTTTGCACCTGTTGCCCGCTGTTCTTCGGTGCGGCGGATGCGGGCTGTGACCCGCTCGGCTTCCCGGATAAAAGTGCGGTAGCCAATATAGGCGATGACACCCACGGTGATGAAGAAGATGATTTGTGGCATCTCAACTCTCCTGCGGCGCGCAAGGTGAAGGCAGACCGCCGATCTGTATCATGGTAGCGCCTGCATCTGGTTTTTTAAAGGCCGAAGCGAGACCAGAGGGCGCGTTCCTGTGCCGCATCCAGAATAGATTCAACAGCGGCAGAAGCCAGGTCGGGAGTTACATTGGCGCGTGAACCGAATGGTCCGACCCGTGACAGCAGCCCGCGCGGGGCGCTGATCAGCTTCATCCGGGTCTTGGCGCCATAGCGCTCTTTCAAGATTGTGCGCATGTCGCCAAGCCTGTCGACAAGGCCCAGTTCCACACCCGTCTTGCCGGTCCAGAACAGGCCGGTAAACAGGTCTGGATCATCTTTAAGCCGCGCACCGCGCCGCTCTTTGACCATGTCGATGAATGTGTCGTGGATTTCAAGTTGCAGGCTTTTCAGCCGCTCGACATCTTCCGGCTTTTCCGCCTTGAATGGATCAAGCACAGACTTGTTTTGGCCTGCCGTATGGACACGGCGCTCAACGCCGATTTTCTTCAGCAATTCCGGAAAACCGAAAGAGGCTGAAACCACGCCAATCGAGCCGACAATGGAGGAAGGATCGGCAATGATTTCGTCGCCTGCCAGCGCAATCATATAGCCGCCCGAGGCTGCAACATCTTCCACAAACACCAGAACTTTTCGGTTTTTCTCAACAGCAAGGTCGCGAATGCGCTTGTAGATCAGTCGTGACTGTACCGGCGATCCGCCCGGTGAATTGATGGAAATGGCAATGGCGGGTGCGTCAAGGGCAAAGGCTTTTTCTATCAATCCGGCGGTGGAAGCCAGTGACAGGGCAGGGCGCATCGGGGAGCCGCCTGCCATGATGGTTCCATGCAGGCGAATGACCGGAATGGTGACACTGTTGGAACGCCAGGCTTTGGGGAGAAGGCGATTGATGAGCTTTTTCAAATTCTTGAGACTCCGGGTCATCTGCGCGACATGTAGGTGATGGGGTTGCCAAGGCAAGTATTTAATCACCAAAAAGTGAGGCGCTTCCATTGCAGATATGGTCGGCCTGTGTGCTTAAATGGTGGCTGTCCTTGTCGTGCAGGATCAGCGGTGGGCGGATTGTCAGTCTGCCGCGCGCGCCGCGTAAACCCCGCAAGATGATGCGGATTGCGGCTGTGTCAGGGCGCGGGTGAATGGCAATCAGTTCCATGGTGCCGAAGCGCTTGTCTGCTGCATTCAAAATGGTGCGCAGCGATTGCGGGCGGGCAATGATGGAAAGGCCACCGCCCGGGCGGGTGACGGCAGCCGCACTGCGCAGCCAGCTTTCAAACAGATCATCATCCATCACATGCGCCTGCCGTTTTAATTCATCCGGCGTTGCCCGGTCTTTCTGCGCATTGAAGGGCGGGTTCATGATCACATGGTCAAAATGATTGTCGGCAAGGCCAGATTCGTGGCGTGCTTTACCGCTTAAACTGACATCGGCTTCCAGAACCTGCGCGCGGGCGCCAAAATGTGCATTGCCGGGATGGGCAAGGGTGGCGCGGGCAAATTCTGCCATTTCAGGAGAGCGCTCGACCAAAAGTGCACTGGCCTGTGCACAGCGTGACAGGACCGCAAGCCCGGCAGCCCCTGCACCTGCACCAAAGTCAGCCAGTTTTCCGCTAAAACCGGAAGGCAGGCTGGCAGCCAGCATCATGGCGTCCATGCCTGCCCGATGGCCGCCTTTGGCGGGCTGGACCAGAAAGAAACGCCCGCGGTGAAAGGCGTCCAGTGTTTGCTCCTGAGAAATGGTGCTGGCCATTATTTCGCAAAAATCTCGCTGGCGATACCCGCATCGGTCAAGATCTTGCGCGCTGTTTCGACCTGTTTGGCCTCTACAAGGATGCGACGTGGCAAAATGCCAAGTGAACCATCCATGACGCTCATATTCTGGTCGGCGACCATGCAGGCAATATTGGCGTCACGCATCAAGGCTTCAACGAATGAGATGATGACGGCATCATTGGTGCGCACAAGTTCAATCATGGCTCTTCCATCAAAACAGCAAAATGCGCTTTCAGCCGATCGATTTCTGACCGGGACCAGCCCTGCACATCCGTGACCGCAATCCACGCATCTATATAATGTTGTGGGGCATAAACATGGCCATGGCCCATTGGCGTGGTGGTTGCAGTCATCATGTCGACCAGCAATTGCAGGAAGCTGACGATCGGATACCAGCGCATCTGGGGCGACACGTCAGGGCCGCGTGGCTGGTTCATCCATTCGGGCTGACGATAGACCGAGAGCGGATCAAAAAACACCACTGCATCGCTGGCATATTGCAGATAGACCACCCGCAGCGGCCCCCAATGCGCACCGGGAATGTCGAGGGCGTTTTCCTGATGGGTAAAGCGCACATAAGAGCCGTCGCGAAAGCGCGGCAGCCACACCGGCGAGCCGGGATTGCGGCGTTGGGTGATGGAATGCCACAAATGGCTGGAATAGGGCGGCCCGACCCACAATGCGCCCTGATAGGGGTTGTCGAGGATTTCAAACAATTCATTGGAGCGCTGGGAATTGAGCGCACCAAGGCTCAAGCCATAAAGATAAAGTTTTGGCCGGCTTTCCCTGGGCAGGCTGGACCAGTAGCCATAGATTTCGGCAAACATGGCCCGCGAAACCTCGCCGCCATATTCAGGCTCGACCAGCAGCGCCAGCCAGCTTGCCAGATAGGAATACTGGATGGCGACAGTCGCAACATCGCCGCCATGGAGATAGTCCAGCGTATCAATGGCTTGTGGATCGATCCAGCCGGTGCCGGTGGGGGTGATGAGAACGAGAATCGAACGCTCGAAGGCGCCGATGCGTTTGAGTTCTTCAAGCGCCAGTTGTGCCCGCTCCTCTGGTGTCTTTGCCGAGCGCAACCCCACATAGACACGCAAAGGCTCCATGGCCTGACGACCGAGAAAGGCGGAAATCTGCTCTTTTGTGGGGGCGGTTGCAACATATTGACGGCCGCGTCGGCCAATACTGTCCCAATCGAGCAGAGAAGCCGAACTGCCGGTCTTGAGCGGATCTTGCGGTTGGGGGGTGTCGGGTTCAATCAGTTCATCGGCGGCCCGAAACGAACTGTCGGCAACATAGACCGCATAGCGAAACAGCACGCCATTGGCGAGGCTGAAAAAAATGATGGTGGCAACTGTTACACCTGAAACCGCAGCAATGCGACGCGGTAAAAACCCCTGCAAACGGCCATCGATAAAATCAAGCGTGAGGCGAAACAACCGGCTGACGCCAAGCAATATGGCGAAGGTGAGAATGGCGATCAGCCCGACCCGGAACGGATAGACGCTGTTTTCCGGCTCCATCCCGACCAATATGCGGATGGAATTTTGCCATTCAGCCGCCTGCCATAAAAAGATCAGGGCAATGGCGGTGCAAATGAGGGCAGCAAACTGCTTGACGCGCCGTGATGCCTTGCCCTTGAGTGCTGGCAGTTCCAGATAGCTCCACAGCCAGACGCTGAGCACGCCCGTCAGATAGCCGCAGCCAAAGGCAAGGCCTGCCAGTGCACCTTGCAAAAGCCATGTGCGCGGAATGAGTGAGGGCGTGAAGGAGGCGGCAAAAAACAGCGTTCCTGTTAACAGGCCTATGGTGGACAGGGATTTTGCCAGTCGTGAAAACAGAGCGCGGCTGCGCAATGTGATGGAACGAGACATGTTTTAGTCACTACCGTTGATCTTGCCTGTCTGTGATCGGTATAGTTTGCATGCACGGCTTTTCCAGCGTGTTTTGCCATTTATCATAAATTATGATGAGAAAGAGCGCTTTGGCCGCGCCAAATCGCCTCTTGCCGCAGGGTGTGCAACTTTCTAAAATCTGCTATCAGCCGCCGGGTTACGGGCCGGAAGTCAGGAGTTGTTTGTTGGGTATTGTGGTCAATCTCGAAGACGGCAAGCGTAAAGTCGCTTCCATTCAGGAACTGGTTTTGCTCACAACTGCCGATATGGGGCGGGTCAATGAGTTGATCCTGTCAAAGGCCGGTTCGGATGTCGCGATGATTCCCGAGGTCGCCAACCATCTGATCTCTTCTGGCGGCAAGCGTTTGCGTCCGATGCTGACGCTCGCAGCAGCGCAAATGTTTGGCTATGAGGGTGATGGCCATGTCAAACTCGCCACCGCTGTCGAGTTCATGCATACCGCAACCTTGCTGCATGATGATGTCGTCGATGAAAGCGGCATGCGGCGCGGCCGGAAAACGGCGCGCATGATCTGGGGCAATCAGGCCAGCGTTCTGGTCGGTGATTTTCTGCTTGGACAGGCGTTTCGCATGATGGTTGAAGTCGGCTCGCTGGAGGCGCTGGATGTTTTATCAAGTGCGGCTGCCATCATTGCCGAGGGCGAAGTCATGCAATTGGCGGCTGCCAAAAATCTGGAGACCACGGAAGACGAGCATTTTGCCGTCATCAAGGCCAAAACGGCAGCGCTGTTTTCGGCAGCGGCTGAAGTCGGGCCGATTGTTGCCAATGCCTCTGGAACCGACCGTGCCGCCTTGCGCTCTTATGGCATGAATCTGGGTCTTGCCTTCCAGTTGATTGACGATGCGCTGGATTATAGCGGGTCAAGCAGTGATCTGGGCAAGAATGTCGGTGATGATTTTCGCGAAGGCAAGGTTACGCTGCCGGTGATTCTTGCCTACCGCCGTGGCACTGATGAAGAGCGCGCCTTCTGGAAAAAGGCCATCGAGGACAATGAAACCGATGATGGCGCCCTTGAAAAGGGGATTGGCCTTCTGGCTCGCCATTCAGCCATTTCCGATACAATTGGCCGTGCCCGCCATTTTGGTGAGATTGCGCGCGATGCACTGGCGCCGCTGCCTGCCACACCACAAAAAGCGGCATTGATTGATGTCATCGATTTCTGCATCAGCCGGGTGGTCTGATTTTTTCCATTCCTGTTTATCGTTTTCCTGTTGAGGAAAAAATAAGCTCTGTGGTCAAATATGGCAGGCTTGGCGATGGATAGACCGGGATGTGGATTGAAGCATGATCCTAAAAAGGCCATCCTCTTCGCCTATAGGATAAAACAAGACGGGTTCTGTCAGAGCGTTTTAAAGGTTCCCGGCTGAAAGGATCATGATGCCGCATCAACCTATTCGTTGGCTTCCGGGGCGCTGGCTCGCCGGGCTGACCGTGGCAACGGCAATTGCCCTGTGCGGCCCGGTCGTGATGGCCAGGGAAACGGCCAAACCTGTCGGGGTTACCTCTTTTTCCGGCGCCTTTCTGGCTGCGCGGGTGGCCGAGGGCGACAATGACCTTGATAATGCCATCACCTATTACAAGCAGGCGCTGGCATTTGCCCCCGATGATGTGCCATTGCAGCAAAGCCTGATGCTGACATTGATTGCCCAGGGGCGTTTTGATGAAGCGTTGCCCTATGCCGACAAACTCAAGGAAGTGCCCGATATTGAGCGTTTTTCGCGTCTGGCGCTGGCGGTCGATACTTTTCGCAAGAAGGATTATCCGAAAGCTGAATATTGGCTGAAACTGTCCTTGCAGGCTGATCTTGACCGGCTCATCAGCGGGGTCATGACCGGCTGGGCGCAGTTGGGCTCTGGCCATGATGAGGACGCCATTTCCTATATTGCCGGGTTGAAGGGGCCGGAATGGTTTGATCTGTTCAGATCCTACCATCGCGCGCTGATTGCCGATGTTGCGGGGCAGAAAGAGGCGGCCGACAAAGCCTATCGCGCTACGCTTGAAAACACCTCGGCAGGAGGGGCAGCGCCCGAAACCTGGCTGCGCAATGCCGAGGCCTATGCCCGCTTTTTAAACCGCAATGGCAAGCAGGAAGAAGCACTGTCGGTGCTTGAGCGTTCCGAGGAATTTGTGACCGGGCGCGTCGAGATTGAAGCTTTGCGTGACAGTATCGCCACGGGTGAGGATATTGCGCCGATGGTGGCCGGCCCTGCCGATGGCGCTGCGGAAATCCTCGTTAATCTGGCAACGGCACTGAATCGTGGCGGCGGCGAGCCTTTCGTGCGGCTTTATCTGGAATATGCACTGGCGCTCAGGCCCGATAGCGATATTGTCTTGATGCAGCTTGCTGGTGTGGCTGAACAGATGCGTGACAGTGCGCGCGCCATTTCCTATTACAAGCGCATTTCCGACACTTCTGCATACAAGCAGGTTGCCGAATTGCAGCTTGGGTTGAACCTTGCCGATCTTGACCGGAAGGACGAGGCGATTGAACATCTAAGCGCACTGGTTGAAGCCCAGCCCGATGAAATGCGCGGCTATCTGGCGCTTGGCGGTGTTTATGGCTCACAGGAAAACTGGCGTGCTTCTGCCGATCTTTATGATCGCGCTGTAAAACGCCTCAAGACGCCTGAGCCTGCCGACTGGAATGTTTTTTACCAGCGCGGCATTGCCCATGAGCGGCTCAAGGAATGGAGCGCGGCTGAACCCAATTTCCGCAAGGCGCTGGAACTTAATCCTGAGCAGCCACAGGTCATGAACTATCTGGGGTATTCCTGGGTGGACATGAACATGAACCTTGAAGAGGCGCTGGAGATGATCGAGCGCGCCGCAGAACTGCGCCCCAGCGATGGCTATATTATCGATTCGCTGGGCTGGGCCTATTACAAGCTCAACCGTTTTGAGGATGCGGTCAGCGAGCTTGAGCGGGCTGTTTCCCTGCGCCCCGAAGATCCGGTTCTCAATGATCATCTGGGCGATGCCTATTGGCGGGTAGGCCGCAGACTGGAAGCGACCTTCCAGTGGAGCTATGTCCGCGATCTGGATCCAGAGCCGGATGTGCTGGAGCAGGTGGAAAAAAAGCTGCAGGAAGGCCTGCCGACAATCGAGCCGGCAACAGCGCAGGATGTACCAAAGCCAAAACAGCCCGAGCCAAAGGGCTGATTGACGCTCCAAGAGCACGGGAAAAGCCGTGCTCTTTTCTTAGTTCCAGAGCATTTTGTGAGCACAGATGGTACCATCTGACGCAAGCACAATGCGGCTAAAACAAGAGCTTGGAGCATTTCGTCTTCTTCCAAAGAAACAAGAAATGCTCTAGGGATGGCAGCATCTTCCCTTGCCGCATCAAGATCGAGGTCGTTTTCTCGTGAACGCCGAACTTCCCGCCCATATGCACCCCAGCCGCTCATTTCAGGGGCTGATCCTGACCCTTCACAATTATTGGGCAAATTACGGCTGTGCTGTTTTGCAGCCCTATGACATGGAAGTGGGGGCAGGCACGTTTCACCCGGCCACAACATTGCGCGCATTGGGGCCAAAGGCGTGGAATGCTGCCTATGTGCAGCCCTCGCGCCGCCCCAAGGATGGCCGCTATGGTGAAAATCCGAACCGGCTGCAGCATTATTACCAGTATCAGGTGATTTTAAAGCCCAGCCCGCCCGATTTGCAGGCGCTTTATCTGGGCTCGCTCGACGCCATCGGCATTGACCCGTTGCTGCATGATATCCGCTTTGTCGAGGATGACTGGGAAAGCCCGACGCTGGGCGCATGGGGGCTTGGCTGGGAATGCTGGTGCGATGGCATGGAGGTCTCGCAATTTACCTATTTCCAGCAGGTGTGCGGCATTGAATGTGCGCCGGTGGCTGGTGAACTGACCTATGGGCTTGAGCGGCTGGCTATGTATGTGCAGGGCGTCGACAATGTCTATGACCTGAATTTCAATGGCCGCGAGGGTGAAGAAAAAGTCACCTATGGCGATGTTTTCCTGCAGGCCGAGCAGGAATATTCCCGTTATAATTTTGAACATGCCGATACCGCGATTTTGCATCAGCATTTCATTGATGCGGAAAAGGAATGTCTGGCGCTGCTGGCGGCAGGTGCCGATCGTCCTGCCAATGAGCCGCATCGCATGGTCTTTCCAGCCTATGACCAATGCATCAAGGCCAGCCATGCCTTCAATCTGCTCGATGCGCGCGGGGTCATTTCCGTGACCGAGCGCCAGAGCTATATTTTGCGCGTGCGCGACCTTGCCAAAGCTTGTGGGGAAGCCTTTCTTCAAACAGAAGCCGGCGGCTTCCAGCCTGCGCAGGAGACTGCATGATGCCTGATCTTCTGCTTGAACTTCGTTGTGAAGAAATCCCGGCCTCCATGCAGCGCAAAGCTGCCGAGAGCTTGAAAAAGCTGGTCACAGACGGGCTGGTTGAGGCTGGCCTGACCTATGAGGCGGCGCGCAGCTACTGGACACCGCGGCGGCTGGCGCTGGATATACGTGGGTTGAGCGCCCGCTCGCGTGATGTGCGCGAAGAACGCAAAGGGCCTTCTGTAAAAGCACCAGACGCCGCCATTCAGGGCTTTTTGCGCTCGGCAGGACTTGCCTCGGTGGAAGAGGCGCATATCCATAGCGACCCGAAAAAGGGTGATTTTTATGTCGCCCATATCGTCAAGCCGGGCCGGGCCGCAGAAGATATTATTGCGGACCTGATGCCGGGCATTATCCGGTCCTTCCCATGGCCGAAATCAATGCGCTGGGGTGCGGCTTCCGGCCCCAGAGGCAGGAGCTATGGTGGCGTTGACGGGCGTGGCGGTGAGGCGCTGCACTGGGTGCGGCCCTTGCAGTCGATCCTGTGCACATTCGGGCCGGAAACGGCGGAACCGGAAGTGGTGGATTTTGAGGTTGAAGGCATACGCTCCGGCAATGTGACCTATGGGCACCGTTTCCATGCGCCGCAACCCATCACCGTCAAGCGCTTTGAAGATTATGTCGCCTCGCTTGAGGCCGCAAGGGTTGTTCTTGATGCGGACCGGCGCAAACAGATTATTTTGACGGATGCCAAAAACCTGGCTTTTGCCAATAGCCTTGATCTGATCGAAGATGAGGGCCTGCTAGAGGAGGTTGCCGGTCTTGTCGAATGGCCGGTGGTGCTGCTGGGGGAATTTGAAGAGGAGTTTCTGGAAATTCCACCAGAAATTATCCGTCTGACCATTCGCGCCAACCAAAAATGCTTTGTTGCCCGCCCGCAAGGGCAGGTAAAAGCGCTGGCCAATCATTTTGTGCTGGTTTCCAATATTGAGGCAAAAGACGGCGGCAGGGAAATTTCCCTTGGCAATGGCAAGGTGGTGCGCGCCCGTCTTTCCGATGCCGTGCATTTCTGGAAAACCGATCAGGCCGATGTGCCTGATCTTGCCTTGCTGGAAGCGTCTGCGCAAAGATTGGGGCTGGAACTGAAAAAGCCGCTTGATCAGCGTATGGCGCGTCTGGATTATCTGAATGTCACCTTCCATGCCAAACTTGGTACACAAGGGGCGCGGGTGGAGCGCATCGTAAAGCTGGCGCGCGAGATTGCCTCGCTGGTCAAGGCCGATCCTGAATGGGCGGCGCGCGCGGCCCTGTTGGCCAAGGCGGACCTTCAGACCGAAGTGGTGGGAGAATTTCCTGAACTGCAAGGCGCAATGGGCCACAAATATGCGCTGTTGCAGGGCGAAGAGCCTGCCGTTGCGGCCGCAATTGAAGAGCATTACAAGCCACAGGGGCCAACAGACCGGGTGCCGGTTGACCCGGTTTCGATTGCTGTGGCGCTGGCCGACAAGCTCGACACTCTGGCGGGTTTCTGGGCTATTGATGAAAAGCCGACCGGCTCCAAAGACCCCTTTGCGCTGCGCCGTGCGGCATTGGGCGTCATCCGCATCATTGTTGAAAACCAGATTGCGCTTTCGCTGGCCAAATGGGCTTCTTCAGACCTGTTGTCCTTCTTCCATGACCGCCTGAAGGTTTATTTGAAGGACAAGGGGGTGCGTCATGATCTGATTGAATCGATCATTACACCGCAAGCTGATGATCTGCTGGCCATTCTGCGCCGGGTTGAGGCGCTGGGCGTTTTTCTCGATAGCGAAGATGGTCAAAACCTGCTGGCAGGCGCCAAACGTGCTGTCAATATTCTGGCGGCGGAGGAAAAGAAGGGCACGGCAATTTCGGATGCTGTGGACACGGCTCTTTTGCGCGATGATGCAGAAAAAGCCTTGTTGAATGCGCTGAATCAGATTGAGAAAGAGACGCGCCACGCCATTGAAAAAGAAGATTTTCCCGCTGCCATGCGCGCATTGAGCCGCTTGCGCGAGCCGGTTGATTCATTTTTTGAGCAGGTGCTTGTCAATGATGAGGACATGGCAGTTCGCGCCAACCGTCTGGCTCTCTTGTCGCGTATTCGTATGGCCACCGGCGAGGTAGCGGATTTTTCACGCATCAACAGCTGATTTAGAGCATGATCCCGAAAAGTTGCAGACTTTTCGGATAAGATTATGCGTATAAACAAAGGGAGCGCCTCGAAGGTGGCTCAGATATTGCCTGCATATGAGGCGTTTGAGCCGGCCCTGGCCCTGCTGCGACAGGGTGATGTTGTCGCTGTTCCCACGGAGACGGTTTACGGCCTTGCCGGCGACGCCACCAATGGCACGGCGATTGCGCGTATTTATGAAGCCAAGGGGCGGCCGCGCTTCAATCCGCTGATTGCTCATGTCAGCGATATGGATATGGCCATGCGGATTGGTTTGTTTGACCCGTTGTCACAAAAATTGGCGCAAACATTCTGGCCGGGACCGCTGACACTGGTGGTGCCGTTAAAGCCTGATGCCAATATTCACCCATTGGCGACAGCAGGTCTTGCGACGATTGCCCTGCGGATGCCGCGCGGCTTTGCGGCCCGGTTGATTGCAGCCTTTGGCCATCCGCTGGCAGCACCCAGCGCCAACACCTCCGGGCGCATCAGTGGCACCAGTGCACAAGCGGTTGCTGCTGATTTAGGAGGGCGCATCAGCCTGGTGGTGGATGACGGGGCAACGCCGGTTGGGCTGGAATCGACCATTCTCAAGGTTGAAGATGGCAAGGTGAGGCTGTTGCGACCGGGCGGAATTGCGGCAGAAGAAATTGAGGCGGCACTTGGTACGCGGCTGGAGCGTGGGGCCAAGGGCATTGAAGCGCCGGGCATGATGGTGTCTCACTATGCGCCTGTTGCCGGGATGCGCCTTGATGTTGGACAGGTTTACCCAGGTGAGGCGCTGCTGGCCTTTGGGTCAAAGCGCGTAAAAGGCGCGGACAGGGCTGCAATGTTGCTCAACCTGTCCCCTTTAGGGGATTTGCGTGAGGCGGCAAGCAATCTGTTTTCTTTCATGCAGCAACTGGATCGCACCGGCGTCAGCATGATTGCCGTTGAGCCTGTGCCGATGCAAGGGTTGGGGGAAGCGATCAATGACCGGCTGGCACGGGCGGCAGCCCCGCGCAACGGGAGTTGAAAGCCATGAGCGATGCTAGTCTTGATCCGGCTCTATTGCAGCGTTTTACCGGGATTGTCGGTGCGCGTCATGCCTTGACCAGCCTGCAGGATATTGCCCCTTATGTGAGCGAACCGCGCGGTCTGTGGCATGGTCGCACCTTGCTGGTTTTGCGACCCGGCAGTGTCGATGAAGTCAGCCGCATCCTGCAACTGGCGACACAAACACAAACACCCATCGTGCCACAAGGTGGCAATACCGGGCTGGTTGGTGGCCAGATGCCGGATGCCAGCGGCGGGCAGGTGGTGCTGTGTATGTCACGGTTAAACACGATCCGGGAAATCGATCCGCTGTCAAACACGATCACTGCCGAGGCGGGCGTGGTGTTGCAAAATGTGCAGGAAGCAGCCGAAAAAGTGGACCGCCTGTTTCCACTGTCGCTTGCTTCACAAGGCTCATGCCAGCTTGGTGGCAATCTGTCTTCCAATGCGGGCGGCACCAATGTTCTGGCCTATGGCAATGCGCGTGAATTGTGCCTTGGCCTTGAAGTGGTGTTGCCGACAGGCGAGGTGTTTGACGATCTGCGCAAACTGAAGAAGGACAATACCGGCTATGATTTGAAAAGCCTGTTTATCGGGGCTGAAGGCACGCTGGGGGTGATTACGGCTGCTGTTTTAAAACTGTTTCCGCAGCCAAAGGGCAAAAAAGTGGCCTTTGCCGGCTTGCCGTCAGTGCAGGCAGCCCTTGGCCTGTTTGGACTGGCCAGTGAGCAGGCGGGCGGCAGCCTGACCGCCTTTGAGCTGATAGGGGGGCGGCCTTATGAGTTTACCCTTGCGCATGGGGCACGGGTGGTGCGGCCACTGGCAAGCGAATGGCCCTGGTATGCGTTGATGGAAATATCTTCCAGCCGCTCTTTGGAAGATGCGGGAGAACTGATGGAAGCAGTTCTGGAGGCGGCGCTGGAGGCCGGGCTTGCAGGCGATGCGGTTGTTTCAGCCAGTGTTGCGCAAGCACAGGCATTGTGGGATTTCCGCGAAAAAATGTCGGAATCGCAAAAGCCGGAAGGTGCTTCCATCAAGCATGATATTTCTGTGCCGATTGCTTCCATTCCTGCCTTTATTGAACAGGCGGAAAAAGAGGTGAAGTGCCTGGTGCCGGGCGCCCGTCTGGTCTGTTTTGGCCATATGGGGGATGGCAATCTGCATTATAATATTTCGCGCCCGGTTGACGCAGAGGACGCTGATTTTCTTGCCCTGTACCGCCCGGTGAATGATGTTGTGCATGCGGTTGTGCGCCAGTTTGGCGGTTCGATCTCGGCTGAACATGGCATAGGCCAGTTAAAGCGCACAGAACTGATTGCCACCGCGCCGCCCGTGGCGATTGATCTGATGCGCCGCATGAAGGCGGTCTTTGATCCTGCGGGGATTATGAATCCTGGTAAGGTTATCTGATTCTGAACGGTGGAGAATTTGGTGATATTTTCCTAACCATCTGGAAAGTCAGCAAAATTTAACCCAGTTTCTTAAGCTGGTCGGTAAGGTGCTCACGCTATCCTGCTTTCATAACGAGGCCGAAACGGCCCGGAGAAGATCGGAAACCAGAAGACTGGAAAACCGGCTCTTTTAAAGAAACAGGAAGGCATTATGCAATCTGGACTGAAACCAGTCTGGGCGGGGCGCGATATGCGTCTCGATCCCTTTCGCTTGCCACAAATGGTGAGCTATGCGGCTTGTGAGGATCAGGCTCATGTGACGCTTACCATCGATCATCGTGGGGCCGTATTGCGCCGCACGCTTGAAAAGAGCGGTCTGCCGGCGGTGATTGCACTGCCAGCCAATGTGTTTCGCGGCGTGGCTGCGCGCGCACTGGAAGATGAGGAGGGCAATGTTACGGTTACGCTGGAACTGCTGCATGAGGACCCGCTTTTGTCCGTGCCGCTTCTGGTTGCGCATGACCTTACCGATATTGCCGCAGACTGGCGCGCCTGGGCGGAAGCCTATCGCTTGCCGATGCTTCTGATCGAGGCTGATGGTGTGGCGCGCACATTGGAAGAATCGCTGGGTGCAGCCATCAAGACCCTGCCGCCGCAGGATCGACGGCAGGGCAGGGCGCCCGCCCGGCGCAGACCGCGTTTTCTTGCCCGTCGCCGCATGGGCAATCTGGGGGTGCGGCTGATTGTTTGCGGTGAGGAAATCATTGCGCGCAATTGAGACCTGTCTTTATCGACCATGACAAAAAACCCGGCAGTTTCCTGCCGGGTTTTTCTGATGATAGCTGCTCTTTTTTAGAACGAGCGCTGGAAGCGGAGGTAGCCGCCCCAGGAGCTTTTGTCTGCGCCTGTCGCCTGTGCCGCAGCGGAATCGATCCTGCGATAGGCAATTTCCGGACGAATCTCAAAGCCGGGAACCATGTTGTAGCGAGCACCAACAACGGCTCCGAAGGTTTTGGCATCGTCATAGGAAAGCTGAACGTCAAGAGCAGCCTTTTCGGTCATCCAGTACTGACCGCCGCCCCAGATGGCCCAGTCGCCACCCCAGGGTGCGTAATAGCTGATTTCACCCTTTTTCCAGTCGGTGCTGGTGTAACCGCCCATCACCCAAAGGCTCAGAGCCTCGTTGACATTAACGTCAAGGCGGATCTTGCCGGTGGTTTCTCCGAAGTTGGAATCGTAAGCGACGACACCTGCGATTTTGCCCCAGCCTTGCGTATATGAGGCACCGGCCACGACATGCGGGACGTAGGAATCAAGAGCCCCGACAATCCCATTGCCGTCTTCAACGCCGATGGTTGCCGAGAAGCCGTTGCCGCCATCAAAAGTGTAGGCGATATAGTGGCTCTTGCCCGGCGAATAGGCAATGATGTCATCATTGATGACCGAGCCGGCTGAATCGGTCAGCGATTCAAACAGCGAGTCCGAATAGGCGATGGTCAGGCCGCCGAGCTGGATGATGGCATGGTCGATTGCCCAATCTTGCTCGGTTGTGGTTGTCAGGCCGACTGGAACCGGCGTACTTGTATCCGATCTGGTAGAAAGAACACCTGTTGTGGTCGTCTCATTGTCGAAGTTCAGGGCGATATAACCACGCAGCGTGCCATATTCGGTTTCCGAGCGGGCATCCAGATTCACCTGAGCGCGCATCAGTTTGTAATAGGTGTCATGCGTCTTGGCATCGAAGCGGTAAACATGGTCTGCGGGTGGGTCGTTCGGGTTGGTGAGAACCCAGTTGCCCGGATTTTTCTTGTCCAGCATATTTTCATGGCCAAGGGCGCCAACGCCGATGTCGTAGCGCAGATAACCCCCGACCTTGAGGCAGGTTTCAGTGCCGGGGATGTAATAGTAACCAGCGCCGTAAACGTCGCAGATGCGGACATATTCGGCGGGTTCGGGTTCAGACACCATGATGGCGTCAGCGGCGCTTGCGCCTGATACTGTGATCAGACCCGCAGCGGAGCCGAGAAGAAGGCTCTTGATATTCATTATGCTCTCCAGTTCAAAACTGAATGGTTTTCTGGGGGCCCGGGAGGGCCGTGGATGAAAAGATCGTGCAAATAGCCCTCTTTCCGTCCCGATTGATTTCCCAGCGAGCACATTATGGCAAGGAAAATTACACCTAAAGGTTGCGAGTTGAGCAAATTGCAACCTTAATGTTGCATGAAAGACACGTTTTGTGCGGCAAAGGCTATTCCAGTGGGTGTCCTGTATCAGAGATTTTCAACTAAAAATAGTGTATTTACAATATATGCAACTTATGAGAGTGTTAAATCCTCGATCTCCAGTCGGGAGAGGCCTTGCCTGAGAGGGGACGCGTAACCTTTTGCAAGGCCTCTATTTTTTTGAAATTACATTCAAGAAAAATTGGGTGCAGGACAAAACATCCTGATCCTAAAAAGCTGCTCATAAGCTTCTCAGGGCACGAAAACAGCACTTACAAGTTGTATTTTTTGAAGGCCTTTACCGAACCCTGTACTGAATACGGTGCGCAAGTGCGCAGAGCATTTTGTGAGTACAGATGGCACCATCTGACGTCGCAGAAATGCAGCTAAAACAAGAGATTAGAGCATCTCATCCGTTTTTCGTGAAAACAAGAAATGCTCTACAGCATCGGCTTGAAAAAGCTCCAGCAGGCGCCGCCAATCAGGCCCAGAAAAACCAGCCAGCCCACCTGATTGTTCGATTTGAACAGTTTGAGGCACTGGTCATTATCATCAATGTCGAGAAACATGATCTGGCGGCTCATATGGACAGCAGCGGCGATCAGCCCGGCCATGGCAGGCATCGGCACCTGAGCATTGGCAAAAGCCACGGCAAAACACATCAGCGCGCCGCTATAGAGTACGACAAGCCATGATTTCGTGTTTTCGCCAAACAGGCGCGCAGTGGATTTAACGCCGACAAGGGCATCATCTTCCTTGTCCTGATGGGCATAGATCGTGTCATAGCCGATCGTCCACATGATGGCTCCGGCATAAAGCAGGATGGCCGGACCGTTGACGTCGCCAAATTCGGCCGACCAGCCCATCAATGCACCCCATGAAAAAGCCAGACCCAGAACGAATTGTGGCCAATTGGTGATTCGTTTCATGAAGGGGTAGGCAGCCACGATCAGCAGCGAGCCAAATCCAAGCAGGATGGTAAAACTGTCAAATTGCAGCAGAACAGCAAGTCCGGCCAGCGCCTGAAGGATGAGAAACAGCCAGGCTTTGGTGCGGCTGACCTGACCGGAAGGCAAGGGCCGCGAGCGGGTGCGTTCAACCTGATTGTCGATATTGACATCGACAATGTCATTATAGGTGCAGCCGGCTCCGCGCATGGCAACCGCGCCAATGAAGAACAGGATCAGCGTTGAAAGCGGTGGCAGCAGCGAGGCAAGCGTATCTTGCGGGCGGGCATAGGCGGAAGCGGCCATTGCCGCCGACCACCAGCACGGCCACATCAAAAGCTGCCAGCCGATCGGGCGGTCCCAGCGGGCCAGTTGCGCATAAGGCCACAGGACACGCGGCAAAATCTTGTAAACCCAATGCCCGCCTGGGGCGTCCGCCACGCGCCCTTGCGCGGTTTTTGATTGAATGGTTCTCATGGCAGATCAAGTGGCAGGCACAGGCAGCAGCGTCAAGGACCCTTCACACCGAAAATCATGTTGAAAACAACCGATATTGCCTCTGCATCTTGACCTTGACGGCTATCGGCCATAGCGCAAGCTCTTTCTGGTTGCGGATATGCCCAAGATAGAGGAGGTCTGCTCATGAAGGTTCTGCTTATCGGCTCTGGCGGCCGCGAACATGCGCTGGCCTGGCGTCTTTCGGCTTCGTCCCTGCTGACAAAACTTTATGCTGCTCCCGGCAATCCCGGCATTGCCCATATGGCTGAACTGGTGGCGCTTGATGTGGAGGATCATGCGGTAATATCCCGTTTTTGCCTTGATCATGCCATTGATCTGGTGGTGGTTGGCCCCGAGGCTCCATTGGTTGCGGGTCTGGCCAATTATTTGCGCGCTGCCGGCATTCGTGTGTTCGGCCCTTCAAAGGCAGCAGCGCAACTGGAAGGCTCCAAAGGCTTCACCAAGGATCTATGCGCAAGATACAAGATTCCGACCGGCGCTTACGGGCGTTTTTCGGCACTGGAACCGGCCCGGGCCTATGTGCGCGAACAAGGGGCGCCGATTGTCATCAAGGCTGACGGTCTGGCGGCTGGAAAGGGGGTGACCGTCGCCATGACGCTGGAAGAGGCGCTGGAGGCGCTGGAAGCCTGTTTTGACGGTTCTTTTGGCAGTGCCGGAGCCGAAGTGGTTGTCGAGGAATTTCTGACCGGCGAGGAAGCCAGTTTCTTTTGCCTGTGCGATGGCAAGACGGCGCTGCCCTTTGGTACCGCACAGGACCATAAGCGCGTTGGAGACGGTGACACTGGCCCCAATACCGGGGGCATGGGTGCTTATTCGCCAGCCCCGGTGATGACGCCTGAGATGATTGAGCGTACCATGCGCGAGATTGTTGAGCCGACTATGCGCGGCATGGCGGAAATGGGACATCCGTTTCAGGGCGTTTTATTTGTCGGCCTGATGATCGGCGAGGATGGGCCAAAGCTCATTGAATATAATACCCGTTTTGGTGATCCTGAATGTCAGGTGCTGATGATGCGCCTGAAGGATGACCTTCTGGTGCTGCTGAATGCAGCGGTTGATGGCCAGTTAAGCCATATGTCCACGCGCTGGCGCAATGAAACGGCGCTGACTGTGGTGATGGCGGCAAAGGGTTATCCGGCGGCACCCGAAAAAGGCAGCATCATCCGTGGTGTTGATCTGCTGGCTGGTGAAGCAGGGGCCGGTGAAGCAGAGGCTGATGAGGAGATAAAAATCTTTCATGCCGGAACAGCATTGCGTGACGGGCAATTGATTGCCAATGGTGGGCGAGTTCTGAACGTCACCGCCATGGGCGCAAATGCTGCTTTGGCGCAGGCTCGTGCTTATGAGGCGGTGTCCCGCATCGACTGGCCAGAAGGGTTTTACCGTCGCGATATTGGCTGGCGCGCCGTGGAGCGCGAACAGCAATAATCAGGGATAAAGCCGTGTTTTTGTCCAGCCCTGTCCTGAGGCGTCGCGTGAAAAGACAATGCGATCATGCAGGCGAAACGGGCGATCATGCCAGAATTCGATTGTCTGGGGCACAATACGAAAACCGGACCAGTGTGGCGGGCGCGGGATAGTGCCGATTGCATGGCGCGCCGTATATTCGGCAACCGATTTTTCCAGCGCAAAGCGGCTTTCCAGCGGGCGCGACTGTTTGGAAGCCCATGCGCCGATGCGGCTGCCGCGCGGGCGTGAGGCATAATATTCGTCGGCTTCTGCATCGCTGACAATTTCCACCGGGCCGCGCAGCCGCACCTGTCGGCGCAATGATTTCCAGTGGAAGCACATGGCAGCCTTCATGGTTGACAATATTTCGCCGCCCTTGGCGCTTTCAAAATTGGTGTAGAAAACAAAGCCATGCTCATCGAAGCCTTTGAGCAGCACCATGCGCACATTGGGCAAACCCTCTTTATCGACGGTTGCCAGTGCAACGGCATTGGGATCATTGGCTTCGGATTTTGAAGCGTCATCAAGCCAGCGTGCAAACAGGAGAAAAGGCTCTTCTTCCTGAGTAAAGTCGTCTTCGGTTGTTGAGTTAACCATTTAAATCAATGCCTTAAAGTCAGATTTTCAAAACCTGTTTCACCACTGAAATACGGGGCTTTTGCCGTGCTTTTTCTAACAGGTTCTGACCTGGAGCATTTCTTGTTTTCACGAAAAACAGATAAAATGCTCTAAGCTCTTGTTTAACCGCATTTCTGCGACGCCAGACGATTCCGTCTGACTGCAAAATGCTCTAAGGAACATCATCTTTCGCTGTCGGGCCGCCTTCGCCTTCAAGAGTGGCAAGGCGTCTTGTAACTGACTGGCTGAATTTTAAACGAACACCGGCTCCATTCGCTCCTTTTTCGGGCAGAAAGACTGCGCCAAGTTCTTCAAGCGTGGAGCGGAGAGCTGCGATTGCTTCATCGTCAGGTGTATTGATGCCGCGCTCAAACATCTCGATAGTTCTTTTCTCCACGCCGGATCTCTCGGCGAGTTTAGAACGACTTATTTCCACGATAGCCCGGGCGGCTTTGCAGATTGATCCAGTTATCATCTTTATCTCAAAAATGGTCTTGAGCTCGAGAGACAGGCTTTGGTTTCAAAAGTGGCTGGCGAAGGGAAGGTGGCAGCCGGTTTATGACCGGCTGTCCAGGCTCCAGGCCCCCGGTCCGGAAAAGACCAGATAGAGAAAGACAAAGCAGAACAAGATGGCAGCATCACCGCCGTTAAGAACGGGAAAGAAGTTTTGTGGTGCGTGGGCCATAAAATAGGCAACGGCCATCATGCCCGACAAGACGAAGGCGACGATGCGGGTTTTGAAGCCGATGACGAGGCAGATACCGCCAATAACCTCAAGAATACCGGCAAGCCCCATAAGGGACATGTAGTTTACGATGCTGCCATCTCCGGGGAAGCCAAAAAGCTTCTGTGTTCCATGTGCGATGAACAGAAGCGACGACATGATTCGAAGGATGGCGAGCGCTTGAGGCTGGTATTGGTCGAGCTGTTGCATTGTATCCCCCAGGGAAAATTTTTGACGACGCCTTATTTAGCATAGGCGGGCGAGATGGTGAACCATGCCAACAGTCGAAATCAGGATCAGCTAAGCCATACAGGCTCATGTGATGACTTGCCTGCCGGGCGCTGGCAAAGGTCGGTGCAGGCTCCGGAAAAACGCATAAGGATGTGATTGGAGCATTTCATTGGTTTTCGTGAAAACAAGAAATATTCTAGCGCCCGAAGCAGAAAAGGCCCCGCTTGTGACAGGGCCTTTTGTTTAAGTGTGGGGCAGTTTAGCGACCAAGCAGGCTATCTGAGAACACCACACCAGCACGTCCGGTGTTATCGTTGATGATTACAGTGGCTTGCGAACCGGCTCCCAAATCTGCTGGAACTGCAACATGAAGCGGTACTGAAGCGGTCTCGCCACTCTCAAACACGATGGTGCGAGCCTGATTGTCATATGAGCGCACCGGGCCAGTGATCGAACCGGCAAAAGCCGACCCTGACAACAGGGCGAAAGCAGCGGCGGAAGCAATAATCTTGATCATAGTCAACTCCTTGAATTGGATTTCAATTTGAAGCGAGACAGTCAGTTGCCTGCCCCGATGACCAAGAGATAAACATTTTTTCGTTCATCGTAAGGTGTTAATGTGTGTCTGGTTCGTTTACTAATATTGAACGACAATGGCTGGAATTTGGCCGTGGCTTTTCTTATGGCGCAACCTTTTTCGTACATCGAAAGGAACTGACATGGACCGCAATTTTGTGCGGGTGCTTCCGCTCGTCTTGAAACATGAAAGCGGTTTTCAAATTATGCGTCAGATCCGGGTTGCGCTGTCAGCGGATGGCTCTGGTGATGGGTAGGTTGGTGAGGGTTACATAAGAAAAGGACCGGCTCCATTGGAAGTTGCCGGTCCTTAAATTGAGTGAATGTGCATTGATTACTTACATTTTTTAGAAATTTCAAAGATGGCGATTTCTATGAAATAAACGACGCACTCTTGTCCTTTTATATTCAATAGCAAGTCACGAGCATTCCATAAATTCAGTATCGCAGCTTCCAGATTTTTTCCATTTTTTGTCTGCGTGAGATGTTGAGTTCGCGTCTTCATCTCTGCTCCCTTTTTTATTTTTTTGACTGCTGGTGAGGCAGTCGCAACTCAAGGCGGAGTCAAGAATGCTTCTAATGTAGGTGAAAATATCAGTGATGCGTGACACCAATTAGTCTTCTGACTTCCTCTGTTACAGCGCGTGCGTATTCGGGAATTTTGGATGTGCGTTCAATCTCTTGTGCAACCGCAAGTGCATCTTTTCCAAATTTTGTAACGAGCGTTTGGGCAGACAGCTTAATGTCATTTTCTTTATCGGATATCGTTTGATGGGTCCTAACAATTCTAAAGGTAGGTCAAATTGATCACGCCTACAAAGGCTCTCTGGCCTGATTGAGCAATGGCTAATTTCAGCGCAGGCAGCGTAGCGCAGTTTTAATCTGACAATCTTGAAAGGAAGCGCATTCCGGTAATAGCAGCCGGTGCCGTCAAGCTGGCGGCTGATCCCAACCTTCGCCCGACAGGGGAAGGTGTGGCGGCTGATAATCTATTTGGTGCAGGGCAATGGTTTGACCGCAAGTCAAATCAGCATGACATATACGCAAAATAAAAGGCCCCGCTTGTGGCAGGGCCTTAATCAGGATGATGGCTGATCAGAATTTGTAGGCGATGCCGAGACGGATGTCGTGGGTTCTTAGTTTGATGGAGTTTCCAGAACCCCAGTCATTATCGAAGTTCTTGTCGCCAAAGTCGCTGAAGCGATACTCACCTCTAATGAGGATTTTATCAGTAGCAGCATATTCGACACCGCCGCCGATATTCCAGCCTGTAAAAGTCTTCTTTTCCCGGAAGTCCCAGTCTCCGGCGCCGTTGTGGTCCATGTTGAATCCGTACTTCGCAGTCGAAAGTCCACCAGCAATGTATGGCAACCACCGATCCATAGCGTAGCCGAGGCGGGCACGAACAGCCGCAGTATACTTGATCTCAGCGCTTGCGACATGACCTATCCAGCCTGGAACGGAAAAGCCGAACTTTGAATCTGCGCTCGAGAGATTAATGTCGGCCTCTACACCTAATACGACATTGTTGATGAACTGATGGTTGTAACCGACATAAAGTCCGCCGAAGAAACCATCAGGGTTGTAATCGAAACTCCAGTTGTAAGTTTCGGTGTGATAAGGAGAGTCGCCCCATCCATACCCAACCTGAGCGCCGACATATGCGCCCGTCCAGTTGAAAGCGGTTGTGATGTTTTCATCCAGAGCAGGCTCGTAAATAACGGCATCAGCGGCCTGAGCCGCAGAGAAAGTCAGCGCGGTTAGCGCAGATGCAAGTAAAAGCTTTTTCATGATCAACCCCCACAAATCTGACGAAAAGACTGATGTCCGGTTGGCGGATTCGTCAATGGGATAATGCTCTTGAGAGGGATGCGCGTTTGCAATCAACTGCTGCTGTGGCGGCTGTGCAACAGGTCAGACTGTTTCTTTACATTTTGGAAAGGATACTTGATGACGAACGTGCTCTCCGGCGCGGGCGATTGCTATTAGATGTACCGCCCACTTCTTGATCTCATCAATCTTTTGGAAGGAACGGATCAAAGCTCACGGTTAAAACAAGAGCCTGGAGCATTTCATCCGCTTTTCGTGAAAACAGGAAATGCCCCAAAATACTGAAAATTCAGGCGGTGTTCAGTAATCTTCTGTTAACTTTGCATCGCCCATAGATTTGATCAGACTTTTATTATTGTGCACCGGAGATAAGCCATTGCGGCAAAGCGCACAGGCTTTAGACAGACAAGGAGGCCGAAACGCAGTTTTTTCAGGCCGTGTCCGGCTGGCGGTTGCCATGGCGCTGCTGCTATCGCTTGGCGGTTGCGGCATGGGCGGTTTCAGCCTCGAGAAAGCCGCAATAGACCGCTCCATCGTGACTGGCAATGTGTCTGCCGCAAAGGAAGGGCAGGTCGAAGATGTCAGCCTGCTGGCCGACCGCATCACCATCCGTAACGCTGCTTCTGCTGCCGATCTGCAAGAACTGGCCGGGCAGCCGATTCCATGGGTCAATGCCGATACGGGTGCGCGCGGGGTGATTTCCAGCATTGCCGAAATCCGTGACCGGGGCGAATTGTGCCGCGTTTTTTCCACCACGCGTGAAAATTTCGATGGTGTTGCCCTTTATAAGGGACGCATCTGCATGGTTGGCGCCGGCAATTGGCGCATTGATGAATTCGGAACGCTTTAAGCCCGGAATGCTTTAAGCCCGGAATACTTTAAGCATGTGCAGCCAGAGGTTTTATCGGCGCCTCTGGAATTTCTTGCCCGGTGAGCGCATATAAGGCCCGATACCAGATCGATCCGTTTAAACAGGCAGGATAGATGCGCGACCCGTATGAGGTTCTGGGCGTTGCAAAAAACGCCTCGGCCAAGGAAATCAAATCGGCTTACAGAAAGCTGGCCAAAAAATATCACCCGGATCAGAACCCGGATGATCCCAAGGCCAAGGACCAGTTTGCTGTGGCAAGCCAGGCCTATGAAATCGTTGGTGATGAAAAACAGCGCGCCGCTTTTGACCGGGGTGAGATTGATGCCCAGGGCAAGCCGCGCTTTCAGGGTTTTGAAGGGGCCGCTGGCGGTGATCCTTTTGCCGCGTTTCGTCACAGGCAGCAGGGGCCAGGTGGTGGGCAATACGGGTTTCGCTCTGCAGGTGCTGGCAGTGACGCCTTTGGCGATGATATTTTCAGCCATATATTCGGGGATGCTTTCAGCCGTCAGCAAGGGGCGGGACCCGGAGGTTCGGGCCGCCGCCAGCAGGCATCACGCGGTCCAGACATGAATGTCGAACTGGGCATAACCGTTGAAGAAGCGGCCTTGACACCAAAGGTGACGGCGCAATTTCCTGATGGCCGCAAAATTGCGGTCAAACTGCCTGCCTATGTTGAAGATGGCCAGACCATACGCCTCAAGGGGCAGGGGGGGCAGGGTTTTGGACAACCGGGTGATGCGCTGGTCAAAATCCGTTTTCTGTCACATCCGCGCTACCGGGTTGAAGGTCGTGATCTTCATGCAGACCTGCCGGTAACGCTGCGCGATGCGGTGCTTGGGGCACGAATTCCAGTGGAAACGCCTGCCGGTAAACTGGCGCTCAATGTGCCGGCATGGTCGAGTTCTGACAAGGTGCTGCGTTTGAAGGCCAGAGGCTTGCCAACCAAAGCAGGCGGCCATGGTGATCTTTATGTGCATGTGCGTGTCATGCTGCCGGATGGGAAAGACAAGGCGCTGGAAGCGCTTATGCGCTCCGGTCAGGAGTAGCTGGCTGTCGAAAGGCGGTCTTTGAGAACTTGAAGCCTGACAGCGCCTGTGCGATAGGCTTGCTTTCAGGCGGATCATTTGCGGAGAATGTTGATATGGCAGGTGGACAGGGCCTCATGGCCGGTAAGCGCGGCCTTATTCTGGGGGTGGCCAATAATCGTTCCATTGCTTTTGGCATCGCAAAGGCGTGTGTTGATAATGGTGCGGAAATTGCGCTGACCTATCAGGGTGAGGCTTTCAAGAAGCGGGTTGAGCCATTGGCGGCAGAACTCGGCGCCCATATTGTCGGTCATTGTGATGTCACCGATCCGGCAAGCCTTGATGAGGTATTTGAAAATGTGGCTGCCCATTTCGGCAAAATCGACTTTGTCGTTCATGCCATTGCCTTTTCCGACAAGGAAGAGCTGGACGGGCGCTATGTTGAAACCACCCGTGCCAATTTCAACCGCACGATGGAGATTTCGGTCTTTTCCTTCACCGATATTGCCCGGCGCGCTGAAGTGATCATGAATGATGGCGGCTCGCTTTTGACGCTGACCTATTATGGCGCAGAAAAAGTCATGCCCCATTACAATGTCATGGGCATTGCCAAGGCAGCCCTGGAAGCCAGTGTGCGCTATCTGGCGGTTGATCTGGGCGGCCGCGGTATTCGCGTCAATGCGATTTCGGCCGGTCCGATCAAGACATTGGCGGCTTCTGGCATCGGTGATTTCCGCTATATCCTGAAGTGGAATGAATATAATTCACCGCTCAAGCGCACCGTCACACCCGAAGAGGTGGGTGATTCGGGGCTTTATCTTCTGTCTGATTTGTCGCGCAGCGTCACGGGTGAAATTCACCATGTTGATTCCGGTTATCATGTTGTGGGCATGAAGGCGGTGGATGCGCCCGATATTTCCACAGTCAAAGACTGATCTTTATTATTTTTGAATAATTTTTGAAGGACGCAAGCAACGATGTCTGCGCCTATCTATATTGTGCGCCATGGTCAGACCGACTGGAACGCCGAATATCGTCTTCAGGGGCAGGCTGATATTGACCTGAATGCGCTGGGGCGCAGTCAGGCAACGCAAAATGGCCATAAGCTGTCGGCGCTGATCGGCAGCGATGTGCACGCCTTTGATTTTGTTGCCAGCCCGATGGCGCGCACCCGCCACACCATGGAATTGATGCGTACGGCCATGGGGCTTGATCCTGCCGCCTATCGTATGGATGAGCGCCTGAAAGAGCTGAATTTCGGTGATTGGCAGGGCTATACATTAGACGAGCTGGAAGCCCTGCATCCGGGAACCGCGCGTGAACGTGCATTCGCTAAATGGGATTTTTGTCCGCCCGGCGACGGGGCTGAAAGCTACCAGATGCTCATGGAACGGGTGGAGCCGGTGTTTCGCAAGTTGCGTGGCCCTGCAGTCTGCGTCACCCATGGCGGTGTGATCCGCTCCTTGTTTTGCCTTGTTGGTACTGTGACAAGGCAAGAGGCCAGCGCCCTTGTCATTCGCCAGGATCGCATCCTGTTGTGGCAGAACGGCACTCTGGAATGGCTGTAAGGCTTGTGCTTGTATTTTAGAGCATGATCTTAAAGCGTGTCGCAATCTTTCAGATTCACGCGACCCGCTTTAAGCATTTGTTTTTACGCATGTCTTTATCTCGAAACTGGTTCTCAAGTCTCGAGAGACAGGCTTTAGAAAAGTTGCAGACTTTTTAGACAAGATCATGCGCATCAACATCTAATCCATTATTTGCATGTCGGTGATGACGTTTTCGCCGTCGCGCACATCATAGGCGATCACCACATCCATGCCGGGCTGGAGCGCATCGACATCCATTTCGGCGTTGAGCTTGTAGGATTTGCCATTATCCAGTGTCATTGTCATCGCGTCCTTGTCGATCTTGCCGATCAGCCCTTCCGCCTGTTCGGCAAAAGCCGCCGTTGAGATCAGCATGAAAGCGGCAATGATGCCGACAAGACGGCGCCCGGTTCTGCTTGACATGAAATGCCCTCTTGGTTTTTTGATTTCGGCCTCAGGCCGGTTGATTTTGCAAGCTTGACGATGTGAACAGAACCAGCCCTTTGTGTCAAAGGTCAGGCGTTGTCGATGATGGTTTGACCACGTGAAAAAACGCCAATAGAACACACGCAACGATTACAGCGGGAGCGGACCTTTACTACGGTTCCGGCCCGAAGGGCAGGTTTTTCATGTCTCATAACAGTTTTGGGCATCTGTTTCGTGTCACCACCTGGGGTGAAAGCCACGGCGCGGCCCTTGGCTGCGTGGTTGATGGCTGCCCGCCGGGGATACGCTTTAAACTGGCTGAAATTCAGGCAGAGCTTGATCGCCGCCGTCCCGGCCAGTCGCGCTTTGTCACCCAGCGGCAGGAGCCGGATCAGGTCAAGATACTGTCTGGCATTGTTGTCGATGAGGATGGCGAGACGATGATCACCACCGGCACACCGGTGTCGATGATGATTGAAAATGTCGATCAGCGCTCAAAAGATTATGGTGAGATTGCGCGCCAATACCGCCCCGGTCATGCCGATTATACCTATGATGTGAAATATGGCTTGCGTGATTATCGCGGCGGCGGGCGCTCATCTGCGCGCGAAACGGCAGCACGTGTTGCAGCCGGTGCGCTGGCCCGCAAGGTCGTGCCGGGGCTGGTGGTGCGTGGTGCGCTGATTTCCATGGGCGAAAAGCAGATTGACCGGGCCAATTGGGACTGGGGCTTTGTCGGCCATGAGGATAATCCGTTCTTTACCCCTGACCCTGCTTCCGTGCCGGTTTTCAGCACCTATCTGGATGGGATCCGCAAGGCAGGGTCATCGGTCGGTGCTGTGGTTGAAATTGTTGCCGAAGGGGTGCCGGCCGGGCTGGGTGCACCGCTTTATGGCAAACTCGATCAGGATATTGCGAGCAATCTGATGTCGATCAATGCCGTCAAGGGCGTCGAAATCGGCAATGGTTTTGAGGCAGCGCACATTACCGGCGAAGAAAATGCCGATGAGATGCGTATGGGCAATGATGGCCGCCCCCGCTTCCTGTCCAACAAGGCAGGCGGTGTTTTGGGTGGCATTGCAACGGGTGAGCCGGTCGTGGCGCGGTTTGCCGTCAAGCCGACATCGTCAATCCTCACACCGCGCCGTACCATTGATACGCAAGGTCAGGATGTGGAACTGCGTACCAAGGGCCGTCATGACCCTTGTGTCGGTATTCGCGCCGTCCCGGTGGGGGAGGCGATGATTGCCTGTGCGATTGCCGATCATTATCTGCGCCATCGGGGGCAGGTGGGAAGCCGGTAACTGGAGACAATCAGCAGGGACGGCTTTCATCTTGCCGCATCTTGCCTTATTTCCTTTGTCGTTCGTTGTTTTTGAAGGCGTGAGCGAGCCATGTATGATCAAAAAAAGATTGTTGAAGCCATTCGCGCTTTTGAACGAGGCGAAATCGTTGTCGTCATGGATGATGATGGCCGCGAAAATGAAGGTGATCTGATCGTTGCGGCTGTGCATTGCACGGCAGAAAAAATGGCTTTCATTGTGCGCCACACTTCCGGCATCGTCTGCACACCCATGTTGCGGGAAGATGCAAGGCGGCTCAATCTTGCGCCTATGGTGGCCGATAATGATTCGGCCCACACCACGGCCTTCACCATTTCGGTTGATTTCAAGCATGGCACCACCACCGGCATTTCGGCAGATGACCGCACCTTGACGGTGCGTAATCTTGCCAATGGCAATGTCGGCCCTTCAGATTTTGTGCGCCCCGGCCATATTTTTCCGCTGATTGCGCGTGAGGGCGGGGTGCTGATGCGCTCCGGCCATACGGAAGCGGCGGTTGATCTGTGCAAGCTGGCCAATCTGCCGCCGGTTGGTGTCATTTCCGAACTGGTCAATGATGATGGTACGGTCATGCGCGGCCCGCAGGTACAGGCTTTTGCGAAAGCCAATGGTCTCAAACAAGTGTCGGTCGCCGATCTGATTGCCTATCGCCAGCGGCAGGAAACGCTGGTCGAGCGAGTGGCAAGCACCGATATTGAAACGCCGGGCGGTAAGGCAAGGCTTTATGCCTATACGTTGCCCTGGGACCCGATGCAGCATCTGGCAATCGTGTTTGGCGATATTCGCGACGGTGAGGAAGTGCCGGTGCGCCTGCATCCGGAGAATGTGGTGGCCGATGTTTTCGGCACCGGCAATCACCTTGACGCCATTGTCCAGTCCATGGGCGAGCAGAAACGTGGGGTGATTGTCTATCTGCGTGAAGGTTCGGTCGGTGTCGGCCAGCAGGAAACCCGCAATCGCGGTGGTGATGAAGAGCATGAAGAGGCGCGCGAGCGTGAAAGTGAATGGCGCGAGATTGGTCTGGGCGCCCAAATCTTGAAGGATTTAGGCATTTCATCGATCAATCTGATTGCTTCGCGTGAACGCCATTATGTCGGGCTTGAGGGCTTTGGCATTCGTATCGTTAAAACCGAGATTGCCTGAAATCATGCCATGAAGATGGTGCGTGATCAGCCGTTTGTTGTTGATCGGCACCATTTGAAAGCGTGAAAACATGGTCAAGTGACGCGCAGACCCCTATATCGGGTCATGGTCACACGTCTTTACAGCCATCCGGCCTGTCTGGAGCATCTAACGCCAGCCGGGCACCCGGAGCGCCCTGATCGGCTGCGCGCCATTGAGCGCGCTTTGCTTGATGAGGAATTTGATGCGCTTGACCGGGTGCTGGCTCCAATGGCTGAGGAGGAGGCGCTGCTTTATGCGCATCCGCAAAACCATATAGACAGCGTGCGGGCAGCGGTGCCAGCAGATGGCATCCACCATTTTGATGGCGATACGGTGTTAAGCCCGAAAAGCTGGGAGGCAGCGCTCACCGCCGTGGGGGCGGCTAATGCTGCGGTGGATGATGTGTTTTCAGGGGTGGCCAGCAATGTTTTTGTTGCCACGCGCCCGCCCGGCCACCACGCTGAAAAGACAAGGGCCATGGGCTTTTGCCTGTTTAACACTGTGGCCATTGCAGCGCGCCATGCGCAAAAAAAACATGGCGCAGAGCGCGTCGCCATTGTTGATTGGGATGTCCATCACGGCAATGGTACGCAAGATATTTTCTGGGACGATCCAAGTGTTTTATATTGCTCGACTCACCAATTGCCGCTGTTTCCCGATAGCGGGCGGCGCAATGAAACCGGGGCCTTTGGCAATATCGTCAATGTGCCGCTGGCCCCAAATACCGGATCGGAAGCGTTTCGCGAGGCTTTTGGTACGCGCATCCTGCCGCGTCTGGATGATTTTGCGCCTGATCTGATCCTCATTTCAGCAGGCTTTGATGCCCATCATCGTGATCCGCTGGCAGATATCAATTTGACCGAGGATGATTTTGACTGGGCAACAGGCTATTTGCTGGAAACTGCGACGCGCGCTTGCAACAACCGGCTCGTGAGTGTGCTGGAAGGTGGTTATGATCTTCAGGGTCTGGCGTTTTCAACCGCTGCCCATATCAGCCGCCTGATGAAAGGATAAAGCATGGATATATCGGCAAATGATGATGTGAAAGCCATGAGCTTTGAGCAGGCGCTCGATGCACTGGAAAAGATCGTCGAAGATCTTGAGCGCGGTGAGGTGGCGCTTGATCAGTCGATCCGTATCTATGAGCGCGGCGAAGCACTGAAGGCTCATTGTGATCGTCTCCTGAAGGCGGCTGAGGACAAGGTCGAGAAGATCAGATTGTCCCGTGACGGCAAACCTGTCAGGGTCGAGCCGCTGGACAGTGAATAGGCATGTTTTGCATGGCCATGAGCAAGCCGTATCTTTGATCTTGCTCATCTCATAACTCTTTGTTGACGCTGATTTTTTCCTTTTTGCTCACCATTTCAATTGGGTTTGTCTCAACCCCGCTCTGTTAGCTTTTGCTCCGGTAAAGGGGCAGGGTGGTGACAAAAATATTTTTGGGCGCAATAGCTGTTTTAATAGTGGTGGCAAATGATGGGCTGGCCGGGTCGTGGCGCGTTGATACCAGCATTGATGAAGCGGCTCGCCAGATTGTAGCCACCAAAATGGGTGAGTTGCGGGGCGGGTTTTCTCTGGATGAAGAGCCTGTTTTTGTCGGGAAGGGCTTGCAGAAAAAAGAACTTGAGCCTTTAAAAGTTCTGCAATATGGGCGCTATCGCGACAAGTCAGATGGATAAGCCCGGATCAGGCAGGTATTGCGACAATGCTTGCGTTCCAGTCCAGCTTTCGCCAATGAAGGCAGATGAAGCCAGATATACCTGCCAGCCAAAGGCTGCGGCTCGATGAATTGCTTGTCGAGCGTGGTCTGTTTGCCAGCCGGTCGCGCGCGCGCGATGCGGTCAGTCGTAAAACCGTGTGCGTTGACGGCATTGTTGTAAGCAAACCGGGGCGCATGGTTGCCGGGGACGCCGCCATTGAAATCAACGATCCGGCGCAAAACTATGTTTCACGCGCAGCCCTGAAGCTGATTGCCGGGCTTGACTGTTTTGACCTCGACCCTTCGGCCAAGAATGCGCTCGATATTGGCGCTTCCACAGGCGGCTTTACGCAGGTTCTGCTGGAGCGCGGGGCTGCCCATGTCATTGCACTGGATGTCGGCCATGGCCAGATGAGCAAAAAAATTGCGACAGATAAACGGGTGACCTGCCTTGAAGGGCTGAATGCGCGTGATCTTGTTGCGGCTGATCTGGGTAATCTGACGCCAGATTTTATTGTTTCGGATGTCAGTTTTATTTCCCTGAAACTTGCCTTGCCCCCAGCGCTGGAACTGGCGGCATCGGGCGCGCAGGGCGTGTTCCTGGTCAAGCCGCAATTTGAGGCAGGCAGGCAGGCCATCGGCAAGGGCGGCCTGCTGAAAAATCCGCAGGATGCAGACGCTGTTGCTGCTGATTTGCAGGACTGGCTCAATGCACAGCCGGGCTGGCGGGTATTGGGTCTTTATCCTTCGCCGATTGAAGGCGGTGATGGCAATCGTGAATTTCTGCTTGGTGCGGTGAAAGACAGATGAGCACACGCTTTTCGATTGAAAAACTGGGCGCGCAAGGTGATGGCGTGGCTCAAACCGAGACGGGGCAGGTGTTCATTCCCTTCACCTTGTCGGGCGAGGTGGTAACGGCTGCCCGTGAGCGCAATCATGACCGTGCCACGCTGATGGCCGTACTTGAAAAATCCCCGCTGCGCATTGAGCCTGCCTGCCGCCATTTTGGTGATTGTGGCGGCTGCGCCATGCAGCATCTGGAAGAGGCGGCCTATCGTGACTGGAAACGGGACCGGCTGGTGCAGGTGTTGAAGGGCGCACGGATTGAGTGTGAGGTGGATGAGCTTGTGGCTTGTGCGCCGCATAGCCGCCGCCGGGTGACATTGAGTGCACGGCGCACCGATGCCGGTTTATTGCTTGGTTTCAACCGGCATATGTCAACGCAGATCGTCGATCTGGACGAATGCCCCATTGCCTTGCCGCAGATTGCTGGAGCACTGGATATGCTGCGCGAACTTGGCAGCCTGATCTGCGCCACGTCAAAAGCCTTTCATATGACGGTGACGGTAACGGCATCGGGGCTGGATGTGGCGGCTTCCGGCTCCGGGCGCATGGGCGAACGCCAGCGCCAGATTGCGGCCAATTTTGCTGTGCGCCATGGGGTGGCGCGCTTGTCGGTGGATGGGGAAATCATCATCGAGCCGCAAAAGCCGGTGGTCATGTTTGAGGCGGCAGCGGTGCCGATCCCGCCCGGTTCCTTTCTTCAGGCAACACAAGGCGCTGAACAGATCATGGCCGATCTTGTTGGACAGCATCTGGCACGTGCCAAAAAAGTCACCGATCTTTTTGCCGGTTGCGGCAGTTTTGCGCTGCGGCTGGCAAAAAAATCAGAAGTTCATGCGGTGGAAGGTGAGGCGCCAGCCCTTGCTGCCCTTGATCGCGGCTTTCGTTATGCTTCGGGCCTGAAGCGGGTGACGACAGAAAAACGGGATCTGTTTCGCCGCCCGCTGACCTTCAAGGAGTTGAATGCGTTTGACGGGCTGGTTTTTGACCCGCCACGCGCTGGCGCACAGGACCAGTGCCGGCAAATTGCGCGCTCCGATGTGCCGCTGGTTGCAGCTGTGTCGTGCAATCCGGTGACATTTGCCCGCGATCTGGCAATATTGCTTGCCGGTGGCTATCGCCTGATCCGGGTGGTGCCGATCGACCAGTTCTTATGGTCGCCGCATGTCGAGGCGGTGGCATTGCTCGAAAAGCCCCGGAAAAGACGATAAAAAGAAGAGGCGGTAAAAAAGAATCAGAGTTGGGTGCCGCCAACCGTCATCTGATCCATGCGCAGATGTGGCTGGCCCACACCAACCGGTACCCACTGGCCAGCCTTGCCGCAATTGCCGACGCCTGTGTCGAGCTTCATGTCATTGCCGACCATGGAAATGCGGTGCATGGCGTCCGGCCCGTTGCCGATCAGCATGGCCCCTTTGATCGGGCGGGTCACCTTGCCATCCTCGATCATATAGGCCTCGGTGCAGCCGAACACGAATTTTCCTGAGGTGATATCGACCTGACCGCCGCCAAAGGAAACGGCATAAATGCCATTTTTGACCGAGGTGATGATTTCTTCGGGGGTCTTGTCGCCGGACATCATGAAGGTGTTGGTCATGCGCGGCATGGGCCGGTAGGCATAGCCCTGGCGTCTGCCATTGCCGGTCGCCTTCATGTTCATCAGGCGGGCATTTTGCCGGTCCTGCATGTAATTGACCAGCCTGCCGTCCTCGATCAGCACATTATGGGCGCTGGGGGTACCTTCATCATCGACCGTGATGGACCCGCGCCGTTCGGGAAATGTGCCATCATCAACCACGGTAATGCCTTTTGCCGCGACCTGCTCGCCCATCAACCCGGAAAAGGCGGAAGCTTTCTTGCGATTGAAATCACCCTCCAGCCCGTGGCCAACCGCTTCATGCAGCATGACACCGGGCCAGCCATTGGCCAGAACAATGTCGAACGTGCCGGCAGGCGCAGGTGCTGCCTCCAGATTGACCAGAGCCTGTCGCAAGGCTTCGTCAGCGGCATATTGCCAGCTTTCCTCGCTTAGAAAATCGTCAAAGCCTTTGCGCCCACCCATGCCATAAGAGCCGCTTTCCTGACGCTCACCATCGCCGACCACCACTGATATGTTCATGCGAACCATCGGGCGAATATCGTGAACCACCTGCCCGTCACCGCGCAAAATTTCCACATGCTGCCATGAGGAGGCAAGCGAGGCGGTCACCTGGCGCACCCGGGGGTCGGCATTGCGGGCATAGGCGTCAATGTCTTGCAAGAGCTTTGCTTTTGCATCGAAACCGGGTGAGGGAATAGGGTTTTCGTCAGAATAAAGATGGTGGTTGGTGCGCGAAGGCGCCTCAGCCAGCGTGGCTTGATGCCCGTTTTTGACGGTGGAAACCGCATCGCTGGCGCGTAAAAGAGCGGCGTGCGACAACTCGCTGGAATGGGCGTAACCCGTTGCTTCCCCCGCGACAGCGCGCAATCCAAAGCCACGATCGGTGTTGAAGCTGGCTGTTTTAAGCCGGCCATTATCAAACATCAGTGATTCGCTTTGGCTGTGTTCTAAAAACAATTCGCCATCATCCGCGCCATGTAACGTGTCAGCTACAAGCCTGCGGATGCGTTCTTCAGAAATATCAAATTCGGAAAGCAGGCTGGTCATGGCTCATCCTCGATAACAGGTTTCATGTGCCATGTAGGCGTGGCAAACCTGTTCGGCAATGTGCCTTGCAAACAGGGGCAGGATCAGGGCAGGGCGGCAAAGCCGTCAGAAAAGCCGGTCAGATCAACCGGAATGCCAATGCCTTCTTCGGGTGTCTGGAAAATGATGAAGGTGGCAAAAGCGCCTGCCTTCAACGTATCCAGCAATGGTTTTTCCAAAATCACCTCAGCATAGCAGCCATCTTGAAAGCAGCGCACAAAATAGGCGCGGCCAATATCCTTGCCATCGACATTCAGGCCAAGCCCGTTGGGCAAGAGCACACCAAGCGGGGCAAGGATGCGCAGGATTTCAGCCTTGTTGTCGGCGGTGCGCAGCACAACCACGGACAGGCCCATTTCCGGTCGATCCTCGGCGACGACATTTTGCATCATCACGCATTGCTCGGAATTGGCGCCGGGCGGCGTGTCACAAATCACCGACCACGCACCATGGGTGGAGCGTACGGTTCCACTTTGTTGAGCAGAGGCCGGAATGGACACCGACATTGCTCCCAGCGATGCGGCGAGGAAAATAACCTTCGCCAAGGTTTTTAAAACCTGAGACTTCATGATGGCTCCACTGCGAATCGCCACAATCCTATGCCGCACTGGCGCACAGTGAAAGGATGTGAAAGCCTCCAATCGCCCTGGACTGCGGCAATAATAGGTTTTTGCACTTCTATTTTGACCTCGCAGCCAGCTTGCGGCATTGTTATTATAAATAGTGACACTGATGCGCTATTATGTCACCACGCGCAAAAATGCCGCATGGATGATCCGGGTCCTTCCTTGCAGAGGGAAACAGAGTATGGTTTGAACCGCCATTAGCTGACCGGGATTCCCGTTCCGGCACTATTAGGTTTATCCTCACGCCAGATGCGTGAGCAGGGGGAGTTGAAGAGCGATGAAAAGATTCATTGCGGGAGGCGTCGGCACTGCCGTCGCATTGTTCTCCGCAGCGACAGTATGGGCCGCACAGCCCGTGGACTGGGAGTACAGGTTCCAGCCTGCCGCAACCGACATCATGCGCCAGATCGCCTGGTTTGAGGGCTATACGCTGGCTTTTCTCATTCCGATCACGCTGCTGGTGCTCTTGCTGCTGCTTTATTGCATCATCCGTTTTCGTGCGAGCGCCAATCCGACGCCGTCGCGCACCAGTCACAATACGCTGATCGAGGTGATCTGGACGGTCGGTCCGGTTCTGGTTCTGCTGCTTTTGGCTGTGCCCTCCTTCCAGTTGCTGACCAATCAGTATACGCCGCCGGAAGAGGCTAAGCTGACGATCAAGGCAACCGCCAATCAGTGGAACTGGGATTACGAGTATCAGGGCGATGAGGATTTGTCGTTCAACTCGGCCATGTTGCAGGAGGGCGACCGTGCTGCTGCTGGCAAGGAGGATAAATCACTTTATCCGCGCCTGCTGGCTGTCGATAATGAAATGGTTGTTCCGGCCAATACAATGGTGCGGGTTCTGGTGACGGCCTCTGACGTGATCCATGCTTTTGCAATGCCAGCCTTTGGTCTCAAGACCGATGCGGTTCCGGGCCGCCTGAGCGAGATCTGGTTCAAGGTCGAGAAAGAAGGCTTTTATTACGGCCAGTGCTCGGAGCTTTGTGGCAAGGATCATGCGTTCATGCCGATCGCTATCCGGGTCGTTTCCCCGCAACAGTATGAAAGCTGGGCCGCGGCGGCTGCAGGCGATCTGCCTGCTGCCAACAAGGCGCTGACTGCGCAGATCGAAGCGGCCGGCAAGCTGGCCGCGGCGAATTGACCCCGCAACCCAGATATTCAAGGTAACGGAGCCGAAAATGGCACATGCTGTAACACATGATGAGCACCACGCCCCGCGTGGCCTTGCTCGCTGGGTCTATTCGACCAACCACAAGGACATCGGGACGCTTTATCTGATCTTCGCGATCATGTCCGGTATTATTGGTGGCGCCATGTCAATCATGATGCGCTGGGAACTGGCCGAGCCGGGGATTCAGATTTTTCACGGTCTGGCCTCCATGGTCTATGGCGTTGATGGCGAGGCGGCCATCGATGCGGGCAAGCACATGTTCAACGTGTTCACCACCATGCACGCGCTGATCATGATCTTCTTCATGGTCATGCCCGCGCTGATCGGCGGTTTTGCCAACTGGATGATCCCGATCATGATCGGTGCGCCTGACATGGCGTTTCCGCGCATGAACAACATCTCGTTCTGGCTGCTGCCGCCAGCCCTGATCCTGCTGCTGATCTCGTTCTTCGTGCCAAGTGCGCCGGGCGCGCATGGTATTGGTGGCGGCTGGACCATGTATCCGCCCTTTTCGACAACCGGCCAGCCGGGCCCTGCAATGGATTTTGCCATTCTCTCGGTTCACATTGCCGGTATCTCGTCGATCCTGGGCGCCATCAACTTCATCACCACCATTTTCAACATGCGCGCACCTGGCATGACCCTGCACAAGATGCCGTTGTTTGCCTGGTCGGTGCTGATTACGGCTTTCCTGCTGCTGTTGTCGCTTCCGGTTCTGGCCGGTGGCATCACCATGCTGCTGACCGACCGTAATTTCGACACGGCCTTCTTCAATCCTGAAGGTGGTGGAGATCCGATCCTGTATCAGCATCTGTTCTGGTTCTTCGGTCACCCTGAAGTCTATATTCTGATCCTGCCCGGTTTCGGTATTGTCAGTCACATCGTCTCGACCTTCTCGCGCAAGCCGGTCTTTGGCTATCTGGGCATGGCTTACGCCATGGTCGCCATCGGCGCCGTTGGCTTTGTCGTGTGGGCTCACCACATGTTCACGTCGGGTATTTCTTTGAATGCCCAGCGTTACTTCACCTTCGCCACCATGGTGATTGCAGTGCCGACCGGCATCAAGATCTTCTCATGGATTGCGACCATGTGGGGCGGGTCGATCACCTTCAAGTCGCCCATGCTGTGGGCCATCGGCTTCATCTTCCTGTTTACCGTGGGCGGTGTGACCGGGGTGCAACTGGCCAATGCGGGTCTTGATCGCATGTATCATGACACCTATTATGTGGTGGCGCATTTCCACTATGTGCTGTCACTGGGTGCGGTGTTTGCAATCTTTGCGGCCTGGTATTACTGGTTCCCGAAGATGACCGGCTACATGTATTCGTCGAAAATTGCCGACCTTCACTTCTGGGTCACATTCATCAGCGTCAATGTGGTGTTCTTCCCGCAGCACTTCCTGGGGCTGGCCGGTATGCCGCGTCGCTATATCGACTACCCGGATGCTTATGCGGGCTGGAATATGGTGTCGTCTTACGGCTCTTATTTTGCCGGAATCGGTGTGCTGATCTTCCTCTATGGCGTGTTTGAAGCCTTCCAGAAGAAGCGCGTTGCAGGCGCCAATCCATGGGGTCCGGGTGCGACCACGCTGGAATGGCAATTGCCATCGCCGCCGCCTTATCACCAGTGGGAGCAATTGCCCCGCATCCGTTGATACGGCAATTCAATACAGGCCGCCGACATCGGTCCGGCGGCCTGAACGCAGTAAAACCTGCCTGCAGTCCAGCCCGTAGTCCAGATTGAGCTTTGAGTTAAGAATGGCCCTGATCGACGACAGACATATAAACGAAGCACCGCTTCGCATGTCGGAAGCGACGCCTGGCGATTACATCACGCTGTTGAAGCCGCGTGTCATGTCGCTGGTTGTCTTCACGGCCGTTGTCGGCTTGCTGGCGGCCCCCGGCCAGATGAATCCATGGCTGGCCATTATTGCCATTCTGGCCATTGCCGTTGGTGCGGGCGCGTCCGGCTCGCTCAACATGTGGTATGATGCCGATATCGACAAGGTCATGAGCCGCACGGCCAACCGCCCGGTTCCTGCTGGTCGGGTGACGCCCGGAGAAGCTCTGGCCTTCGGTCTGGTTTTGTCTGTTCTGTCGGTGATGACGCTTGGCGTTCTCATCAACTGGCTGTCAGCGTGGCTGCTGGCTTTTACCATCTTCTTTTATGCGGTGGTTTACACCATGTGGCTCAAGCGCTGGACGCCACAGAATATTGTGATCGGCGGGGCCTCAGGCTCCTTTCCTCCGATGATCGGCTGGGCGGCTGCCACCGGCAATATCAGCCTTGAAAGCATCATCCTTTTCCTCATCATCTTCTTGTGGACGCCGCCGCATTTCTGGGCGCTGGCCCTGTTCAAGTCAGGTGATTATGAGCGCGCGGGCATTCCGATGATGCCGAATGTGGCAGGCCATGCCTCGACGCGCCGCCAGATTTTTGCCTATGCGCTGGTGCTGGCCCCGATTGGCGTGGCCCCATGGCTGCTTGGCTATACGACACTCTTTTATGGGGTGGTGTCGCTGGGGCTGGGCGCTGGTTTTGTCTGGTATGCCTGGAAAGTTCTGAGAATGCGCGATGATGACAAGGTCATGCAACCGGCCAAATCATTGTTCGGCTTTTCACTCATCTATCTTTTCGTCATTTTTGCAGCCTATCTTCTGGACGGGCTTGTCGCCTATCTCATGGCGGCAGGAGTATGAGCACCATGGGCGAGCTTGAAACGGTCGATCTGACTGAAAAGCAGAAAAAGGCGCGGCGCGGGCGCTCGATTGCGATCGGTCTTGCACTGGTCGGTCTGGTGGTTGTCTTTTATGTCGCCACACTGGTGAAATTTGGCCCGGCCATTCTCAACAGGGCATTTTGAGCTAAGGATATGACCAGCACCTCTGACAAGGATAAGGCAAAACAACAGAGCAACCAGAAGGTTGCTCTGATTTGTGTCGCCTTTTTCTGCGGCATGATCGGCATGGCTTATGCGGCGGTGCCGCTTTACACGCTGTTTTGTCAGGTGACCGGCTATGGCGGCACCACGCAGCGGGTGACACAATATTCAGACCGCGTTCTGGATCGTGACATCACCATTCGTTTTGACGCCAATACGGCCAATGGCATAGCGTGGAAATTTGCGCCGGTGGATCGTGCGGTCACGCTCAAGATCGGTGAAACCGGACAGGCCCATTATACCGCAACGAATGTGGCTTCCATGCCCACAGGCGGGCGCGCCACCTTTAATGTGACGCCGCCTGCTGCCGGGGCCTATTTCAACAAGGTGGAATGTTTCTGCTTTACCGACACCACGCTTGCTGCGGGTGAAACGATGGATATGCCGGTAGTTTTTTATGTCGATCCCGACATTGTGGATGCACCGGAACTGAAAAATGTGACCACAATCACATTGTCCTACACCATGTTCCCGATCGATGCAGATGAATCTGCGGTGACCGGTTCGATCGGAACCAACAACAAACCAACAGAAAATACACAAGAAAGTCTTGGGGGTTGAGATGGCGGAAGCACAGGCAAAACAACACGACTATCACATTCTCGATCCCAGCCCCTGGCCGATTCTCGGCTCTTTTGGCGCGTTGCTCATGTGCATTGGCGGCGTGTTCTGGATGCAATATCTGAAGGGCAATGAATTCCTGGTTTTTGGCGCCAATATGGCGTCGCCTTGGCTGTTCTGGATCGGCGTGCTCGTCGTCTTATACACCATGTATGGCTGGTGGTCAGACACGGTCAAGGAAGCGCATGAGGGACATCACACACGGGTGGTTTCCCTGCATCTGCGCTATGGCATGATGATGTTCATCGCCTCCGAGGTGATGTTCTTTGTCGCCTGGTTCTGGGTGTTTTTTGATGCCAGCCTGTTCCCGAGCGATGCTGCCCAATATGCGCGCACCGAATATACGGGAGGCGTCTGGCCGCCAAAGAGCATCGAGGTTCTCGATCCTTTCTATCTGCCGCTTTACAACACCATTATTCTGCTGTTGTCGGGCACGACGCTGACCTGGGCGCATCATTCCCTGCTGGTTGACGATCGCAAGGGGCTGGTTGCCGGTCTGGCGCTGACCGTGGCGCTGGGTGTCTTGTTCAGCTTTGTGCAGGTCTATGAATATGCCAATGCACCTTTCGCGTTCAAGGAATCCATCTATGGCGCCACCTTCTTCATGGCGACCGGGTTCCATGGTTTCCACGTTTTTGTCGGAACCGTTTTCCTGACCGTGTGCCTGATCCGCTCGATCCGCGGGGATTTCACGCCAAAGCAGCATTTTGGCCTTGAGGCGGCTGCCTGGTACTGGCATTTCGTTGACGTGGTGTGGCTGTTCCTTTTCGCCACCATCTATGTCTGGGCTTCGGTGGGCGGCACCATCGCCGTTCACTAAGGCACAAGCTGGAATATTATGACAGAAAAGGCGGCTGCGGTGACGTGGCCGCCTTTTCATTTTTGCATCAAGCCTGTCTTTTGAACTTAAAAAACAGCTTCAGGGTAAAGACAGGCAGCAAAGCAATATCAGGACAGGTTTTTTGCGGATATGACACAAGACCAAATGCCAAATGAGCAGGATCAGGCTTTGTGGGCGCCTGTTGATCCGGTGCGCGCCGGGATTGGCGGTTGTTGTCCGCGCTGCGGGGAGGGGCGGCTTTTTTCAGGCTTTCTCTCGGTGGCCAAAAAATGCAATTCTTGTGCACTGGATTATTCCTATGCCGATTCAGGCGACGGTCCGGCAGTGTTTGTCATTTTGATTATTGGCTTCATTGTGGTTGGCTTGGCCTTGTGGGTTGAGGTCAGCTACAGCCCTTCATTGCTGGTTCATATGCTGTTGTGGGTTCCGCTCACACTGTTTTTGACTTTGCTTTCGCTGCGCTGGATCAAGGGCATTCTTCTGAGCCTGCAATATGTCAACAAGGCTGCACCGGGCAGGCTGGATCAGGATAAATGAGCAGCGAAGTGCCAATCAGAAAAAAGGGCGGTGGCCGGTCATGGTTTGCTTTTGTGCTGGGCCTGATCGTGCTGGCCATTTTGCTGGCGCTTGGTACATGGCAGGTGCAAAGGCTGGCATGGAAGGAAGGTCTGCTTGCCACCATTGAACAGCGCATGCACGCGCCGCCGCTTGGATTACGCGATGCAGAACAGCTTTTTGCCCAAACCGGTGATGTAGATTATGTGCCGCTTTCGGTGCAAGGCACTTTTCTTCATGAAGGCGAGCGCCATTTTCTGGCTACATGGAATGGTCAATCGGGATTTTATGTCTATACGCCGCTGAAGCTGGAGGACGGTCGCTTCCTGCTGGTGAACCGTGGTTTTGTGCCCTACGACAAGAAGGATGCGGCCAGCCGGGCGCAAGGGCAGATAGAGGGCAATGTGACCATTACCGGACTGGCGCGCAATCCTCTGGGTGAAAAACCATCAAGCCTCATTCCAGATAATGATCTGGCCAAAAATGTGTTTTACTGGAAGGATCGGGATGTGATGGCTGCAACGGCTGGATTGCCTGCCGGCTATGTGTTGGTGCCATTTTTTCTGGATGCCGATGAAACACCCAATCCGGGTGGCTGGCCGGTTGGCGATGTGACCATTATTGCATTGCCCAATAATCATCTGGGCTATGCGGTGACCTGGTATGGGCTGGCGGCAGCCCTTGTTGGTGTAATGGTGTTTGCACGGGTCGGGCGGCGCAGGCCTCAATAGCAGCTCAAGGCAAGAGAACGGGTCTGGCTACAGGTCGGCGGGCCTTGACACAGGGGGCCTGGTCACCCCATGTCGGACCACATGTGATGCGCCCGGATGGACATGCCCGAATGGACATGTGTTGAGAAAGAATTTGAACAACATGCTTCAGACCACTTCAAACGGGACTGTGACCACAGGCACAAAACCTTCCTTGACGATCAGGCTTTGTCAGCCGCGCGGATTTTGTGCCGGTGTGGACCGGGCGATCCAGATCGTGGTTCTGGCGATCAAGAAATATGGCACGCCGGTCTATGTGCGCCATGAGATCGTGCATAATCGCTATGTGGTTGAAGGCTTGCAGAAATTAGGTGCGGTGTTCATTGAGGAATTGAACGAGATTCCTGATGAGAACCAGCATTGTCCGGTGGTGTTTTCAGCGCATGGTGTGCCGAAATCTGTTCCAGCCGATGCAAAGGCACGCAATCTGTTTTATCTGGACGCCACCTGCCCGTTGGTGTCCAAGGTTCATAAACAGGCCATCCGCCACCACCGCCATGGCCGCCATGTGCTTTTGATCGGCCATGCCGGGCACCCCGAGGTGATTGGCACAATGGGGCAATTGCCTGATGGCGCTGTGACCTTGATCGAGACGGAAGATGATGTTCGCAGTTTTCAGCCGCAAGATGGGCTGGAATTGGGTTTTGTGACCCAGACGACGCTGTCGGTGGAAGATACGGCTCATATTCTGGAAGCCTTGCAGGAGCGTTTTCCGGCCATGCAGGCCCCGGCGGCGGAATCGATCTGTTATGCAACCACCAACAGGCAGGAAGCGGTCAAGGAAACTGCACCCGGCGCTGATCTTTATCTGGTGGTTGGCGCGCCAAACTCGTCCAATTCACGGCGGCTGGTCGAGGTTGCCGAGCGGGCGGGCGCACGCATGTCGCTTCTGGTGCAGCGGGCCAGTGAAATTCCCTGGGACGATATTGGTGATATTTCCATACTTGGGCTTTCGGCAGGGGCTTCTGCGCCGGAGATTATTGTCGATGAGATCATTGAGGCCTTCAAACAGCGTTTTGAGGTTACGGTGGATCTGGCCATCACGGCCACCGAAACTGAAGATTTTCCTGTCATGCGCGCCTTGCGCGATGTGGAACTGACCAAGGCCGACATGGCCTTTGTCAATGGCGAACGATAAGCAGGCACATATGGCTGTCTATACCGATATCACCGAGGGTGATCTGGGCGCATTCTTGCGCAATTATTCCATTGGCGAGCTTTTGTCCTATAAAGGCATTGCCGAGGGTACGGAAAACTCCAATTTCCTGCTGCATACAAGTACGGGCCCATTCATCCTGACGCTTTATGAAAAGCGGGTGGAAGAGGCTGATCTGCCGTTTTTTCTTGGGTTGATGGATCATCTGGCAGCCAGGGGTATTTCCTGCCCGCTGCCCGTGCATCGTCATGATGGCGGCACGATTGGCACATTGGCGGGGCGTCCTGCCGCCATCATCACCTTTCTGGAAGGCATGTGGCCGCGCAGGCCAACAGTCGTTCATTGCCGTGAAGTGGGAAAAGTTCTGGCGGCCATGCATCTGGCCGGAGCTGACTTTGCGATGACGCGTAAGAATGCGCTGGCGGTTGAGGGTTGGCAGGAGTTATGGGCAGCCTCGCGTGAGCGTGCTGACGAGGTGGCGGCGGGCCTGACGCAGGAGGTGGATGCCGATTTTGCCCTGCTTGAGAAAGAGTGGCCAGACCATCTTCCCAAGGGCATCATTCATGCCGACCTGTTTCCTGACAATGTCTTCTTTCTTGGATCAGAATTGTCGGGGCTGATTGATTTTTATTTCGCCTGTAACGATCTGCTTGCCTATGATCTGGCCACCTGCCTCAATGCCTGGTGCTTTGAAAAGGATATGTCCTTCAACATCACCAAGGGTGCGGCATTGCTTTCCGGGTATCAGAGCGTACGGGTGTTAAGCGATGCGGAAAAGGCGGCACTGCCCGTTCTGGCGCGAGGTTCTGCCCTGCGCTTCATGCTGACAAGGCTTTATGACTGGTTGCATGGGCCAGATGGTGATCTGGTCGTCAAGCGCGATCCTGCTGAATATATCCGCAAGTTGCGGTTCCACCGCAGCATTTCTTCTGTGCAGGAATATGGGCTGTCATGAAGCAGGTGGAGATTTTCACCGACGGGGCCTGTTCGGGAAACCCCGGGCCGGGGGGCTGGGGTGCAATTTTGCGTTTCAACGGGGTGATGCGCGAAATGTCGGGCGGTGAGGCGCAAACCACCAATAATCGCATGGAGTTGATGGCCGCCATTTCAGCGTTGAATGCCCTGAAGGAGCCGTGCGCGGTCGATCTGCACACCGATTCCAGCTATGTAAAAGATGGTATTTCAAGCTGGATTGATGGCTGGAAGCGCCGTGGCTGGAAGACGGCGGCAAACAAGCCGGTCAGGAATGTCGAATTGTGGCAGGCGCTGGATGAAGCCCGCAAACGCCACAAGGTGACGTGGCATTGGGTGAAGGGACATGCCGGTCATGTCGAGAATGAACGCGCTGATGAACTGGCGCGCGAAGGCATGGCGCCGTTCAAGAAATAAGGCCTGCTCTCGAATCTGGAGGTCAGTTTCGGGAACAGGCCTTTATCAGGCTTAAAGCTGTTCGAGAATTTTGGCAGCCGTTGTCTCATCGGTCTTGCTTGGCACAGGCTCGACATTGAGCGCGGTGACTTTACCATCATCAATGATCATGGAAAAACGCTTGGAGCGCAGACCCATGCCCGCTCCGCTCAGGTCCAGATCAAGACCGAGTGCGGTAACGAAAGTCCCGCTGCCGTCAGCCAGATAGGTGATCTTGCCTTCGCCATTGGTAAATTTTTCCCATGCACCCATCACGAAAACATCATTGACGGCCACAACGGCAATAGTATCCACGCCGCGGGCGCGGATGGCGTCATTGTTTTCCAGATAGCCCGGCAGATGATTATTGTTGCAGGTGGGGGTGAAGGCGCCCGGAACACCGAACAGAACCACTTTTTTTCCTGCAAAAATGTCAGCGGTGGTCAGTTCCTTTGCACCATCGGCGGTCATGGTCTTCAAGGTGGCGTCTGGCAATGTGTCGCCAACGGAGATGGTCATGGCAATTCCTCATTCTGTAAAAAGGGGCGATGCAAGCGATAGAGTATTTTGCCGCCGGATGTAACCATCCGTGCTTACAAAACGCTTTAAGGATAGGGCAAAAACCCTGAAACGGCACCCTGTGGTGATGTCAGCGTGTAAGGCACGCCCTTGCCGGAGGGCTTTTGAGCAGGACGCCTTATCACTGCCACTTCAAATATGGTTTTTTTACCATTGTTTTTAAGCAATGGGGTGTCAAAAACATAACCGTCTTCGCCAGCGATAAAAAGATCGGCTGTGTGTGCATCTTGGGGCAGGAACACTTCCACGTTCAGTGTCGCATCTGTTGAACTGACAAGCTCGGCACCAAAATTTTCAGAAGCCGGGTGCGGCAGGGCAGCCCGTGCATTGTGCACCAGAGTTTCGTCCACCACCTCATGTGACAGTTGAGAAGGGCGAAGCGCCAGGCTGGCATGAACCGGAATGCAGATTTTTTCGCATATGCCAATCATCACCTGTGCCGCCAGATCCTCTGGCCGGGCTTTGGGGCCAAGTGTAAAACGAACCGGCAACAGCACTGAATGGTCATAGCCTGCCCATTGTGAATAGCCGTCATCATGGCGGGCGGGAGCCGGAAACTCGAAATTTGCTTGCCTGATATATTTGCCGTCGGGTATGATTTGTGGCGGCACACCACTGTCGCCGGGGTCGCGCCAATAGGTTTTCCAGCCGGGTTTCAAGCTGATTTCAAGCACGCCTTGCAGATGATGATTCTGATCGGGCTGACCTGCCGTCACCAGCCGGATACGCCCGCCTGCATTTTCATGCCACTCCGATGAGGCGGCATGAGCAGGCAGTGCGGCAAGAATGGCGCCAAGCGCAATAGCCGGGATCATCAATAGACGGGAAAAGAAATGACACATGGTTTTCATTTTGGCCTGTGGTGGCTGTCTGCGCAATATCTGATCCTGACGCATCTTTTCAGCGCGGCTGAAACGCGCTAGCCTTGCCTTTATGGATTTACTGTCTGGCAACAATACGGCTGCTGCGCGCGGCGGCTTTCTTGAAGACCACTTCCTCATTGCCATGCCCGGCATGCAGGATGAGCGCTTTGCACGTTCGGTCATCTATGTCTGCGCCCATAGTGAAGAAGGCGCGATGGGATTGATCATCAACCAGACCCAGAAAATCCTGTTTCCCGATCTTCTGGTGCAGCTTGGCATTATGGATGAGCAAGAAGCAATCCGTTTGCCACCGCCAGCCTGTGATCTGGTGATCCGCAATGGCGGTCCTGTCGATCGCAGCCGTGGTTTTGTGCTGCATTCGGGAGATTACCGGGTGGAATCTTCACTGAGCGTGGCCGATAATATCTGCCTGACGGCAACGGTGGATATATTGCGCGCTATTTCCAATGGGCGTGGCCCGAGTCGTGCGCTGATGGCGCTGGGTTATTCTGGTTGGGATGCGGGACAGCTTGAAAGCGAGATTGCCCAGAATGGCTGGCTGACTTGTCCGGCAACATCTGAATTGTTGTTCGATATGGACATCGAGAGCAAATATGAGCGCATCCTTGCTGCGATCGGCATTGATATTGCGCATTTGAGCGCCTCCGCAGGTCATGCTTAAAGCCTGACCCCAAAAAGTTGCAGACTTTTTGGACAAGGTCATGCGTGGAAATAAAAGCCTGACCCCAAAAAGTTGCAGACTTTTTGGACAAGGTCATGCGTGGAAATAAAAGCCTGACCCCAAAAAGTTGCAGGTTTTTTGGACAAGGTCATGCGTGGAAATAAAAGCCTGACCCCCGAAAAGTTGCAGGCTTTTCGGACAAGGTCATGCGGGGAATTAAAACCACTGATCAGGCTTGCGTCAGCGGATAATGTTCCTTGAGCAGCTTGATGACCCCATTGTCGGCAACAGGCGGGCCAAACATGAAGCTTTGCACATATTCGCAGCCGATTTGCCGCAGTTCCAATGCATCGCTTTGATCCGACACACCTTCGGCGACCACTGAAAGCCCCAGCTCATGGGCCATATTGACCATGGATTTGAGCAACATGCTGCGCTTTGGCGTGGTGTCATCGACAAAACTCTTGTCAATCTTGATCGTGTCGAAGGGAAAACGCGTCAGATAGGCAAGCGATGAATAGCCGGTGCCGAAATCATCCAGTGACAGGCCAATGCCAAGCTGGCGCAGCTTGTTGAGCACATGGGCGGCCTGCTCGGGATTGTCCATAACCAGCGATTCGGTCAGTTCCAGCCGGAAACAATGGGGTTTGAGATTGGTGCGTGACAGGATGGAGCGCACATCGCTGACCAGATCGCGGCGGATGAGCTGGCGGCTGGACAGATTGACGGAAACCGACAGCGGCACGTCGCCGATCTGCTTTTGCCAGGACACAAAATCCTCTGCGGCTTTTTGCATGGCAAACAGGCCAAGCGGAACAATCAGACCGCAATTTTCCGCCACGGGAATGAAATCGGCCGGCGGGATCATGCCACGGCGGGGATGCTCCCAGCGCATCAGGGCTTCAAAACCGGCAATGCTGTTGTCTTCCAGCCGCACAATCGGCTGATAGGCAAGGGTCAGCTCCTTGCGCTCAAGAGCGCGGCGCAGGTCGGACTCAAATTGCAGCTTGTCTGTGCCAACCGTGCGGAAGGAGGGACGGAAAGGCTCGATCCGGTCGCCGCCAAACCGCTTGGCCTGATGCAGCGCCAGTTCCGCATCCTTGACCATATCTTCAGCCGATGTCTGGCCTGAGGTCCATGTAATCAGGCCAACAGAAGCCGTGAGCACAATTTCGCGCCGGGCAAAGGTGATGGGTGAACTGATCGCATGTTTGATGGCGTCGGCCATGGCTGCAATACGGGCAGGCTCCTGTTCCGACAACAGCATCAGCGCAAACTGATCTCCGGCAAAACGGGAAAGAGAATCTTGCGGTTTCAAAAGCCGATGCAGCCGCCGTCCGATGGTGAGCAGGATCGTATCACCGGCAGAAATGCCCAGCCCGTCATTCACCTGTTTGAAGCGGTCAATGTCGATAACGAATACGGTGGGACGTATCTTTTCTTCCATGCGGGCAATGGCGATGACCGCTTCCAGCCGGTTTAAAAACAATTCGCGGCTGGGAAGGCCGGTAAGATTGTCGTGAACGGCATTATGAAGAAAGCGCTCTTCCGTCTTCTTGTGCTCGGTGATGTCGATCAAGGTGCCTATACAGCGGATCACCTCTCCGCCGGAGCCAATGACCGGGCGTGCCCGTAGCGCAAACCAGTGATAATGGCCGTCAGCCCCGCGCAGACGAAATTGCTGCCCGATACGCCCGCGCCGATGTTCCAGAATAATGTCTATCGTGGTGCGAAACGTATCGCGGTCATCGGCATGAAGAACCGGCAGCCAGTTGCGTGCTGGGCCATCAAGGCTTCTGGGTTCAAGGCCAAGCTGGAGGCTGATGTCGGGACTGGTCACCACACGGTCGCGCAGCACATCCCAGTCCCAGACAATATCGCCTGCACCCATCACCGCCAGCGCCTGCCGTTCCAGATCGGAAAACAGCCCTTGTTGCAGCCCGCCGCCAGAAAAGGCATGCTGCATGACGGTAAAGCCGATCAGCAGGATGATGAGAACCAGCCCCCCGCCCAGTGCCGGTTGCACAATGTCATTGTCGAGCAGGCCGGTAACCGCCATCCAGGAGCCGACAAGCCATAAAAGCACCATCACCCAGCCCGGAACCAGCATGATGGCGCGATCAAAGCCACGTATGCCCAGATACAGGATCAGCCCTATGCCCACCAATGCGGTGGCGGCAAAGGAGAAGCGGGCAATGCCTGCGGCAATTGGCGGGTCGATAATGGCAATACCGGCAATCAGTGTCAGGCACAGCATCCACACCAGCGCGCCATAGCTAAAATGGCCATGCCAGCGATTGAGGTTGAGATAGGCAAACAAGAACATGACAAAGGTGGCGGCCAGCGCGACTTCCGTTCCCGCGCGCCAGATCTGCTCATTGCCGGGCGAAAGCTCGATGATCTTGTAAAGAAAGCCGAAATCCACGCAGATATAAGCCAGAACAGTCCAGGAAAGGGCGGCTGTCGCCGGAAACATCGACGTGCCTTTGACCACGAATAAAATGGTTAAAAACAGCGCAAGCAGACCGGCAATGCCCAAGACAATGCCGCGATAAAATGTGTAGGAGTTGACCGAATCCTTATAGGCTTCCGGCTCCCATAAATAGACTTGTGGCAGTTTTGGCGAGGCAAGGTCGGCAACGAAGGTAATGACGGCGCCCGGATTGAGCGTAACGCGAAACACATCTGCGTCAGGGCTTGCCTGCCGGTCGAGAGCAAAACCCTCGCTGGGGGTGATGGCTGCAATGCGGGTAGAGCCAAGATCGGGCCATAAAAGGCCGGAATTGACCAGCCGGAAATGGGGCGCAACAATCAGGCGGTCGATCTGCTGGTCGGTGGTGTTGGCCAGTGCAAAGACGGCCCAGTCGCCGGTGGAGCGGCTGTCGTTGGTTTCCACCTCGATCCGGCGCACGATGCCGTCAGGTCCGGGAGCGGTGGAAACCTGAAAATTTTCGCCTTGATTGCGATAGATTTCAACAGCGCCTGACAGGTCGAGCGCCACATCGTCGCGTGAAATCTTGATCGGTTCGACGGCCTGGGCAGTCACAATCTGAAGAAGTAGGACAAGGACCAGAAGTGGAGCGGCTATGGCTGCCGATTTCACGCCCCTGATGGCCCGGTCAATGATCTTGACAGTCATTTTTATTTTTCGGGCTGATATTTTGGAAAATATCGTCAAGACAAGTCCTTTATCTATGCAGGCGTCTATGCGGGCGGCAAATCCGTTTCGACCCGGGCGTAAAGATAGTGGTCCTGCCACCTGCCATTAATCTTCAGATAGGAGTGCAGCAGTCCTTCGCGCTGAAATCCGGCTTTTTCAAGCACCCGGATCGAACGAATGTTTTTCGGGATACAGGCTGCCTCAATCCGGTGCAACTTCAACTTGTCAAATGTGAAGCGCGAAAGGGTTTTAACTGTATCTGTCATGAAACCCTGCCCGGCATAGGGCAAGCCGATCCAATAGCCCAGATGCGCGCTTCTGGAAACGCCGTAGCGGATATTGCCAAGCGTGATGCCACCGACCAGTCGGCCGGATGTTTTTTCAAAAATAAGAAAGGGCATCAATGTCCCGCGGGCCTGTTCTTGCCGGTAATGCTGGATGCGTGCGCGCCATGCCGCGCCACTCAACTCATCCAAAGCCCAGCGTGGCTCCCATGGCTCAAGAAAGTCTCGACTGACAGCGCGCAATTGCGACCATTCGCGATAGTGGGATGTCTGGGGAGAACGCAGGCTGACCCTTTCGCCTTCCAGTACCGGAGCTTCACGGCGGATGAAGGAAAAGGGCAGCATCGTTGCAAAGTTTTACACGGCGATCCGGTGTGTGGCTGACCCTGGGGGAGACAGCACGCCAGCCACGGATTCGTAAGAGGAGAGCGAGCCGATGGGGCCGATGGCGGCCAGAGTGGGCTTGGTGCAAAACAGGCGCTGCGACAGATCGGTCAACCGGCCGACGGTAAGTGCCGACAGGCGTTCCATCAGCTCCTGCGAAGGGATTGGGCGGCCAAACAAAAGAAGCTGGCGGGCAATCTGTGAGGCGCGGCTGGAAGGGCTTTCACCGGCCATGATGAGACCGGCGCGATATTGCGCGCGGGCCCGGTCCAGTTCCTCTTCCAGAATATGATCGCCGATCTTTTGCAATTCACCAGCGATCACCGGAACCAGTTCGCCCAGATTTGCCTGCCCGGTGGCGGCATGAATGCCGAAAATGCCGGTGTCAGAAAAACCCCAGTGGAACGCATAGACGGAATAGCACAGGCCGCGCTTTTCACGCACTTCCTGAAAAAGGCGTGATGACATGCCACCGCCCAGAATCATCGACAGCACCTGTGAGGCATAAAAATCGCGCACATGATAGGCGCGACCCTCAAAGCCGAGAATGATCTGTGCATCCATCAGGTCACGGTTTTCGCGAAAATCACCGCCGACATATTGTGCATATTGTACGGCACCCCCCTGCGCATGGGGCCGCAAACCACCAAACCTGTTTTCCACCTCGTGCACAAACTCATCGTGCTTTACGTCGCCCGCAGCAACGATGATCATGCGATCGGCGCCATATTCGCGCTGGATGAAACGGTGAAGCTGGGCTGAATTGAAAGACATCACCGTTTCAGGCGTGCCAAGAATGGAGCGGCCAAGCGTCTGATGGCGGAAAGCCGTTTCGGTAAAGTGATCAAAAACAATATCGTCGGGCGTGTCATGGGCTGCGCCGATTTCTTGCAGGATGACGTTTTGTTCCCGCTCCAGCTCTTCCGGATCGAAAGTGGAGTTTTGCAAGATGTCGGCAAGAAGATCGACCGCCAGCGGCACATCTGAGGAAAGAACACGGGCATAAAAGGCTGTGGTTTCGACACTGGTTGCGGCGTTGATTTCGCCGCCGACATTCTCGATTTCCGAAGCAATCTGGAAGGCGCTGCGCTGGGCCGTGCCCTTGAAGGCCATATGTTCAAGCAAATGGGCCATGCCATGCTCGTCATCGCGCTCATTGCGGGCCCCGGATTTGACCCAGACGCCAAGAGCAACAGATTCCATGCCTGGAAGCATTTCGGTTGCGACTGTCAGGCCGTTCGACAGACGGCTTACCTCTACACCCATATGGATGACACTCCCCTGTGGCCGGAGGGCCTAGCGGCCCACGCGCGTATGCTGCAAAATACGATCTTCCAACATTTTCTTGTCGGATGGAAGCACTGTATAATTTTCCTTTGCCTCCATCAGATGCGAAAGCCAGGCTGGCAAGGCTGGAAAAACACCGCTGGCCTGGCTGACCGCAGCCGGGAATTTGGCCGGGTGCGCGGTGCCAAGAATAATGTTGGGAATGGCTGATTTTTTTGTGCTTGCCCTGGTCTGGCGCGCAACATGGACGGCGGTGGCTGTGTGCGGATCGAGCAGATAGCCGCTTGAAGCCAATGTGGAGCGGATGGTTTGCGCCGTATCCTCCATGGTTGCGCGCCCGGCAGCAAAATGGTTGCGGATTGTCTCGATTTCCTGCGTTTTTATGGTGAATGCGCCTGATTGCTTCAACCCGTTCATATAGTGGCGTACGGTTTGTGCATTGCGGTTGGAGGCTTCAAACAAAAGGCGCTCGAAATTGGACGAAATCTGAATGTCCATGGAGGGAGAGGTGGTGGCAACCACGCCTTCCATCCGGTACTCGCCGGTTTCCAGGGTGCGGGCCAGAATGTCATTGTCATTGGTGGCGATGGTCAAGACCTCTACCGGCAGGCCCATGCGCTTTGCGGCGTAGCCTGCAAAAATATCACCGAAATTTCCGGTGGGAACGGTAAAGGATACAGCGCGATCAGGTGCGCCAAGTGAAAGTGCAGAGGTAAAATAATAGACGATCTGGGCCATGATGCGCGCCCAGTTGATCGAATTGACGCCTGAAAGAGCCACATGATCGCGGAAAATGTGGTCATTGAACAGTTCTTTGACCAGTCCCTGACAATCATCGAAATTGCCCTCGATGGCCAGTGCGTGAACATTGCTGGCGGTTGAGGTGGTCATCTGGCGCTGTTGCACCGGCGAGACCTTGTCATGGGGAAACAGGATGAAAATATCGGTCCGGCTGCGCCCGGCAAAAGCCTCGATGGCAGCGCCACCCGTATCGCCCGAGGTTGCGCCGATAATGGTGGCGCGCTGGTCGCGCTCAGCCAGCACATGATCCATCAGCCGGGCCAGCAATTGCATGGCCACATCCTTGAAGGCAAGGGTGGGTCCATGGAAAAGCTCCAGCACAAAGCTGTTGGGGCCAAGCTGAACCAGCGGACACACCGCGTCATGGCGAAAAGTAGCATAGGCCTCGTTGATCAGCCGTTCCAGAACCGGGGTGGCGATTTCATTGCCGACAAAAGGTGAGAGCACGCGCAGTGCAATCTCTTGATAGGACAGGCCGCGCATGGCGCGGATTTCAGCGGCAGAAAATTGAGGCCATTCCTGCGGAAGATAAAGGCCACCATCACGCGCCAATCCTGCAAGGACTGCATCGGAAAAGCCAAGGCGAGGCGCTTCACCGCGAGTGCTAATATAGTTCATGAGGTGTTTTTTCCGTCTTTCCAGCCAGTCGGCATGTGGATTTATTATTTTCGTCAGTCGCATTTTCGTCGCCAGATTGCTATAGGACACCAGCATCGCGAGAGGGAAGTGCGCTTTATGGTCGTTGCTACATCGAATTTTCGCTTTTTCACAGGGTTTGCTTTTGCCGGCCTGATGCTGGTGATGGCCGGGTGCCAGTCAGGCAGCAGTGATGCGCTGTCTGTGCAGGGCAGGCAGGGTGCCGATGCTTCGGGCGAGAAGATATTGGCCAGCGAGTTGAGGGCCTATTGCCCGACACTGACGCTGCGTGAAGGAACAGCCTATTTTAACACCTATGCCAAAGGCGGGCAGGATGACCCTGACAAGATTGTCTATCAGGCATCTATCAGTGAGGTTACACGCGATTGCAAGCGCGCCAATGGACAGTTGACCATGAATGTGGCTGCTGCCGGTCGTATCGTGCCCGGTCCGCAGGCAACGGCTGGCGCCATCACCATGCCGATCCGTGTTGTGGTGACACGCGGCAGCGAGGTGCTCTATTCACAGCTTCACCAGCACAAGGTGCAGGTCAGCGACACGTCTTCGGCCACCCAGTTTGTGTTTAATGACGCCAATGTCACCGTGCCCGATCCCAGTGCGCGCGATTATCAGGTGTTTGTCGGTTATGATGAAGGCCCGCCAAAGGCCAAGGCACAAGACAAGCCAAGGCCGGTAGCGCGCAGAAAAACTCCAGCCCCGGCGGCTGCCAGGCCTGCCCAGGCCGCTCCGGCAGCGCCCGCACCGTCAGAAACAACCTCGGCGTCGGATATTCCGCGCTGATTGAGCAGAGCGTTTTGCAGCTCTTTATCTCGAAACTGTTTCTCAAGTCTCGAGTGACAGGTTTTAAAGTCTGTCTCCCGAACTGGGAACCAGTTTCGGGATAAAGACATACGTAAAAACAAAGGCTTAAAGCAGGTTGCGTGAATCTGAAAGATTGCGACATGCTTTAGCCAGCATCGCGCATGGTTTCTGCTTGTTGCAGATCGACCGAGACAAGCTGGCTGACACCCTGTTCGGCCATGGTGACGCCAAACAGCCGGTCCATGCGCGCCATGGTGATGGGGTTGTGCGTGATGATGATAAAGCGGGTCTGTGTCGAGGCCGCCATTTCATCCATCAGATTGCAAAAGCGCTCGACATTATGATCGTCTAACGGTGCGTCCACCTCATCCAGAACACAGATCGGAGCTGGATTGGTCAAAAAGACGGCAAAGATCAGCGACATGGCCGTCAGCGCCTGCTCACCGCCAGAAAGCAGGGTCATGGTCTGTGGTTTTTTGCCCGGAGGACGCGCCAGAATTTCAAGCCCTGCCTCCAGCGGATCATCAGATTCGACAAGCTGTAATTGTGCTGTGCCACCGCCAAACAGATGCGTAAACAGACGCTGGAAATGGCTGTTCACCACCTCAAAAGCAGCCAGCAGCCGTTCGCGTCCTTCCCGGTTGAGGCTCAAAATGGCTTGCCGCAGCTTGCGAATTGCCTCGATAATATCATCGCGCTCGGTGATGATGTCTTGCAGCCGCCCGGTCAGCTCACGCTGTTCTTCCTCGGCCCGCAGATTAACCGCTCCCAGCCGCTCACGCTCGATCTTCAACCGCTCCAGCGTGCGCTCCACATTGACAGGGTCAGGCATTGGGTCACCCGATTGCAGGCCGGTGTGACGGATCACCAGATGCGGGGGTGTGTTCAATGCTTCCTGTATGCGCGCTTCAATCTCCTGTCGGCGCTGTTCAGCAGCCGTCAGCCGCTCTTCGGTGCGGGCACGCACTTCGCGCGCCTCAGCCAGCCCTTGAATGGCGCTTGCTGCCGCCCCATCAAGGGCCTTTTGCTCATTTTCAGCTTCCTGAAGCTGGTCTGCCGCCTCATTGCGGCTGGCCTGCGCCTGTGCAAGACGGGACAGCAATTGGCGGCGGCGCAGCTCAAACTCATCCGGGGCATCAACCAGCGCCTCGCGCTCCTCAAGCACTTCTGCGCGACGCTCCTGAAGGGCGCGAATATGGCTGTCGGCATTTTCAAGCCGCATCAGCCAGTTGCGACGTTCAGCTTCAATGGCCTGCAAGCGACGGGCACGAGCTTGCGCCTCATGGTTTAATCCCTCATGAACAGCGCGGGCTTCAGCAAGGCCTGTCCGGTCAGAAAAAACTTCAGCAGATGCCTGTTCAAACCGGGCCTGCAAATCACCGGGGTCGGGTGCAGTGCGCTGTGCTTCTTCAGCCTGCCAGTAAAGCGCAGATATTTCCTCCAGTTCCTCCATCACGCGCTGGCGTGCATCTTCCAGCACAGCACGGCGACTGGTGATTTCACCCTCTGCCCGCTGCGCTTGCGCCAGTGCTGCGCGGGCCTCATCAAGCTTTATTTGCGTGTCACGCAGGCTTTGTCGCGCCGTGCGCTCCGCCTCTATATGGGTGTAAATTGCGGCTTCTGCTGCGCCTAAAACTTCCTCGGCTGCGTGCAATTTCACCGTTGCGGCAATCGCTTCTGCCTCCAGTTCCGTCAGCCGGTTTTTCTGCGCCAGCCGAAGGGCTGCCATTGTGGGGGCATCTGCGCTGGCAACAAAACCGTCCCAGCGCCATAAAGCACCATCGCGTGTCACCAATTGCTGACCGGGGGCCAGGCTGGGCTGAAGGACTGCCCCTTCATGAGGCTCGATTATACCGATCTGCGCCAGACGCCGTGCAAGCTGGCAAGGCGCCTGCACCACTGAACCAAGATTTTTTACCCCTTCCGGCAGTGGCGGGTCATCTGCGACAGGCGCAATATTGCTCCAATAAGCGGGCGCATCCGGGTCCAGAGGTGCTTCAAGATCTTCACCCAGTGCAGCGCCCAGAGCCGCCTCGAACCCGGGTTTCACACTGATTTCTTCCAATATGGCCGAAAACCGATCACTGCCGTCTGCATGAAGCATCCGGGCAAGGGTGCGTGCTTCTGTTTCAATAGCAGCCAGTTGCCCGCGCACATCCTGTAAGGGGCCACGCGCCTTGTTTTCCACCTCGCGGGCTTGCGCGACCGCTTCTTCGCAAGTGGCAACAATTGCCTGTGCTGCCTCCAGCGCGTCTTCTGCCTGCTCGACCCATTCGTGTTTTTCAGCCGGGTCCGGCAAGGCCGCAAGCCGGGCGGCAATCTGGGCAAGCTCACGATCCATTTCGCCAAGCTGGCGGGTAAAGCGATCCCTGCGCTCGCCGACCTCGCGCAAGGACCGCTCAATTTGTGTGCGAAAAGCGGCAGATTCAGCACGTTCAGCCGTCAATCGCGCCAGTTCCGCCTCGCTTCTGCCAAGTCTTTCTGCGGCATCCTCAACAGCCTGCTGCATGGTTTTTGAACGGCCATCGGCCCTGGCAGTGTCTTTAGCAAGCTGGGCTTCTTCTTCAGCCAGCCGCTCCAGAATATCGGCATTTTCAACCACCATGCGTTCTTCGCGGGCAATATCGGCGTCAAGCTGTTCCAGCCGTCTGTGAAGTTCGGACTGGCGCAAGCGCACACGTTGCGCCTCTTCATCCAGTTGGGCATTGGCGATGGACAGGCGCTGGACGCCAGCCGCAGCCGCAGCTTCGGCTTCGCGCAATTGCGGTAATTTATGTGCGGCAATGGCTTGCGCCTTGGCAGCCTCAACCTGTGCGGCTGCGCGTGCTCCGACCTGTGATGTGGCCTCGGTCAGCGCCAAAGCAGTTTCAGCCTCCTGCGCCTTTGCCACACTCCAGCGCAAATGCAGCAAAACCGCCTCGGCCTTGCGAATATCGGCAGACAGGTTTTTGAAACGCGAAGCCTGACGTGCCTGGCGTTTCAGGCTTTCAACCTGACCTTCCAGTTCGCCCACCACATCATCGAGACGTTCCAGATTCTGTTCAGCGCCACGCAGGCGCAATTCAGCCTCATGGCGGCGGCTGTGCAGGCCGGAAATGCCTGCCGCCTCTTCCAGAAGCGCCCGCCTTGCCTGCGGTTTGGCGGCGATAAGTTCACCAATGCGCCCTTGTCCGACCATTGAAGGCGAGCGTGCGCCCGTTGACTGGTCGGCAAACAAAAGCTGCACATCTCTGGCGCGCGCTTCCTTGCCATTGATCCGATAGAGCGACCCTGCCTCACGCTCGATGCGGCGTGAGACCTGCAATTCATCAGCATCATTAAAGGCAGGTGGCGCCGTGCGGTCGCTGTTATCGAGAAACAGGGTCACTTCGGCGGTGTTGCGCGCAGGCCGCGAGCCCGAACCTGAAAAAATCACGTCATCCATGCCGGATGCGCGCATATTCTTGTAAGAGCTTTCGCCCATCACCCAGCGCAAAGCCTCGACAAGATTGGACTTGCCGCAACCATTGGGCCCGACAATACCGGTCAGGCCATGCTCAATGATGAATTCGCAGGGTTCGACGAAGGATTTGAACCCCAGAAGGCGAAGGCGCGAAAACTTCATCTACGCCCTGGCCTTCTGAAACAAGCCACGCGGTAAAAAGAGCGGTGCGCCAAAGGCGACCCGCTCCGGCGCTGCGGAAAAATTAAAGCAGCGGATCGATGATCGCTGACATTTCGTCAATCGACAAAGCTCCCTTGTAGACCTTGCCATTGATGATGAAACTTGGTGTGGAATCGATCTTGAACTCCTCCGCGCCACGCTTTTGAACGGCCCTTACCTGGTCAAGAAGCGCCTGATCCGTCAAGCAGGCATTGAAGCTTTCTTCGGTAAAGCCGGCAAGTTTTGCCAATTGGAACATGGCATCCTTGACGTTTTCGGCAGCCGCCCAGTTCATCTGCTGCTTGAACAGAACATCGATCATCGGGAAATAATTATCACCGGCACACCGTGCCAGCATGAAGCCGGCTTCCGCACGTGGATCGAAGGGGAATTCACGCAGGATGAAACGCACCTTGCCGGTATCGATATATTTCTTCTCCAGTTCCGGATAGGTGTTGACCGCAAAACTGGCGCAATGCGAGCAGGTCATGGAAGCATATTCAACAATGGTGACCTTGGCGTCCTCGCTGCCCTTCACCTTGTCGGGCAGGGCGCCTTCCTTCAAAACCTCTGCCATATTAAACGAGCCGGAAGAAGGCGGGGCGGCAATTGAAGAGGTGGTGGAAGGAGCGGCATTGGCAGCGCCTTGCTGCCCTGAATCACTACAGGCAGCCAGAAACAGCCCGGCAGGCACTACGGCCAGAGAAGACAGAACAGTTCTGCGCGACAAGGTCATACGAATCACCCGATTTGTTTTTCAATTGTGCAGTATCAATAGCTATAAAAACCACACTTGTGGCGAATTAAGGCATTGGTGCTGCCAATCCAACCTTCAAGCCACTTCTATTCAATCACAAAAGCGCGATGAGGCTGTCTCAACCCTGCTTTTTGCTGCCAAGCACCGATGTTCCCAGCCGCTCCAAAGATGCACGCAGGCCCTCATCGTCAATTGTATCGACACGGTGGGCAAGCCTTGTCTTTTCGGCCTCCGACAAAGCCCGCAACACCGGCTTCTTGCGCTGTGTCTGGTGAAAAACCGGTTTTTGCACGATCTGGATACGCCCGATGGCTGCAAAGCCGAGAAAGGCATTGACCCGGGACATGATTTCGCTGCTTTGGTGCTGAATATGAAGGGCGGCCAGCCCTTCACAGGCAATGATCAGCACTGCCGGTTCAAACGGGTCTTCTTCATTCAGGCGGCGTGGCCAGCGAATTTTTTCTGGTCGGCAGCCAAAAGCCAGCCGCTCGCCGACAATTTCTTCCCATGACTGGATCAGCCCCACCGATATGCCGGCGCGTTTGCGCAACAACGGATCAAGGATACCGGTTGCCAGATCGCTGACCGGGACGGGATTGCCCTTGAAGGGTTTCCCTGCCATGTGCGTATTCCAGCGACGTTTCATCAATATCCAGACACCAAAAGCTGAAGTTTCCGATCAATGGCACTACAGGATAAAAGCCGCAAGCCTGGCATCGCAACCCGTCTTTTGAACTGGTATGATCTCCATCATCGCGATTTGCCATGGCGCATCGGCCCTGCCGATCTTGCGCAGGGTAAATGGCCCGACCCTTATCGCGTGTGGCTTTCCGAAATTATGCTGCAACAAACCACGGTTGAAGCGGTCAAATCCTATTTTACCACTTTCACCAAGCGCTGGCCCGATATTTTTGCTCTGGCAGCCGCTTCCCAGAACGATATCATGAAGGCATGGGCCGGGCTTGGCTATTATTCGCGCGCCCGTAACCTGAAAGCCTGTGCCGATCTTATCGCAGCACAAGGCGGGATTTTTCCCGATACCGACAAAACCCTGCGCGCTCTGCCCGGCATTGGCCCTTATACGGCTGGCGCGATTGCCGCCATTGCCTTTAATCGCCCCGCAGCGGTGGTGGACGGCAATGTCGAGCGGGTTATTTCAAGGCTTTATCGCATTCAGACAGCCTTGCCGCAGGCTAAGCCGCAAATCCGTATTCTGGTGGAGCAATTGGTGCCAGCAGCGCGCCCCGGCGATTTTGCGCAAGCCATGATGGATCTGGGCGCAACCATCTGCACCCCGCGCCGCCCCAAATGTATGCTGTGTCCGCTATCTCAGGATTGCACAGCTTTGGTGGCGGGTGATCCCGAGCTTTATCCGGTCAAATTGCCAAAGCCTGAAAAGCCCTTGCGCCGCGGGGCAGCTTTTGTTGTCAGCCGCGCTGATGGTGCGGTGCTGCTGCGCCAGCGCCCGTCCAAAGGTCTGCTTGGCGGCATGAGTGAAGTGCCAACCACCAACTGGACGGCGCGCCAGGATGGAAAAACCTCACTGGAAGCGGCTCCCTTTTCAGCGCAATGGGAAAAAACCGGGCAGATCACCCATGTCTTTACTCATTTTAGGCTGAAACTGGATATTTACCACACCCGCTTTGACGGTGCAGCCCCTGCCGACCATTTCTGGTCTGTACCCGGTCGTCTTCATGATGAAGCCCTGCCCACCGTTATGAAAAAAGCGATCGAAGCCGCTCTTCCGGGCGCAACAAAACGCAAGCAGAACTGACAGTATCAAAAATGTACGTCAGGCTCCGGCCTTTTCCATGCCAAGGCGAGCAATCCGGCGTAACTCGTCAATCGGGGTCAGCCCGCCAGCGCGCTCATAATGCCAGAAGGTCCAGCCATTGCAGGCATCAAACCCCTGAACATGGGCTCCCATCTTGTGGATCGAGCCTGCCTCATCGCCAATTGACAAAGTGCCATCGGCGCGCACTCTGGCCGACCAGCGCCGCTTTGCATCCCAAAGCATGGCGCCGGCCTTGATCAGCCCCGTATCGACCAGGCTGCCAAAGGCGACGCGCGGCAAGGCGCGCTTGCCGGTCAAAACAGTCAGTTCGGCTGTCCCCAGCGGCTTGACCGCCTCAATGCGCTCCAAAGCGGCATCAATATAATTCTGCTCACGCTCAATGCCGACAAAATGACGGCCAAGACGCTTGGCCACCGCCCCCGTCGTTCCTGAGCCGAAGAATGGATCAAGCACCACGTCCCCCGGCTTGCTTGAGGCCAGCATAATGCGCGCCAGCAGCGCTTCCGGCTTCTGGGTCGGATGCAGCTTGTCACCCTTGTCATCCTTCAGCCGCTCATGCCCGGTGCAGATCGGAAACAGCCAGTCGGAGCGCATCTGCACATCTTCATTGGCAGCCTTCATGGCTTCATAATTGAAAGTATAGCCCTTGGCCTTTTCATCACGCGATGCCCAGATCATCGTCTCATGTGCATTCTGAAAACGGCGGCCCCGGAAATTCGGCATCGGATTGGTCTTGCGCCAGACAATATCGTTGAGAATCCAGAAGCCGAGATCCTGCAACTTGGCCCCGACCCGGAAAATATTATGATAGGAGCCGATCACCCAGATGGTGCCATTGGGTTTTAACACCCGGCGCGCCGCCAAAAGCCAGGCGCGGGTAAAGGCGTCATAGGCTTCAAAACTGTCAAACTGATCCCATGCGTCGTCTACCGCATCGACCTTGGACTGGTCCGGCCGGTGCAGATCGCCGTTCAACTGGAGATTATAGGGAGGGTCAGCAAAAATAATATCGACAGAAGCGTCGGGAAGCCGGTTCATCGCCGCCACGCAATCGCCCTTGAGGATCGTATTCAGCCAATTGGGCCCGGAGGCAGCATTGGAAAACCCGTCAGGGCGACGTAATGCAGACATTTTAAACACCCAGGATGCGCGTTACTGTTTACTGGTTGTTATGGTTACCCAACAGCGTAAATAATCCGTGAAGACCAATCTGCTGTTTGCCCCGCCGCACAGCTTGATGTATCCCCTGATCGCCGCTTGCCGGCATTTCTCCCACTTCAAATCGGATCAAGCCTCATGGAAAAGCCAGACCTCATTATTTTTGATTGCGACGGCGTTCTGGTCGATTCCGAAATCATTGCCGCACGCATCGAGGCCGATCTCTTAACCAGTGCCGGTTTTGAAATCACAGCAGAGCAATTGGCGCAGACCTATGCGGGCCTGACCTTCAAGGATATTCTGCTGCGCATCGAGGAAATTTCCGGTCTGCCTTTCAAGGCCACGCTGATCGATGAGGCTGAGGCTTTGGTCGAGCGCAAGCTCAAGCAGGATGTGCGCGCCATTGAAGGTGTGCGCGAAGCCATTTTACAGGTCGCCCACTGGCCCTGTTACATCTGCTCCAACTCAAGCACACAGCTTATCCGCGCCATGCTGGAAAAGACAGGCATCCTGCCACTGTTTCAAGGGGAGATCTTTTCCGCACGTGACCTGCCCGACGGCCGCCCCAAGCCTGCTCCCGACGTTTTTTTACATGCGGTGCGTGAATTTGGCGCTGACCCGGCGCGCTGCTTTGTGGTTGAGGATTCCGTGCATGGGGTGACGGGCGCCCGCGCGGCTGGAATGCGCGTCATCGGCTTTACCGGGGGTGCGCACAGCTATCCCGGCCATGCCGATGCACTGACGGAAGCGGGAGCTGAAACCGTCATCCGCCGCTGGGCAGATTTCAAGGGCGTACTGGACGCATTGCTTTCCTGGTCGGAAGATAGGCCTTAGCCATCCATTTTGCGCAGCCTGATCACCACCACGGCATCATAAGGAAAACGGGTTGTATAGATAAGTTAAAACAGGCAGAAATGACGTCACGCAGAAAATGACGTACCAGACGGACGAGAAAAACAACCGGCGTTCGTCCTCTGGCCCTGAACTGGTGGTCATATCGGACAATCTCAAAGCGGCTCTTCTGAATCAATTGTTCAAAAACACTGCGCGAAAGACAAGAGCGATGCGTTGGGTCGCCATGTTGCGGAGCCAGCCCGAACGGGCTTTGAGCATTGGGAAAACGCAGCAGTAAATGGCCCCCCGGCTTCAACATCTCCTCGCATGCCTGTAAACGTGTCACGATCTCATCCAGCGAGAAATGCTCAAACACATCAAAGGCGACAATCGTGTCAAAGCGGCTGCTATGCCTGTCTGCAATCTGCTCGAAATCTGCATCAAGAAGCTCAATACCGCGCTCGGCTGCAGCAGCAAGAAGCGCAGGGTTGATCTCGGTTGCTGCCACTTGCGCCCCGCAGTCAACAGCTCATTGCAGAAAATCACCCGAACCAAAACCGATTTCCAGGATTTCACCGCCGGCGATGGCAAGGCCGCGAGTCTCGCCGGCAAAATAATCAGCCTTGTCTGGCGTATAGCAAAAAAGGTTGCTCCAGCCTTTCCATGCTTCATAGCCGGAATAAAACCCGGGTGCAGTTTCGGTAGATAATCTGCTTTTGTCCATATTATGTCGTCCACTGCTTCGTAGCTACAATATCCGCCATCAGCTTTGCCCGTGCGGCATAACTATAGGCTGGCACGCAGCGCGCATAGGCACGTTCAATCATTTGCGCACGAAGCTCGGGACGCGCAAGGTAGAAGCGGACTTTATCAGCCAATTCCTCGGGTGTTGAAAACACATCAATCTCTTCGCCCGGTTTGAAAAACTCGCGCACTTCATCATTGTCGATATGCAGCATAAAGCCCTTGCAGGCGGGAATTTCAAAGGTGCGTGTGGAAACGAGGTCCTCCCATCCGGATGCAGTTGGTCCAAAATGGATGGCGATGTTGATACGCGCGGTCTGGATTGCTCTGGCATAGGCAACACCCATTTGCGCTCCCGGCATCCCGCACCGCGCCAGCACTCCTGCTGATCCATGCCTGGCCCAGCGATTGCCAACAATCTCAACCGAAATTTCTTCCGGTAAAATAGCCAGTGTTTCTTCAAGCCAACGTTGCTTGTAAGGCGAATGATTTCCTGAATAGAGCAGATCAATGTGGTAACTCTCTTCAGAAGTACAGTCGAATACAGGTCGGTGAACGCTACTGGAATAGCCGTGCGGAACATATGTAACATGCTCGCTTCCAAGCATGTTTTCGAGATATTCAAGTTGAAAGGTTTTGGTCGTAATGAACAGATCATATTCGTTAAAACTCTCAACCGAGACACCCCGGTGATTAAAGGCAACATCAGGGTAATACATCATCGTGCACACCCCGAGCGCCCTGATTTGCCGCAAGAGGTCAGGGGTAATGCCAATACCTTTAACGGTCAGAAAAACATCAGGCTTCAGCACCCGGCAGTTTTCAAGAATTCTGTTCTGGTAATTTTTTACCATATTCTTGCCAAATACGCGGGCAGCAAGCCGCAAGCCCAGATGGCGGCCGGGATTAATTTGAAAGTCCCTATTGTCAATTTCCTGCACTGCCCAGCCCAGTGTTCTGAAGCCGTTGGCCAGCCCGTTCTCCGTTGCTCCCGACCAAAATGAGCCAGCAAAGATCATAACCGGATTACGCTGCATGATGGACCTTGGTACGGCCATCAATTCGTTCCTTTGCCCATTTTGGAATTGCGACAAAATCACTTGATCCAGTTTCTTCTACCTTAACTAATGAGCCATCGTTTCTTATCCGCCTGTATTCATAATCCCCGCCACTTTGTTCAGATAAAAGAAAAATACATTTTTCAAGACCTTTGATATCGAGTGCTTCAAAAACGATAATAGGCCGGTCATTTCGGTGCAATGTCGCTACCGCACCAGAAAATACGCTGGGCTCGTAGCCTTCAACATCCACCTTGATAAATTGTGGATAGCCATATGAGGCACATAGATTATCCAAACTGGAGATAGTAACTCGCAGTTTTTGAGCTCCGGCAATGGGGATAAAGCTGGCACGATCCAGCGAAGGGGGCACATAGAATTCGAGTTGACCTTCCGCTTTCGATACACCCAGGTTCAGGAGAGTTATATTGGCTTTTTCTCCAAGCGAGCGTGAAAGTAAGGCAAATGAACGAGGTGAGGGTTCAACTGCAATAACACGACCATCTGAACCGACAATGTGAGAAAACAATGCTGTCGTATATCCGATATTTGCACCAATATCGAACACAAGATCACCAGGGCGCAGCAGGCTCGTGCATAACAAGTCAAATCCAGCTTGATGAGGAATATTGCCTGTTCGATAGAGAGAGGTGAATACGCTTTCCCTCAAATCACCTCTCAGACAGAGTGGAATATTCTTCAAGGGAAGAAATAAATCCTGCAAGGCAGGGTCGCGTTCAGCTGCAAACTTCAATATACGAAAATACCCTCTGGGGATTAATTTTGCTACAAACAGGCAAATCCGGCTGGTTGGCTTCATGGCAAATAGAGACCCCTTATTTTCTTATAGATTTAAAACATGTCGCAATCTTTCGGATTTTCTCCTTATTCTTTAAATACTTGTTTTGGAGACGAGAAGCCCGCCACTGCCCGACGCGCCAGGGTCGAGGCAAAAAGAAGCTGAATGCCAAATCCCGCCGACACCGAGAGTGCAGCGCCTGTTAACCCCCATAAAAAGATTGCCGGAACCATAACCGCAACTCCCAGAAGTCCGCCACTTGCTGCAAGAAGAAGAACGGCTTTTGTATCGTCAAAGGCATAGCAAAACCGGGTATAAACAGTTGCTATATTGTATAAGGCATAACCAAATGCGATCCATGGCATTAGCCCTGTCGCTAAACGATATTGCTCAGCCAACAGAAGGTGTCCCACCCAATCACTCAATAATATAAAGCAGATGACACCAAATGCAGCACCGGCCCCGGTAAGCAGTAGCCATATTCTTTTTGTACGTGTAACCAGCTTGCGATCTCCCGCTGCGACCGCATTTTGAAGGACCGGACGCATGGTCAGTTCCACCACGCCACTCAACATGAGGAACGGTCGGCTGGCGAGACCATAGGCAGCGGCATAAAGCCCCGCGTCCTGCAAACTCAACAGACCAGCAATGATATAGCGATCCCCTACACCGCTCAACCAGCCAAAGATGGCAAGCGGTGCAAGTGGCAGCGCATAGCGCCTGATCGAAAGGGCCAGTTTCTTATTAAAGTCTTCATCTGCGTCCAAAGGCGCATGAGGGCCGCTGGCGCCTTCCAGCCGCATCCAGAGATGCATAGCCAGAACCACGGCGGCTGAACCGGCAATATAACCGGCAAGTGCAGCCTCGGCGCTGGAACCGAAGATCAGAACACAGATAATTGCCATCAATGGCCGGGACCAGGCATCAGCCACATAGATCACCGAAGCGGCACGCTGACGACGTGCGGCATTGAACAGGGACAGTTCAAGTGAGCGCAAGCAATCGATGTAAAGCAACGCCGCCACCAGAAGCCCCATATACCACGCACTGCCGATCCATGTGCCGGCAAGCAGCCAAAACGCAGCAAGGATTACACAAGCAAGTGTTAACAAAGGCATGATAAGCTGAATGCCGACTTTGCGCAGGCTTTCGATGCGCCCTGTCCGCGCAGCATCAGGATAATAACGAATGAGTGCCTGAAGTTTTGGAGTTGCCGTAAGCCCCAGCGCCAATGCCGCCACACCGACCAGCAGCGTCAGTCGGCCAAATTCCTCCGGCGCGAGAAGTTCGGTCATGATGCGAATGGAAACCAGGGCTGCAATGGCGCTGAGGGCCTGCCCGAGAACCACCCATGCCCCCTCGCGCGCAATGCGCCGACCCAGCACACCAGTAGACAACCGCGCCATCACCATGCAACAGAACAGGACAGATAATTTAACAAGGCAAAATTCACTTAAATACCTGCACCCTATTCCGACTGGCGGTTATACACATCTTCCAGTCGCACAATGTCATCTTCACCCAGATAGTCGCCGGTCTGCACCTCGATCAGCACAACCGGCTCAGTGCCTCGATTGGCAAGACGGTGAACCGCGCCAAGCGGCACATAAACAGACTGGCCGGGAAAAATGGTGCGCAATTCTGCATCAATCGTCACCTCGGCTGCACCGCGCACCACCACCCAGTGTTCGGCGCGATGCTTATGCTTTTGCAATGACAAAACCCCGCCAGGATTCACAACAATACGCTTCACCTGATAGCCATCGTCCATGTCAAGGCGCTCATAATTGCCCCATGGCCGGAATATCTGGATACCTTCCAGCGCTTCGATACGCGCCTCTTGCTGAAGATGGTTCACCAGACGTTTCACGTCTTCCGCACAAGATTTCGGCGCCACAAGCAGGCAGTCGCGGGTTGAAACCACAACCATATCCTCAACGCCGATCAGCGTGGTCAGTTTTCCTTGTGAATAAACGAGATTGTCACGGCCATCGAGAATGGTGGCGTCACCGACAATTGCATTGCCCTGTGCATCGCGGGGAAGAACTTGTGAGATCGCATCCCAGCTTCCAATATCCGACCAGTGATAATCAACCGGCAGCACAGCAGCATGTCCGGTTTTTTCCATCACCGCATAGTCAACGGAAATTGATGGCGCGCTTTCAAAGGCGGACCCAAGCCGGAGAAAGTCAAGATCGGTCACGGCCTCTTCATGCGCCAGTTGCACCGCTTTCAAGATCTCCGGTTGCAGCTTTTCAAGCTCTTCCAGAAAAGATGCTGCACGAAACAGAAAATTGCCACTGTTCCATAGATAGTTGTCAGCCAGATATTCTGCGGCCTGTTCAGGTCCCGGTTTTTCAACGAAACGCGCCACGCAACGCGCCCTGTTCAACGGTTTGCCCGGCAGAATATAGCCATAGGAGGTTGCGGGACGATCAGGTTTTACACCAAATGTAATGAGATGGCCGGTGGCGGCATCCTCCAGCCCTTGCGCCACCGCTTTTCTGAAAGCTGTTTTGTCGGGAATACGATGGTCGGCTGCCAGCACCAGAACAACCGCATCGGCGGAGCGCTTGAGTGCCTGAAGACAGCCAGCAGCAATAGCTGCACAGGAATTGCGCGCTACAGGCTCCAGCAAAATATCGGCATCAACGCCGATTGCCTGCATATCTTCGGCAAGAAGAAAGCGGTGGCTGTCGGCCCCGACAATGATTGGACGGGGATCAAAAATATCTGACTGACACCGCAAGACTGTGTCCTGAAACAGCGAGTGTTCACCGCCGAAATTCAGAAATTGTTTGGGCTTGGTTGCGCGTGAAAGCGGCCACAGCCTTGTTCCTGAACCACCACTTAGAACCAGAGGAATAATTTTCATTGGCGCACTCGTAAATGATCCATCTTCTCATCGGGCTCCAAATCCGGTCAGCATGATGCACATGGTTCGCATGACGATAACCAGATCAAGCCAGGGTGAGAAATTCTTGATATAATAAAAATCGTAATGCAGTTTTTCGTGCACGTCATCGACAGCCGTCACGTGCCCCTGATTGACCTGCGCCCAACCCGTGATACCCGGTCGCACAATGTGACGATAGGCATAGAAGGCCAGTTCATTCTCATACCAGCGTGACAGCGCCATGGCTTCAGGGCGCGGTCCGATCCAGCTCATCTCGCCTCGCAATATATTGATGAGTTGCGGCAATTCATCGAGCCGACTGCGCCGCAAAACACGGCCGATGCGCGTAATGCGCGGATCGCCTTTTTGCGTCATGGCCGTTTCTCTACTTGCGTGCTGGCTGTGTGTTTCATGGTGCATGGTGCGAAATTTATAGACTGTAAACACACGCCCCCGATAACCGACACGCTCTTGACGAAACAGTGCAGGGCCAGCCGTTTCCAGGCGAACAAGCAGGGCAACAAGCAGTAAGAGAGGCGCCAATGCGATCAGCGCAATCAGTGCCGCCAGCCAGTCGGCTGCCTGCTTGACCTTGATATAGGTCTGGTTTGGGTTCAGTGAGCCCAGCGTATTTTCAGACAGATGTTCAATCTCGACACGGCCGGTCAGCGATTCCAGTATCTGCTTCACATGATAGACCGGGACGCCCGACAAAACACATCCGGTGATAAATCTTTGCCAGTTTTCGGGCAGGTCAGCCCGCAGATCTGCGACCACTCCCTGTACGCTTGCTGAATTCGTTGAACTCGAAGCAGAGTCCAACTCGGGAGTTTGCAACATATGCCAAACCGCATTGTCGACCTTTTCAAGCCGGTCGATGGCGCCAAAAGGAACCAGGGCCAACCGGTTCACTTCCTGTCGGACGACTATCATCCCAAGGCTGAAATACCACAGGATCGACAACAGGAAGGAGGTTGCTGCCTGAAAGCGGCTATAGTCAAGTCGCAGGAAAAAGATGGCGACAAACACCAGCCCGTAACCCAGCAGGAAGGCAGGCAAGATAGTGCTGAAATTTGCAACCCCGGGGAATGATCCCAAACGCCGATAGATCATATAGCCCAATATATGAGCAATAATCACTCCGGTGATGGTCACCTGAATGTTGATCGAGAATAAAACCCTTGGCTCCAGCATCATGCGCGCCAGCAATGGCGCACCGATTGCCAAAAGCAATCCACCCGCCAGTTGATAGCGTATGCGCAATAATGGATGGCGCCTGCTTCTGGCCGTGTCAGGTTTCGAAATCGAAAAAATACGGCTCATTTTTCCGGTCTCCCCAAACCGCGCAACAAACCTTGCAGACTGCCGTCCCTCAAACACGACACACCATGCATGACGTGTCCTCGATTGTGAGATCACTTCCTGTTTTTCACAAATCAGATGGAATGATCTAGCCTCTTGTTTCAGTTGCATTTATGCCAAGTCAGATGGTTCTGTCTGACGCGGCATAAATGCTTCAAATTCTGGTTTTTATGCATGTCTTTATCTCGAAACTGGTTCTCAAATCTCGAGAGACAGGCTTTGGAGCGCACAGGAAAACTGCCGCTCAGGAATTTTACAAGGATGGAATACGCCCCCGCACATCAAGGTTGATCAGCCTGTCGGTCTGTCGAAAGCAGTGTGCGTTCAATTAAATGCATAGCACTCTCATTTGTTTGGCCGCATTATTCTTGTGTCAGGTGCAATTATCTGACTGCAAAATACTCTGGCAAATAGCCCGCTTATCAACCCCGCCGTAATTATTTACAAGTAGCCTTAGGTTGAAATCAATGCAATCCCCGTCGTCTGCGTGTATAAAATCTTCAAGGTGGCAGTTTTCACCCGTTTTATCCTGTTCGTATCGTTTGTTTCCCGTCATGCACTCCGTGGCCAGCAGAGAAACTTATAAAACAGACATCAGCCGATTTGGAAATCCTGAATGTCGATTGCTCCCAGAGCGCCGTGCGTCCAGCAGGATGCACGGCGCTCTAAAGCCTGTCTCTTGAGACTTGAGAACCGGTTTCGAGATAAAGACATGCGTAAAAGCAAAGGCTTAAAGCGGGTCGTGTGAATTTGAGAAATTGCGACACGCTCTAAAATTGTCAACTCACCACAGCTTTATCCGCAATTCGACGCCAGTCTGTTCCGTCGGAAAAGGCAAGGGTTGCGCCGCCGGTCTCGTCAGACACAAAAACAATTGCGCCAGCACCAGTCGTTGAAGCCGATGGCAGTGTGGCAACCAGGTAAGAGCCGACTTTGGCAAAGCCTGCTGTCGAGATCGAACCGATCGTGGAGAGGTTTCCACCGTGATCGAGTTCCATTAGGGCAGGGCTGGCAAAGCTTCCGGTTTTCCAGAAGAATTTTGCCTGTCCGTTCTCGACCGCAGTCTGTTCCAGCCCAAACCAGCCGCCGGTACTGAATGAATAACCATTGACACCATTCCAGGCATGAGAGCGAAAGAACATATTGGGCTTTGTCAGCGGGTGTGCCGCTGTTGCATAGCCAGAACCATTTTCACCGATGCGCAGACCTTTGGCGCCAGCGGCATAATCGGCTGCCTGTGTCATGATCTGAATGGTCTCACCACGAATACCGTTGCCGCCAGAGATGCTGAAGCTGTATGTGCCGCTCAGGTTGAGGATGAGAGAGCGGCTCAGATAATGATGAAAATTGGTGCCGTCGAACAGGGCTCGCCACAGGCTGTTGCCTTCAGCATCATCGAAACGCAGAAGATTTTGTCCGTTGATTGGAGCCTTTGTATGAAGCACGGCCTGCGGTTTGCCCACGCCCACGCCCAGTCGTCCGGTTTCCCGGTCTACCGACAGCGCTGTTGTCCATGCCTCTCCGTCTGATGAAACCTTGATTGAAAAATCATCATTGCCAGCCAGACCCATCTCGGCGCGCCCGGAAAAGTCGGTTTGAAACAGAAGTGAGCCTGTGTCTGTTGCTGTGGCCTTGTTGAGCTTGAGGTGATGATCGGCACCGTCATGGCTCAAAAGTGTCGCGTCGGCAGCAATGGCAAGCCGGTTGAGCGTATCGGCCGTCGTGTTGATGCCAAGCAAGGGCATGTTTTGCGGGTCGAAGACAGGCTTCCAGCCTTCGTCGTTAAAAACCAGAAGCGTGCTTTCTGCGGCATCCCAGATTATCCAGCCTTCGTGTGGCTGGTGGAAAGACCAGTTGCCGTCCTGAAAAACAGCAATGGCGCCGGGATGATTGGCGAAAGACCCTGTCGGCTCCGCACCCAAAGCATGGCGTTGCCCCTCGGCAGGATCGAGTGGCGGGTCGTTGCGATCCCGGTCCTCCACGCTGATATGCAAAATTGCATCGAGCATACGCAATGCCTCATTGTGCGTAACATGCTTCTGTGCTTGTGAAGGCATGATATAGGGGAGATTGAGCAGAGCGGTTTCTTCCATCGGGGGCGTCCTTCCTTGACGTATTTTCAGTGTGCCAAGTATATTTCGATCCAAGGGGACGGGGATAAATCGGGGTACGCTCAATGGCACGGATGATGATACGGCACCCATATTCAGGTCGACCTGTTGCGTCATCGGATGCAGCAGCTATTGCAATTTCTGCCATGCGGCGACCAGGCCCTTCCAATGTGACCATGGTGCTTGCAGTGTTAACTGTACTGCTAGGGTATTTTTTCTTTTACTTTATAGGCGAGCCAATTGTTTTTTATGGAGGCTGTGCATTTCTAACAGGGGTCTGCGGCTACCATGCGCTATCAAGTTTATTTTTCGGAGAACTGAATATTGGTGCGGTTATTTCATCGCAGACAATGCTTTGGCATGCATTGCCATTTAGCTATATAGTTTTATTTGGATATGAGAATTATATACATGAAATTTCTGAATTGTATAATGCAGAATCTCTTGTTATTGTTGTTATTATATCATTAATTACTTATTTTTATTTTAATAAATTTGGGAAATCAATTTCCATTCAAGGTATCTTAATCAAATGGAGAGATTACGTCCCTGTTATACTGCCGATATTGATGATGCAAATCTATCTTATAGCGTCAGGTAGCAGGGGGTATGCAAGCGTTGTGGGTATCGGATCAGAGATAGGGGGGGAACGCGAAGCTACGCTGCTTTATCAATTTACCACTGGCCTTTCGCCGGCTCTTATGCCGATGTGTGCAGTTGCGCTTGCTGCAATATTTCGTGGACGACCTGCGCAGCGTAATATTATATCTGTTTCTTTTTTCTTATTTGTACTTGCTGTCCAGTTTCTCTGGTGGACTACCGCTGGAAGGCGCTCCATGACGATAATAGCGCTGATCTCGGCTGTGTCATTTTTTGCAATTTATTATAGAAGTCAATTGAATGGGAGAAGAGTTTTCATAATTGCAGCTCTCGTTCTTGCTGCAATCCCTATACTTTGGTTTTTATGGGAGGGGTATTATCTTCTTCGTATCGCAACCGATGTCAGCCGGGGTGCCGAGAATTTATCCATCCTGAACTTAGGGAGAGCAAGAGAACTATCTGTCAATTCTAATGTGGAGGGACAATTTGTCGAAAATATTATAAGACGCCCCTTCCTTATATTAACATCTTTATCGATTGTAAGGGAAGCAACTAATGGAGTATTATGGGGATGGAACATAATTTCTCAAGCTCTTTTAACTATTCCATCAGTTTTATTTCCAAATAAATTTGAATTTATTGGTCCAGTTTTAGAAAACCTATGGTATTTTGAACTTGGAGTTCCCTTAAATGATTGGACAAATACAATGTTTGTTGAGGGATATATAGATTTTTATATATTTGGCTTTCCAATCTATGTTTATATAATATATATTTTATTTATTTTAATTATTAAAATATCTATATATTCTGGATATACGGCTATCGTATTTTTTTCATACTTCAATTTGTCATTCTCAATATTAAGTGTTGAGACGACGACTAATGCTTTATTTGTTTGTATTCGCTCGACTTTATTTGTGATTTTCGTAGCTCTTTTTGTGAGATTCCTCCAGAGGGGGCGGTGGATGGGGCGCCAATTTTCGTGATGACACGCATCACCCATTTTATGCGCCACCCACGTCCGAACGTATTCAGTATTGAACGTTTATATGAAGATGTGCGTGGCGCAATGCCGGAAGACTGTCAGGTGAGTGTCTGGACCTGTCGTCATCCATCCACAGGGCTATGGCCACGGCTGAAGGATATTTGGGCTGCCCGAAAGGCGCAAGGTGATGTCAATCATGTCACGGGTGATGTGCATTATCTGACTTATCTGCTCGATTCCCGGAAAACCGTACTGACTGTTCATGATCTTGTGCTGCTTGGTCGTCTGCGCGGTCTCCAGCGCTGGCTTGTCTGGCTGCTCTGGTACTGGTTGCCGGTTAAGCGTAGCCGGGCTGTGGTGACGATTTCCGAGGCGACCCGCTCCGCCTTGCTTGCCAGTGTGCGTTGCGATCCTGCTAAGGTTCATGTGATCCATAACCCGGTCTCGGATGAATTTCAGCCGACGCCGCATTGTTTTAATGCAAAAAAACCGCGCATTCTTCAGATTGGAACGGGGTGGAATAAAAATCTGGAGCGTGTGGCAGAAGCGCTGGAAGGGATTTCCTGCCAGCTGGTGGTGATCGGCTCCTTGTCCGATAAGCAGGTCGAGGCTCTGCACCATTATAAAATCGACTATGAAAACCATGTCGGCCTGTCGCGAGAGGCGCTGGTGGCGCAATATGTTGACGCTGACATACTGATTTTTGTTTCGACCTTTGAAGGCTTTGGCCTGCCGATTGTCGAGGCGCAGGCTGTTGGCCGGCCGGTGATAACAAGTGCTTTGTCGCCCATGCCTGAGGTGGCGGGTGAGGGAGCCTGTCTGGCCGATCCTTTTGATGTGGCCAGCATTCGGGCTGCTGTGTTGGAGGTGATTGAAGACGAAAATTACAGAATTGGCCTTGCTGAGTCTGGCTTGCGCAATGTTGAGCAGTTTCGTACTCACGCTGTGGGTGAAAAATATGCTGAACTTTACCGCAAGATCGCTGAAAAGTCAGGAAGGCGTTACCTTTGAGTATCTCTGAGCCGATGCAGCGTCGTCCTGTAATTCTTGCTTTTGTGAGATATTATCTACCCGGTTACAAGTCTGGTGGACCTTTGCGTACGATTTCCAACATGGTTGAAGCATTGGGTGACGAGTTTGATTTTCGGATTGTCACCTCTGACCGTGATGCGACCGACACCCAGCCCTATTCTGATTTTGTCGAGGATATGTGGAAAAAAGTGGGCAAGGCAAGTGTGCTTTATCTTTCCCCTGCACAAAAAGGGGTGCGGGCAATTGCCAGAATATTACGTGAAACGCCGCATGATGTTCTTTATCTCAACAGCTTTTTTGACCCTGACTTTACGCTAAAGCCATTGTTGGCCCGCCGGTTTGGCTTTGCGCTAAAGACGCGCTGTGTGATTGCACCGCGTGGGGAGTTTTCCGAAGGTGCGCTGAGGCTCAAATCGCTCAAGAAAAAGACCTTTCTGCTGGCTGCGGGTATGGTGGGGCTATATCGTGATCTGGAGTGGCAGGCCTCAAGCGAGCATGAGGAAAAAGACATTTGCCGCATTATGGGCTCGACTGCCAATCATATAACAGTTGCAATTGATCTGCCTGACATTGCCATGCGTGAAGTGCCGTCCTTTGCTCCACGGGCCGAGAATGAGCCGTTACGTATTGTTTTCCTGTCCCGTATCTCGCCGATGAAAAACCTCAATTATGCGTTGGAGGTTTTAAAGCAGGTTGGTGCTCCTGTTCGATTTGATATTTATGGTCCCGTTAGAGAGGTTTCCTACTGGGAGCAATGCAAGAGAATAATAAAGCAGCTTCCTGCACACATAAATGCCAATTACTGTGGAAGCATAGAGCATGAGAAGGTGCCCTTTTTCCTGGCGCAATATGATTTGTTCTTTCTGCCTACCCTTGGTGAAAATTACGGCCATGTTATCCTTGAGGCGCTTACTGCCGGGGTTCCGGTTCTGATTGCAGATACGACGCCCTGGCGTAACCTTTCTGAAGTTGGAGCAGGTTGGGATTTGCCACTGGAGCGTCCTGACGAGTTTGCTGACAAGATTATCCTGATGGCGCAGTTGACTGTAACTGAGCAAATACAAATGAGGGAACGGGTGGCAAGTTTTGCGGAAATACGCAGGAGAGATCCAGCAAGTGTGGATGCGAACCGGGAATTGTTCATGCCGGTATTGTCTTAAATGAAACAAATTCTCCAATCGCTTAAAACCGGGGTCACTGAAGTTGCCGAGGTGCCATGCCCCACGGTCGGGCAAGGGCAGCTACTGATCCGCACTGCCCGCACGCTGGTTTCGGCCGGAACAGAGCGGATGCTGGTCGATTTCGGCAAGGCTGGTCTTCTTGGCAAGGCGCGCCAGCAGCCCGACAAGGTGCGCCAGGTGATCGACAAGATCAAAACCGATGGTTTGGCGCCCACGCTGGAGGCCGTTTTCAACAAGCTCGACCAGCCTTTGCCGCTTGGCTATTGCAATGTTGGAACTGTGCTGGAGACGGGTCGCGGCGTTAGTGGTTTTGCCCCCGGAGAGCGGGTCATCTCCAATGGTAAACATGCGCAGGCGGTCGTTGTTCCGGTCAATCTTTGCGCCAAAGTTCCCGATGCTGTGACCGATGATGAAGCTGCTTTTACCGTTCTGGCAGCCATTGCCCTTCAAGGCATAAGGCTGGTTCAGCCAACACTTGGCGAGGCCATTGTTGTCACGGGGCTGGGGCTGGTCGGCATCATGACCGTACAGCTTCTTCGGGCGCATGGCTGCCGGGTTCTGGGACTGGATTTTGATCCTGCCCGCTTGAAACTGGCGCAACATTTTGGCGCTGAAACTGTCGATCTTTCGAGCGGGGCCGACCCTGTCGCCATCGCACAAATCTTTTCGCGCGGGCGTGGCGTTGATGGTGTCATCATCACGGCTTCAACCAAAAGCAATGAACCGGTGCATCAGGCGGCGCTGATGTGCCGCAAGCGTGGCCGCATCGTGCTGGTTGGCGTCACCGGACTTGAATTGTCGCGGGCTGATTTTTATGAAAAAGAGCTGACCTTTCAGGTGTCGTGCTCTTATGGGCCGGGTCGCTATGATCCCGACTATGAAGAAAAAGGCCAGGATTATCCGGTCGGTTTTGTGCGCTGGACCGAGCAGCGAAATTTTGAGGCCGTTCTTGATATGATGGCCGATGGCAGGCTGGATGTGAAGCCGCTTGTCTCGCACCGCTTTGCGCTGGCTGAGGCTGCAAAGGCCTATGAGCTTGTTGCCGGAAAAGAAGCCTCGCTTGGTATTCTTCTTGAGTATCCGCCACCACAGGCTGTTCCCGTTGAAGTGCTGACGCAGCGCATGGTGGCGCTTGCGCCGCCCGTGCAGGTGACGGCCAAGGTGGGGGTTGGTCTCATCGGCTCAGGCAATTATGCAACAGCAGTGCTGATCCCCGCTTTCAAGGCAGCCGGGGCGCGTCTGGTGAGTGTGGCCTCTTCTGCCGGTGTCAGCGGCGTTCATGCCGGGCGTAAATTCGGCTTTGAAAAGACCACGACCGATGTGGACGCTCTATTGGCTGATCCTGATATTGATGCTGTGGTCATTGCCACCCGCCATGACAGCCATGCCGATCTTGTCTGCCGGGCGCTGGGAGCGCGAAAACATGTCTTTGTGGAAAAGCCGCTGGCGCTGACACAAGATGAAATTGCCCGCATCGAGGTTGCGCGAGACAATGCCATTGCCAGCGGGTTTCAGCCGCTGCTCATGGTGGGTTTCAACCGCCGTTTTGCACCACAGGTGCAAAAGATCAAAAACCTGCTTGGCAGTGCATCTGGCCCGAAATCCTTTGTTATGATGGTGAATGCAGGGGCTATTCCCGCCACGCACTGGACGCAGGATCTGGCGGTCGGGGGTGGCCGGATTATTGGTGAAGCCTGTCATTTCATTGATCTTTTGCGGTTTCTTGCCGACGCACCCATTGTCTCTCATCACGTGAGGGTGATGGAGGCTGTGGCAGGGGACACAGCAATCATTACGCTTTCCTTTGCCGATGGATCGATTGGCAGTGTGCATTATTTTGCCAATGGCAGCAAATCTTACCCCAAGGAGCGGCTGGAGGTTTTTTCCGATGGGCGCATCCTGCAACTGAATAATTTCCGTCGCATGAAAGGTTTTGGCTGGCCCGGTTTTCGCAAGCTGAACCTGTGGCGGCAGGATAAGGGCCAGAAGGCTTGTGCTGTGGCTTTCGTGCAAGCGCTGGAGAAGGGGACGAACTGTCCGGTTCCCCTGGATGAGTTGTTGAATGTGAGTCGGGTCAGTATCGAGGCACAGCACTTATCATGAGCAACCATGCTGCTGCATTTGGGAATGTTAGTCTTACCGTAAGTAACGACATGAGAAAAGGACAGGATCGGACAGCTATCTCCTATCGAAAGGATATTGATGGGCTTCGCGCTGTCGCCGTGATTGCCGTAATCGTCTTTCATCTTGGATTGGCGCCGGCGGGATATCTGGGCGTGGATATCTTTTTCGTGATTAGTGGCTATCTGATTACGAGTATTATCATCAAAGACGTGGCTTGCGGGGAATTTTCCTTTGCGTATTTTTACGAAAGAAGAGCGCGTAGGATCATTCCACTTGCCTTGGTCGCCAGTCTTGTCGCCATGGTTGCAAGCGCACTGCTGATGCTTCCAGATGATTTGGAAAATCTTGCTCAATCTGTTGTTGCAACGAATATATTCTCAAACAATATCCTCCAGGCAACCACGACAAGAAATTACTGGGATGTCGTTAACGAATATAAACCCCTGATGCATACGTGGAGCTTGGGGATTGAGGAGCAATTTTATATTTTTTGGCCGTTTGCAATAATTGCTGCTTTTGCATTGTCTGTAAAATGGAAGTACCTGATGCTGTACACAATTTGTGCAGTATCCTTTATTCTGTTTCTTTCCCCGTTTTCGCAGAGTGATAAGTTTTATTATCTTCCGTTCAGGTTGTTTGAGCTTGCGGCAGGAGGTCTGGTCGCTATGGCGCATATGCAGGGAACGGAAAAATTCATCTGGGGACAGGCCGGGCTGCCTATACTGGTTGTACTTTTATTTTTAGGGCAGGGGCTGCCGGGCGAGGCTCTTGTGATCCTTACAGTAGGCGCTACATGTATGATCATGGCTGCCAGCAGTGGGGGGTGGTATTCCCGGATTCTGGAAAACAGAGTTTTCGTATATCTTGGGCTCATAAGCTTCAGCCTGTACATGTGGCATCAGATTGTTTTTTCTCTGTTCAGATATTCATTTGTCGAGGATCTTGTAGGGGTTGCAGCCATAGCCGCCGTCGCCATTACACTGGCTCTATCTGTGCTTTCCTATACCTATATCGAACGTGTTTTCAGAGATCGAAAGAAAATCTCACTTCGGATGCTGTGTACGACGATGGTTGGGTTGTTTCTTGTCGGGACAAGCAGTGCACTGTTGATTTACAGTCAAGGAGGAGTAATCCGCGATGTACCGGAACTTGGTTTGAAAGTAGGCCAGGGCATACCGGGCGTCCACGCCCGCTATAATCACAGGGTTAATGACCTCAACCGGGATTTTTCAACAGACAAGGCAAAAATTCTGGTGGTCGGCAATAGTTTTGCCCGCGATTGGGCAAATATCTTGCTGAGCACTGAATGGGCAAAGCAGATCGAGATTTCCTATGCGCCAGAACTTCTGGGGCAGTCGAGTGCGATGAAGCGTGCCAAGCAGGCTGATTTAATCTTCTGGTCTGAAGCACCCTTGGATCAGATGTTGCAAATGGAAAAAACGCTCCAGGAAAAAATATATGTAGTTGGCACAAAAAATTTTGGGCGCAGTGCAGGGATTTTCTATAATTATTCTGGCGATAACTATTTTCAGCAGCGAGTAAAGCCCGGTCCGGAATGGCTCCAACTCAATCATGATCTGCGTGCTTCATATGATGATCGATACGTGGACTTGATGGCACCGCTGCTCGATGAAGATGATACAGTTCCGGTTTTTACACCTGATGGTCGGTTCATCAGTCAAGATTGCCGACATCTTACCATTGCGGGCGCCGAATATCTGGGGCGGGTTCTGGAACAGAGGATCGATGTGATTTTCACAAATTTCAGACTGCAGCGTCCGCAAGGAGCGCGCTTATGAACAATCCACTGATTGACATCATTGCCGGGGCGCGGCCGAATTTCATGAAAATTGCTCCCATCATCCATGCGCTGGAGGCACAAAAACAGGCGGGCGGGTCTTTGCGCTACCGGCTGGTGCATACCGGCCAGCATTATGATGCGCGCATGTCAGGCGATTTTTTTGCCCAGCTTGGAATTCCTGCCCCTGATGTCAATCTGGAAGCAGGGTCGGGGACGCAGGCCCAGCAGACAGCGGCAATCATGGTTCGCTATGAAAAGCTGCTTTTAGAAAACCCCAGCCATCTTTGCCTGGTGGTCGGCGATGTCACCTCGACCATGGCCTGTGCCATTGCTGCGCAGAAGCTGCATATTCCCGTTGCCCATGTTGAGGCCGGTATCCGCTCCGGCGACTGGACCATGCCGGAGGAAATCAACCGCATGGTGACAGATGCCATTACCAACTGGTTTTTTACCACCAGCCAGATGGCTTCCGATAATCTGCAACGCAATGGGGTGGATAAAGAGCGCATTTTCTTTGTTGGCAATACGATGATCGACACGCTGCTTGCCAATATGGGCAGGCTGCGTCCACCGCCATTTTGGGATGAATTGGAGCTCAAGCCGGGTAATTATTTCGTGGTGACGCTGCACAGGCCCTCCAATGTCGATGCCCTGGCGTCGTTTGAACACTTGCTGAAAGCGATCGGCGAGGGCACTCAAGAGCTTCCTGTGGTGTTTCCGGTTCATCCGCGTACAGCCGGAACGCTTAAGGCCATGCCCGGCCTGCCGGCTTCTATTTATTTTGTTGAGCCGCAGCCCTATCTGGAATTCAACTGGCTGGTGAAAAATGCAAAGGCGGTGATTACGGATTCTGGCGGCATTACCGAAGAAACAACGGTGATGGGCATTCCCTGCATGACCTTGCGCAACAGCACCGAGCGGCCAGAAACGGTGAGTGTCGGCACGAATAAAATTCTGGGAACCGACCCTGCCGCCTTGTCGGAGGCGCTTGAACGCCTGTTTGCCGGAAAATGGAAAAAAGGCAGCATTCCTGAAAAATGGGATGGCCGGGCTGGCGAAAGGATTGTTGGTGAACTTGAAAGATTGCTGGTTTGAAACGGCGCATCAGGCAGGCTTGCCTGTTCTGGCATACCATTCGCCATTTGAAGCCGGTTCAAATCAGCGGGCGGTTGCGGTTTCATCTTTATCGCCCGAAACCGGATTTACGTGCAGCACCCTTGCAGCGAAAAAATGGCGTATGGACAGCACCGGCGCGGCGGCGCCCAAGCCAGACTGGTCCGGACAGTTTTTGCTTTCTCAACCGGAATGGCGATCTTTCCGCCGGTTGGGACAATCCTGATCTTGATAAATTATGGTGCTATAATCTTCATTATTTCGATGATTTAAATGCCGAAGGGGCGCAAGCGCGGGTGCAATGGCATCTTGCGCTTATTGACCGCTGGATGAAGGAAAACCCGCCTGCCAGCGGCAGCGGGTGGGAGCCTTACCCCACATCGCTGCGGATTGTGAATTGGGTAAAATGGGCGCTTGCTGGCAATGTATTTTCAGAAGGGGCTGTCCAAAGTCTGGCTGTGCAGGCCCGGTGGTTGATGCGACGGCTGGAATATCATCTGCTTGGCAATCATCTTTTTGCAAATGCCAAGGCTCTGGTTTTTGCCGGCTGTTTTTTTGCAGGTGAGGAGGCTGAAAACTGGCTTTCCACGGGACTCAACATATTGGCGCACGAGGTGCCTGAACAGATCCTTGCCGATGGTGGCCATTTTGAGCTTAGCACCCTCTATCACGCGCTGGCGCTGGAAGACATGCTCGATCTTGTCAATGTCATGCGCAGCGCTGACCTGTCTGTGCCGGTTTTATGGGAAAACAAAATTTCAGACATGCGCCATTGGCTGGCCGCCATGTGCCATCCGGATGGTGAAATTTCCTTCTTTAATGATGCTGCTATCGGCATTGCGCCTTCACCGGAGGAGCTTGAACATTATGCAGTCAGGCTTGATTTTCCGGCTCATGCGGGCATTTTTGATGCCTGCACATGGTTGAAGGACAGTGGCTATGTCCGGCTCCAGAACGACCGGGCTGTGCTGCTGATTGATGTGGCGCGGATCGGGCCGGATTATCTTCCGGGCCATGCTCATGCCGATACGCTGTCCTTTGAACTTTCACTGGATGGGCAGCGCATCATCGTCAATTCGGGTACGTCAGTCTATGGAACTGGCCCGGAGCGCCAGCGTCAGCGGGGAACAACTGCGCATAATACGGTGGTTGTGGCGGACGAGAATTCGTCGGAAGTGTGGTCGGGTTTCAGGGTGGCAAGGCGGGCGCGCCCGCGTGATCTTTCAATAGAGCGGGAAAATGACAGCTATATTGTTGCTTGCGCTCATGATGGGTATCGGCGTCTGGAAGGTGGGCCGCTCCACCGTCGGCACTGGGCTTTTGGCGAGAAAGAATTTGTCGTTTCCGATTTCGTGAGTGGTGTTGGTCATCGGGCCAGGGCCGCATTTCATTTCCATCCGCACTGCAGGCTGACACTTGCACAAGATGGTCAGTCAGGTTTTGTTTTTGCAGGTCAGGACAAGGTTTTGCATTGGCAGCTTCGTACTGGCACGGCTCATCTGGAAAACGCCTCCTGGCATCCAGAGTTCGGGTGTTGTGAGCCAACACAAAGACTGGTCGTCACTCTTGTTGAAGGTCGCAGCATTATTGTGTTTGGTTGGGTATCTGACCGATAAGGGCAGGGGGGTGCCAGATGCATATTCTTTTTCTGACAGACAATTTTCCGCCGGAAGTAAATGCCCCGGCCAGCCGCACATTTGAACATTGTCAGGAGTGGGTGAAAGCTGGCCATCAGGTGACAGTTATCACCTGTGCGCCCAATTTCCCGGCGGGAAAATTATTTGATGGATATAAGAACTGGCTTTATGCGCGTGAAACCATGACCGGGATCAATGTGGTGCGGGTGTGGAGTTATATCTCCGCAAATGAAGGCTTTTTGCGCCGTACGCTTGATTATGTCAGCTTCATGTTCAGCGCGATACCTGCCAGTCTTGCGGTGAAACGGCCTGATGTGGTGATCGCCACCTCGCCACAGTTTTTTACAGCTTGCGCAGGCTATGTGGTCAGTCGCTTGCGGCGCATTCCTTTTATATTTGAGTTGCGCGACCTGTGGCCGGAATCCATCCGGGCGGTTGGCGCCATGAAGGGGGCGCGCCTGTTAAGCGCGCTGGAGGCGCTTGAATTGTTCCTTTACCGCAAGGCGGCGATGATTGTGCCCGTCACGCATTCCTTCAAGGCAAATCTTGAGCGGCGGGGGATTGATCCATCTAAACTTCATGTTGTTACCAACGGTGTCGATCTTGACCGGTTTGCTCCGCTGGAAAAGGATGATGAATTGCTGGAGCAGCTTGGTTTGCGTGGCAAGTTTGTCGCTGGTTATATTGGCACACATGGCCTTGCCCATGCACTCGACACCCTGCTGGAAACGGCTGTTTTGCTGCGTGATGAAGGGCGCACAGACATCCATTTTCTGTTTTTGGGAGGTGGAGCTGCAAAGGCAGCGCTGCGCGAAAAGGCTGCGGCGCTGAAGCTCGATACTGTCACCTTTGTAGAATCTGTGCCTAAATCGCAGGTGGTGCGCTATTGGTCATTGCTGGATGCCTCGATCATTCATCTGCGCAAGACCGATCTGTTTACTACGGTCATACCCTCAAAGCTGTTTGAAAGCATGGCAATGGGCATCCCGGTGCTGCTTGGCGTTCGTGGAGAATCCGCGGAAATTGTCAAAAAGCAACAGGCCGGGCTGACATTTGAACCTGAAAATGCAGAGGAACTGCGCAGCCACCTTGTCCATCTGGCTGAAAATGATGAATTCAGGGCGCGGTTGAGGGGCAATGCCATTGAGGGGGCAAAAGAATATGACAGGAAATATCTGGCGGATCAGATGCTTCGACTGATCAAAAACCTGTACACTGCAAAAGAGTAAAGCTGTGCAATGAACAGGAAAAAAATTGTATTTTTGATCCTTGCTGTACTGGGGTTTGCTGTCTTTATATTGTCTCTGCTTTCCACACAGGAACGACGCAGGCCAGACCAGAATGCACCAAAGACAGCAGAAGCGCTTGTTTTCAGTGGTAAGCTGGACATCCGGACACTGGATGATTTGCGCATTGGCGGGCGCAAAATCCTGTTGTGCGGCGTGGCTTTTAAAAAACCGCGCAATCTTGAAGCGCTGGCCCGGGAACAGGCACGCAAGGTCTATCAGGGCAAGACGTTTGAATGTGTTCAGGTCGGAGGGGCAACACCTTGCGATGGCAGGGCGGCATCAACTTTCGGTGATGCAATTGTTGCCCAATGCCGCGCCGCTGATGGCGGCGATCTGGCGGAACAGTTGAGCAAGGATGGCTATCTTTGTGATCTGCCTGCCCAGTCAGGTGGCCTTTACCGGGCCTGTTAAGGCTATTTCTTGCCATTGTTAAACATTGCTTAAGCGGGTACATGATGTTATTTGATGGGCCGTTAAAAATATGAATATTTCTGAGGCACTTAATGTCCGGGCGGAATAAGATGTTTGTGTGGAATAAGACTGGTGCGGTCGCCAGATCGTCGGCTTTGGTTTTCGCCTTGGCAGCGTTTGGCGGGATTGCAACTGTTGGCAGTGCAAATGCACAGTCAGGCACGTGCGCCTGTCAGGTTTCTCCCGGAGCGACGGGTGTTCTGGAAAATGTTGTCGGCAAGGTGTTTGTCAGGCAGGCTGGAGGATCGACCGCTGCCCAGTCTGGCATTCAATTGGGTGCAGGCGATTCCGTTATGGTTGGCCCGCGTTCATCTTCGACTGTTTCCTTTGGCGGTGGATGTTCTGTGTCGTTGAGCGCAAACACCACTTTGCAGGCCTTGCCTCAAGGTAATCAGCTTTGCGTTGCGGTAAATGAAAATGCCGCGGGCGCTGTGCAGGATGCGAGTGCGGCCACTGGTGCTTCCTCTGGTATTCCGACAGCCGGAATTGTTGCAATTGGTGGCGGAATTGCTCTGGGGGCTGTTCTTCTGTCAACGTCCGATGAGGGCGTGAGCAACTGATCAGTCTGGCCGGTTCGGTTTAAAGTCTGGAAGCAGTTTTGAAATGCTTATAGGCCAATGAAGTCGGTGACTTCATTGGCGCTGTATATTTCGCAAGGGCGCGTGAGGAGGCAGGGTCTGCCATGCGAGAAGCAAGTGAGCAGTCCTTGCGATCATTGCCAGGCTTTTACGATTGCCTCTGATGATTGATCTGCATTCACATATTCTGGCTTTTCTTGATGATGGTGCAGAAGATATAGTCACTTCAATTGCCATGGCGCGCATTGCTGTGGCCGATGGCATTACTCATATGGCCTGCACACCGCATATCGTTCCGGGCAAATATGAAAATTCGACAGCAACAATTCTGCCAGCGATGCACAGTTTGCAGGTCATGCTCGATGCGCAATCCATCCCTCTCCGCCTGACAAGTGGCGCTGATGTTCATATCGCGCCTGATCTTCTTGATCGTCTGCAGGCTGGCGACATACCGACCCTGAACCATACGCGCTATTTTTTGTTAGAGCCGCCACATGAGATCCTGCCGCCGCGGCTGGAAGAGTTTGCTGCACGCTTGCTTGAGGCAGGCTTTGTTCCCATTATCACCCATCCTGAGCGGCTTTCATGGGCGGGCAGGCATTTTGATGTCATTCAGCGCCTTGCCGATCTGGGTTGCCCGCTTCAACTGACGGCAGATTCGCTGACCGGGGTTTTTGGACCGGTCGCAAGACAATTATCGGAGCGGATCTTGCGTGAAGGCAGAGCCAGCTTTTTTGCCAGCGATGCGCATGGTGCATCATGGCGCAAACCGGTATTGTCGGGTGCTTTTGCACTTGTTGCTGAACAATTTGGGCGCCAAGATGCTGAACAGATGTTTCATCATCGTCCTGCTGCAATCTTGTCCAATGCAGAGCCAGCGGAGATTTTGCCCACACTGCGCACGGTTTCCAGGGGGAGGGCCAGGAAGAGTTTTGCCCAACGTCTTGTTGCACGGGTTTTGGGAAATGAATAAGGGCGCGGTATGACCAGAACATTACCTGCAATCATGCTGGCAATTTTGTGTTTTGTTGCCGGCTGTAACAGTACGGCCAATACGGGTGCTGCACCTGCCGATGTTCTTGCTCTTCAAACGGGTGATGTGACAGCCACCGCAGATGGCAGCCTGCGGCTGGTCAAAAGCCTGCCTGCGCCAGCGGGCACGCATGATGGCACCGAGCAATTGCTGGCGGCAAACGATGTTCTGGAAATCAATGTCTATAATGCAGATACGCTCAACCGGGTGGTTCAGGTTGATCCTTCGGGGCGCATCTCACTGCCTTTGATTGGTGTGCAAATGGCCGCCGGCAAGTCTGTTCGTCAATTGGAGCAGGATCTGGAGAAAGCCTATGGCACGTCCTATCTGCAATCGCCTGACATTACGGTTTTCTTGAAAGAATCGGCCAGTCAGCGGGTGACTGTGGATGGTGAGGTGGCCAAGGCTGGCCTTTATCAGGTTGCCGCCAGCACCACCTTGCTCGATGCTATCGCGCTGGCCGGAGGACTGCGAGACATTGCGGATCCGAGCAAGGTTTATGTGTTTCGCAATGTGGGGGGCGCCAGGCTGGTGGCCAATTACAGCGTCGAGCAAATTCGTAGTGGACGACTGGCCAATCCCCGTATTTATGGGGGCGATGTGATCATGGTGTTCACGTCCCAGAACCGGGTGGCTATCAACAATCTGAAAGAAGCGCTGGGCATGGCGGCCAATGCAAGCCGCCTGGCTGTTATTCCCTGATGTTTGACAGGCAGGGGTCAATGATCGGGGTTGGAACAGGGATATGCTAGATCGCCATCGCCAGATAGGTCCGGAGCATTCCGCAAGCGGAGCCGTTGCCATGCCCGGCGGCTATTATGATCCGCGCATGCAGATTCAGGATTACGCCTATGAGCCTCCGATGCAGGAGGAGGGCTTTGATGTTTTACGGCTGTTTTTCTATGTCGTGCATTATCGCTGGCTGCTGGTTACGCTGGCGGCGATTGGTCTGGTCAGTTCGCTGGCGCTGACCATGATGATGACGCCGCAATACAGGGCGACAGCAAAACTTGAGGTTCTGGTTCCCTCTGCCCGGGTGTACCAGGATATCGAGATGACTGCTGAAACCAGTGATATCCGCTCTTTTCTGACCGCGCGTGAAAAACTCAAAAGCCGCTCTCTGGCAGAGCGTGTGGTGTTTAATCTGGGGCTGAGCGAGCGGGCAGACTTTCTGTTTCCAAGGCCGGGTTTTTCGCCGCTTAACATTTTAAATCGTGCCTTTGGGAGAACAGTGACCGCAGATATAGCCGAATATAGCGCCAGTGAGCGGGCGCGTATGGCGACAAACCGGGTGCTGGACAATCTGACAGTTGATCCGATCATCAATACCAACCTGTTGTCGATCAGCTATTCCGATCAAAAGCCGGAATATGCCTATGAGATCGCCAATCAGATTGCCCAGAGTTTTATCGATCAGCGTGTCGATCAGGCCAGCGATACGTCCTTGCAAGCCCGTAAATTCATTCAGGAACAGGTGCTTCAGGTCAAGGAGCGGTTGCAGAAATCCGAGGAAGAACTGGTTGATTATGCCAAGAGCGCAGGCATCACCATCACCGGCAGTGACAGTTCGCTGATTGCAGCAAATCTGACCGAGATCAATAAGGCGCTGGCTCTGGCCATGCAGGAAAGCCTCGATTATGGCCGTCTGGTCCAGCAGATCGCCAATGGGCAAGGCGCCAGCCTGGAGCAGGTTCTGGCCAGTGAGGGGCTGGAAAAACTGAAAGGCAGGCTTGCCGAACTGAACGCGGAATATCAGCAAAAACTGGCTTTCTTCAAACCGGGCTTTCCTGAAATGCAGCAATTGCGCTCGCAAATTCAGGAGATTGAAAATCAGGTGAAGCTGGGCGTTGCCGCCATTACCGATTCGATCCGCATCAAGCACAGCGAGACGGTTGCCAAGGTTGAAGACCTGAAGGACAAGCTGACTGAACTGGAGGCGGAACAGGTCGCTTATCAGGATAAGAATATCCAGTATACGATCCTGAAGCGCGAAGTGGATTCCAACCGTTCCCAATATGACAATCTGATCGCCAAGCTCAATGAGGTTGCGGTCAGTTCCGAATTGCGCAACCAGAGTGCGGCTGTGGTTGATCTGGCGGTTACTCCCGATTCTCCATATACCCCGCGCCGTTCTCTCAACCTGGTCATAGGACTGATGCTGTCACTGGCCGTTGGTGCCGTGGCGATTTACATTCTGGAACTGCTCAACAACACTTTTACCAATCCTGAGCAGGTGGAAAATGAATTGCGCCTGCCCATTCTGGGCATTTTGCCGGCGCTTGAGGAAAGGGAGTTTGCACAAGAGTTGCAGGACCCGAAATCGAGACTGTCGGAATCCTACCGCTCACTGCGCACCTCGCTTCAGTTTTCCGGCGAAGAGGGAGCGCCGCGTATGCTGCTTGTGACCAGTTCTGAGCCATCGGAAGGAAAATCCACAACCATTTATAAACTTGCCGAAGATTTCAGCGCTCTGGGCGCAAAGGTTCTGGTTGTGGATGCTGACCTGCGCAAGCCCATGATGCACCGGATGTTCAAGCTCGATAATATCGTGGGGCTTTCCAATGTGCTGACCAATACGATCCGGCGCGAGGATCTGGCAAAGCTGATCAAGCCGGTTAGCACAAATATCAGTGTGATCACTGCTGGCATGATCCCGCCCAACCCGGCCGATCTTCTGTCATCGTCACGTATGGGGTTGCTGCTGCAAAGGCTGTCCAGAAATTATGACATTGTGCTTGTGGATTCGCCGCCAATTCTTGGTCTTTCCGACGCGCCGATTTTAAGCCGTTTGACTGATGCCACACTTCTGGTCGTGTCTTCCAATCAGGTCACGCGCAAGGCAGCACGAACGGCGCTGAAACGTATTCAGGCGGCTGGCGCCAATGTTTTGGGTGTGGCGATGACCAAATTTGCGGTCCGCAAGCTGGATTATAACTACAGCTATAAATACTTGAGTTATAATTATTACAACTATGGCGGAGATGCGCCAAGACTTGAAGGCACGAGCGAGGAGGGGAGCTCAGCACATCATGCGAAAAACGGGTCGCTGGCTTCTGTGTCTGAGCGCCTTCGCCAGTATTTGCGTCATCTTGGTGATCGCATCAAGTCGCCATCTTGAAAAGAGCAATCCTGATGTGGCGCTGGCGCTTTATCCGCTGAATGTGGAGGCGCTGCTTGTGGAGATGGTCGGGCAATTAAACCGGCAGGAAACGGACACGTCGCTTGAGGAGATGGAAGCGCAGATTCGCGCAGCCGTGCCTGCCAATGCAGGCGATGCGCGCATCTACAGCCTGCTGGGCGAGGTTTTGCGCCGCGGTGAGCAGGTGGAAGCAGCCTATGCCATGTTTGATCATGCGCTGGAGCTGGCCAGCACTGAAATCCATGCATTGCAATGGTCTGTTTATCGGGCTGTTGCAGACGCAGACCATGACAAAGCCATGGAGGCGCTGGATTTGATGTTCCGGCGCTGGCCGGAGAGGGTTGGGTCTTTTGCCTCGGCAATGCCACAGGTGTTTTCGCAAGAAAACAGCTATGCCGCCTTGCTGGAAATGGTTGCACAATCCCCCCCCTGGCGATCCCGGCTGATTGCAGAATTGTCGAGTTACAATTTTGAAAATCTCGACTTTACAGCACAGTTCCTGCAGGATCTGGCGTCAAGCTCTGCGCCACCTTCTGCTGCGGAGACGGCGACTTTGCTTGGCAGCCTGTTTGCGCACAAGCGCTATGATCTGGCTTATCGCACTTTCCTGTTTACGCTGGCTGAAGCGGAAGGGGATTTGGCTGGCTTTGTGTTTAATGGGCAATTTGTGCAAAACGCATCGGGCAGAAGGTTTGACTGGATGATCCGGCCACAGCCCGGTGTTTCTGTAACCATGCCTTTTATATCTCAAGACAGTAGCCTGCCGCAGGGTTTGTTCATTGAGTTTGGCAGCACACCCGTGCTTCGCGTTGGCGTAGAGCAGACCATCATGTTGCCAGCCGGCTCTTACGAGCTTGAGTTTACAGCCACAGCCACTTCCGCCGATCTGCCAAAATCACTGTTATGGGCGATAGATTGCCTTGACCCCGGCCAGCCGGTTCAGCGTCTGGAGGTGCCGGAAGGGACTTATCAGAATCGCAGTTTTCAAACCCGCTTTACCATTGCGCAAAATTGCCCGGTACAAAGCCTGTCCTTGCGCACCAATGCCATGGTTGAAAGCTGGAGCAACCGTTACGGTGGAAAAATCCTGTTTCATCAGCTTCGCATCATGGCGGTGCCGTCATGACCGGGCAAGAAGTGGCAAGCCTGAAAGCCATACGCGGCCGCCGCTCCATATTGGGCTTTTGTCTGCTGGCCTGTCTGCTGGTGGGCGGTGCTACCCAACGCGCCATCATGGTCGACGCCATTCTCCAGATCCTGATCATTGCAGGCTCTGCCTATGCGCTGATGGGAGCGCAACATCTATCAAAAGCCATGCGGGCGGGCATTATCATTTTCAGTCTCACATTGGCGGTAGGTGTTTTCCAGCTGATACCGCTTCCACTTTTTCTGATTGATATTGGTCGTCTCGATAGTCTGCTTCCTTTTACGGGAGGTGATCCATCTGTTACGGTCGATGCTGCACCCATCAGCTTAAGCCTCTCACGCACCATACAGGCCATCATATTCGGGCTAACGCCCGTGGTGTTTTTCATTGCTGCCGCCAGCCTGTCTCAAGAGAAATTTGCAACGCTTCTGCCGTTTTTTGTGATTGGCCTTGTGTGCAATCTGATTGCTGCCGGGTTGCAATATTCTTTCAGTTCAGAGGTAACCCTAAGCGATCTGCTTGGATACCGCGTCATGGTCGGCATGTTTGCCAATGTGAACCATTTTTCCACGCTGGTTTTTGCCAGCCTGCCGCTGATCATCTATTTCGGCTTTTTCCATGACCGGGCGCTGATTGCGGTCTTGTTGCTGGCGCTGACCTTTCTGATTCTGCTGGCGGCCGGGTCACGTGCCGGTATCCTGCTTGGTCTGGGTGTTGTTGCCATTTCAATTGGTTCGCTTCTTTGGCGCGGGCGTATTGGTACGCTGGCCATGGTGATCTTGCTCATCCTTTTGATTGTCTATGGCTATGGTGCTCTGGTGCAGATCGGCTCCCAGCAACTGGATGCGGATTTTGGCCGGCGGGAATTTGCCCTGACAACATGGCAGGCGATACAGGACAACTGGTTATGGGGAACCGGGTTTGGCACATTTGATCTGGTCTATCCCACTTATGAAAAGCCGCAGATGATCTATGCGTCTTATGTCAATCATGCGCATAATGACTTTCTCGAATTGCTGCTCGAAGGCGGAGTGGCGACAGCCATGATCTTTGCCATTTATGCCATCATGCTGATTGTGCGCGCGGCCCGGGTTTATAACCGTCCGCTTCAGCGTCTGGTTCTATTGTCGATTCTGGTGATTTTGCTGCATTCACTGGTCGATTATCCGCTGCGGACCATGGCCATTGCCATGACCTTTGCGTTCTTCAATGTTCTGTTTTTCTGCGATTTTGATTTAACGCCGCAAGCTATGGAGCGCCGTGAGGAAAAAACCTATCAGTAGCCACGCGAAGAGATATTGCCTGAGCGCGCCACGTTTTGACGGAGACACAAAGCGCTTTTTCTATTTGTTTCAGGTGAGGCTTTCTGTCTGCTGATCCAGCAGCCATTCTTGGGCGATAATCTCGTCCTGAGATGACAATTCATGACTGGCGTCAATGCATCGCTGCTCAAACAGTGCGCCCGATGTGTCCAGCCATTGCACCAGCTTCTGGCCGAAATTGGCGAAGGGGTCGCGCTTGCCGGTAATCATCAGCACCCGGCTGTTGTCCAGACGGGTTTCGGGTGCATGGTCCAGAACCATTATCGGGCGCAGCAGGATGGCTTTTGTGATGTGACCGGGTTGCAGCGCCATGATGCTGGCCAGAAAGTTCGCCCCGTTTGAGTTTCCCAGAAATATCATACGGGCAGGGTCAAGCCTGTAGGCCGCCACTGCACCTTCGATGAAGGCGGCAAAGGCTTCTGCCTCGGAGTGGATGTCGGCCTGGTCAAAAACGGTCGGGCCCAAACGGCGAAACCAGCGGGCACTGCCTTCTTCATGGGCGCGGCCGCGAACACCAAGCAAGGTGGCGCGTGGTGCAATACGGTGCGCCAGCGGCATCAGGTCGGCTTCGGTGCCGCCACTGCCATGCAGGAGCACAATGACAGTTTCGTCTGGGTCTTTAGGTGTGTAAAAACGGTGCACAAAAGGCAGGTCACGGTGCGGCAGACGCGGCTCTCCCGGCATGGAAAATTGCGGCAGCATGAGTTTGATGTCTTCAGCCCTGGTTGCAGCCTCTGGTGGCACCATCAGTTCCGTGCCCAGCAGGTCAGCTGTCTCATCAATGGTAAAACCGGGTCCATCGGTTGCCACTTCCAGAAGCGTGCCGGCAGGTTCGCGCACATAAAGCGAGGTGAAATAATGCCGGTCATGGCTGTTTGTGGGAGATGAATTGAGTGTAGCAAGCTGTGCTTCCAGGGCCTTTATTGCCGTAATATCGGCTGCGCGAAAGGCAACATGATCGGCTGTGCCGGTGCCGGGAATACCTTCCACAAAGCCCGTGCCATCGCGGATATCGATGACATCGGTATCGGAAATCATGCGGGTGGTGTTGCTCTCCACCGGACCGATTCTATAGCCAAAGCGGGTGATGAAGGCCGCCGTTTCTTCTGGCGCTTCTGACAAAATGGTCACGGCGCGCAAACGTGTGGGGCCGCGTGAGGCGTCACCCCATGGATGGGCGCTCGGCATGTCAACACCAACGAGCTTGACAATGAACCCGTCGGGATCTTTCAGCCGCAAGACTGTTTCGCCAAATTCATGTGAAGGCCCCTGCATGGCAATGCCGTGCTGCAGGCAGCGTGTCATCCATTCACCCAGACTTTGCCGGGGTACGGCCAGTGCAAATTCAAAAACCTGACCATGGCCAACCCGCCCGCTTGCCCCTTCTTCCCAGACAAGGAAAGTCACAAGCGTTCCAGGCGAGCCCAGAGCATCGCCATAAAACAGGTGAAGCTGCTCGGCATCCTCATAACCGCCCGTGCGCTTGACCAGCCGCAGGCCTAAAAAACCGGCGTAAAAATCGACGTTTTTTTGCACATTGCGCGTGATCAGCGTGACGTGATGAATGCCGCTTGGGCTTGTTGTGGCGTGTTGGCTCATAATGAGACTGTTGTTTCAGCCGCGGAGAGAAGAGATTGTGGGAAAGGGAATAAACTCTTCATTGTCATCGGGTGGTAACTGGAAACGGCCATGTTCAAAGTCTCCCTTGATCCAGGCTTCTTTGGCGGCACGCAGTTTTTCCTTCGATGAGGATACGAAATTCCACGATATATAGCGCGGCCCATTCAGCGTTTCGCCACCAAGCAGCATCAGACGCGCCCCGCGCGCTCCAGCGGTGACAGTGATGGGGTCGCCGGGCCGAAAGACCATCATTTGCCCGGCCTTGAATTCCTGCCCGGCAATCAGTATCGAGCCTTCGGTGACATAGATACCGCGATCTTCATGAGTGTCGGGTAGCGGAATTTTTGCGCCAGCCAGCAGCGTGGCATCGGCATAAAACATTTCCGAAAAAGTCTTGACCGGCGCCCGCTCGCCCCAGGCCGTGCCAAGGATCAGGCGCACATGCTTGCCCTCACTGTTTAATACCGGCAAAGCCTCGGCACCTTGATGCTCGAAAGTTGCGGGCTTGTCTTCATCGGCTTCGGGTAGCGCCACCCATGTCTGGATGCCGAACAGGGAATGCGGTGATTTGCGACGGGTTTCGGGGCTGGTGCGTTCTGAATGGGTGACGCCATTGCCAGCCATCATCCAGTTGACTGCGCCCGGATAGATCATCTGGTTGGTGCCAAGGCTGTCGCGATGCTGGAATTCGCCCTTGTAGAGATAGGTGACGGTGGCCAGCCCGATATGGGGGTGAGGGCGCACATCAATGCCGCCTTCATCAATGAATTCGGCTGGACCCATCTGGTCGAAGAAGATGAAGGGCCCAACCATCTGGCGTTTAGGTGCTGGCAGCGCGCGGCGCACTTCAAAACCACCAATATCGCGCGAGCGAGGCACAATCAGTGTTTCGATGGACTCAAGATTGCCAGCATCCGGGCATTGCGGATCGATATCGGGCATCCAGCTCATGATGGGTCCTTTCAATGCGTAAAGCCAGTTTGATGAAGCAGGTTTTAGAACATTTTACCACCCTATGGTATCATCGGGCGGTGAAACGGTTCAGATCATTGAAAAGCAGGGGAGAAAAAGCCGTGGCTGGGGCGCCTGGATTCGAACCAGGGAATGGCGGTACCAAAAACCGCTGCCTTACCGCTTGGCTACGCCCCAACAAACTGTCCCGAACAAGACAGGCGGCTTATAGGCACAGATGAGCCAAAGCACAATCCATTACAGGAAGTTTTGGGCCATTACGAGAAAGTTTCGGGCCGCCATATGGAGTTTCATGAGCCGGGTGTTGAGAATATTGGCTCTTGAACCGGCTTATTCGCCCCAGACGGCAAGCTCATTGCCTGCCGGATCCATGAAATGGAAACGACGGCCGCCGGGGAAAGCGAAGACAGGCTTGATGATTCGTCCACCAGCCTGCGTGACGGCGTTCAGTGTGTCTTCCAGATTTTTGCTGTACAGAACCGGTAATGGTTTTGCGGACCCGGCAATTGCATCGGTATGAAAACCGCCATCCAACCCTTCTGAAAAAGCAGAATAATCTGGCCCGTAATCGGTAAAGGACCATGAGAAGGCCGCACTGTAGAAAGCCTTGACGCTGTCGAGCGTACCGCCACTTGCCGGCATTTCAAGATAGTCGAGTTTACCTGTCTGTCGCATGGCACCCTCCATTGTTCTCTTTATGTTCTATGAGGTTTTTGACTGGTCAGCAAGGCTACAGTTGCAAAACCGGTTTCTTTTTGTGCGAGCGGTGAATATTTTGCCGCTGTTCTTGTTAAAGCCTGTCTCCCGAGACTTGAGAACCAGTTTCGGGATAAAGACATGCGTAAAAATAAAGGCTTAAAGCGGGTTGCGTGAATCTGAAAGAAAAGCGACACGCTTTAGCGGCGGGAGGAAGATGAACAGGTTCTGACTCTAATCGATATAGATTGGCTCATATGCAAGCCTGCGCTTGCCTTTCGCTGTTGTGCCCCTTAACGCTTCGCTGTCCGGCCTTGTCGGGATGGGTAGGTGCTAAACAAGAGTTTAGAGCGTCTTTTGTGCGTCTGACAGGGTGCATGGCGCTCCAGGAGGGCGAGAAGCGCATATGAGCAAGTGGGTTTATACTTTCGGCGATAATGCGGCTGAAGGGCGCGCAAGTGACCGGAATCTTCTGGGCGGCAAGGGCGCAAACCTTGCCGAAATGTGCAGCCTTGGGCTGCCGGTTCCGCCCGGTTTTACCATCACCACCGAAATGTGTAACCGCTATTATGCCGATGGTCGCCGCTTTCCCGAAGAGTTTGATGCACAGCTTGATGCAGCCCTTGCCTATATCGGCAAGGTGACGGGCCGCCGCTTTGGCGATCCGGAAAATCTGTTGCTGGTGTCGGTGCGTTCAGGTTCGCGCGCCTCCATGCCGGGCATGATGGATACGGTGCTCAATCTTGGCCTCAATGACAAAACTGTTGTCGCGCTGGCCTCTGATTCAGGCGATGCCCGTTTTGCCTATGACAGTTACCGCCGCTTCATCCAGATGTATTCCAGTGTGGTGCTGGGGCTGGATCATGAGATTTTTGAGGAAATTCTGGAAGATGCCAAGGCCCGTCTTGGCCATGACCTCGACACGGATTTGAGCGCTGAAGACTGGCGCGATATTATCGGCCTTTATAAGGAAAAAGTGCAGGAAGAACTGGAAAGCCCGTTCCCGCAAGACCCGCGTGAACAGCTTTGGGGGGCGATCGGCGCTGTATTTTCAAGCTGGATGAACCAGCGCGCCATCATCTATCGGCGCTTGCACGATATTCCTGAAAGCTGGGGTACGGCTGTCAATGTGCAGGCCATGGTGTTTGGCAATATGGGAGAAACCTCGGCCACCGGCGTGGCTTTTACCCGTAACCCTTCGACCGGCGAAAATGCGCTTTATGGTGAGTTTCTCGTCAATGCCCAGGGTGAGGACGTGGTGGCTGGCATTCGCACACCGCAAAACATTACCGAGGCGGCGCGTATTGCTGCCGGGTCAGACAAGTCTTCGCTGGAAAAGCTGATGCCGGACGCCTTCCGCAGTTTTGTCGATATCTCGCAGCGGCTGGAAAACCATTATCGTGACATGCAAGACCTTGAGTTCACCATTGAACGCGGAAAATTGTGGATGTTGCAGACGCGCTCCGGCAAGCGCACCGCCAAGGCGGCGCTGAAAATTGCCGTCGACATGGCGCAGGAAGGGCTGATTACAAAGCAGGAAGCCGTGTGCCGCATCGACCCGCTTTCGCTCGACCAGCTTCTGCACCCAACCATTGATCCCACCGCACAGCGCAATGTCATCGGGACGGGGTTGCCTGCTTCACCAGGGGCTGCAACCGGAGAGATTGTTTTCAGCTCGGAAGAAGCCGAAGAAATGAGTTCGGCTGGCCGCAAGGTCATTCTCGTTCGTGTCGAGACAAGTCCTGAAGACATTCAGGGCATGCATGTGGCGCAAGGCATCTTGACCACGCGCGGCGGCATGACCAGCCACGCAGCGGTGGTCGCGCGCGGCATGGGCAAGCCTTGTGTATCGGGTGCGGGTTTGCTGCGTGTGGATTGTCGCAACGGGACGCTGATGGCCCTTGGCCAGACATTCCGCAAGGGCGACATCATTACCATTGATGGTGGTTCAGGACAGGTTTTGAAGGGGGCCGTGCCCATGCTTCAGCCCGAGCTTTCGGGTGATTTTGCCGCCATCATGGAATGGGCGGACGAGGCACGGCGCATGAAGGTGCGCACCAATGCCGAAACCCTTGCCGATGCGCGCATGGCGCGTTCTTTCGGGGCGGAAGGTATTGGCCTGTGCCGGACCGAGCATATGTTCTTTGACGGTCAGCGTATCGTTTCCATGCGTGAAATGATTTTGGCTGATACGGAAAAGGATCGGCGCGCCGCACTTGCCAAGCTGTTGCCCATGCAAAGATCGGATTTTCTGGAACTGTTTGAGATTATGGCCGGTCTGCCGGTCACAATTCGCCTGCTTGACCCGCCGTTGCATGAGTTCTTGCCGAAAACCGAGGAGGAACTGGAGGAGGTGGCCGAAGATATGGGCGTTTCCTCAGAAAAATTGCGGCAGCGGACCGAAGCCTTGCATGAATTCAACCCGATGCTTGGTCATCGTGGCTGCCGGCTGGCGGTAACCTATCCGGAAATTGCCGAAATGCAGGCGCGTGCCGTGTTTGAAGCTGCTGTTGAGGCCGGGCGCAAGGCAGGCAAGCTGATTGTGCCTGAAATCATGGTGCCGCTGGTTGGTCTCAGGCGAGAGTTTGATTTCGTCAAGACACGTATTGATGCGGTTGCACAAAGCGTGATGGAAGAAACCGGCATGACCATTGAATATCTTGTCGGGACGATGATCGAACTGCCGCGCGCCGCCATCCGGGCCGATCATATTGCTGAAAGTGCCGAATTCTTTTCTTTTGGCACCAATGATCTGACGCAGACGACATTCGGTATTTCGCGCGATGATGCGGCCAGTTTTATAGAGAACTACCAGAAAAAGGGCATTATCGAGCAGGACCCTTTTGTCTCGCTGGACATTGAGGGTGTGGGCGAACTGGTGCGTCTGGGGGCGCAGAAGGGCAAGACAACACGCCCCGACATCAAACTTGGCATTTGTGGTGAACATGGCGGCGACCCGGCTTCGATCTGTTTTTGCGAGGAGGTCGGGCTTGATTATGTATCCTGCTCCCCCTTCCGGGTGCCGATCGCCAGACTGGCGGCAGCGCAATCAGCCATTCGCAAGGCCGGTTGATCCCATCGGGCTGCAAAATGTGGTTAAAAAAGAAGCCGGAGCAGAGGAAGCTGCGTTTGTTAGAGCGCCGTGCGTCCTGTCGGACGCACAAAGGACGCCCTAACTCTTTGAATGAGCATCGGAATTATCCAAAAACCGATTCCACTTTTTGGTTCGATGCTCTAGAACGCCCGTTGCTCTGGTCTTTGTTTATACGCATGATCTGTGCGGGGAACGATTCGGGTGGCGCAATATGACTGAATTTCCCAGACAGCAGACCTCAATGGCAGCAGGCTGGTCGCGCCGTATGGCTGCATTTTCAGCCGTTTTGCTGTTGACTGTCTGGACCGGCCATCATTTCGGACTGGTCGAGACGCCTGCCTATTTATGGGTTCTGGCGCTGGTGGCCCTGCTGGCTGCCTTGGCCTTGCTTTTTTCAGGCTGGGCCTTTGCACGGTTATGGAGTTTTGGGGGGCATGGCGGCCGTGACCTGAGTGTTGGCGCCTTGATTGCGCTGCTGGTTCTGACCCCTTATGCCGGGGCTTCTTACCGGGCGCTGACCTTGCCGCCATTGCATGATATTTCCACCGATCTTGATACTGCTCCGGCCTTGGCCGATGGGCGCAGTTTTGAAGCAACGCCTGGTGAGCAGCGCCTTCAGATGGAGGCCTATCCGCTTGCCAATAGCCATCATTACAGCTTGCCCTATACGGAAGCGGTCAGCATTGTGCGCAATGTGTTTGAGCAGCAGGGCTGGGCTGACATGGTGGTGACAGAGCTTGATGATGCGGAGCTGCGCGAGACGCTTTTAACAGCATCCGCCACCAGTTTTATTCTAAAATTGCCTGTTGATGTTGGCGTGCGCATTACCGGCGATGAAGAGACCAGCCTTGTCGATATGCGCTCGGCCTCACGCTATGGTCGTCATGATCTGGGCGATAATGGCGACCGCATTGTCGGCTTTCTGGAAGAGATTGAACAGGCCGTGGCAGGATTGAGCGGGATTGCGCCGGGGCAATAAGAGGTTTTGTGCTTGCGCCAGATGGTTCTATCTGTGCTCACAAAATGCTCTAAGCTCTTGTTTTAGCCGCATTTGTGCGACGCCAGATAATTCCATCTGGCTGCAAAATGCTTTAAGATCGCAACTCATAGATGCTGTCGATTGCTGGGGTGTCTGTGCTGGTAACCAGGCCACGGCTGACCAGATCTTCCAGATGCGCAAGAACGGAAAGACCGGCTGCACTGTGCAGGTGCGGATCCGTTTTTCGATAGATGGTCCTGACCATTTCAGGAATAGTCCGGTCGCCTTTTTTCAACCGTTCAAGAATGATGCGTTCACGCATCTTGCGGTGCGCTTTCAGTCCGCGCATGAACGCTTGGGGTTGCCTGACGGGACCGCCATGGCCGGGCAGGAAAAACTGGTCATCACGCTCCAGCAGCCTGTCCAGCGAAGCCATATAGTCGGCCATATTCCCGTCCGGCGGGGCAATAATGCTGGTTGACCAGCTCATGACATGATCGGCGCTGAACAGAAGACCGGTATTTTCCAAGGCAAAAGCCATGTGATTGGCGGCATGGCCGGGCGTGTGAATGGCGCGGATTGCCCAGCCGTCACCGTCGATCAGGCCATTGTCAGGCAAGGTGATGTCGGGCGTAAAATGAGTGTCGTGGCTTTCATCAAGGGTGTTGATTTGACCTGTGGAAAGCATGCGGGCTGGCCGATAGGGGCCATATGCCAGTGTGCGTGCGCCGGTGAGCGCCTGCAACCGGGCAGCAAGCGGAGAGTGATCGCGATGTGTGTGACTGACGAAAATATGGCTGACCGGACGACCGGCAATGGCCTCAAGCAGGGTTTTCAGGTGGCGCTCATCGTCCGGGCCGGGGTCGATAAGGGCAAGCGTATCACGCCCGACAATATAGCTGTTGGTTCCGTGAAAGGTGAAGGGCGATGCGTTTGGCGCTGTAACCCGCAAGACGTTTGGCGCGACTTTCACGAAAGAGCCATGGGCAGGCTCAAAGACTGTGTCGAATTCCAGCGTCATGGAAATTGTGGGTTTTTTCTCTGTTTTATAAAATCATTTGCCGCATAGCATGCGGGGCAATATAGAGGAAGGCTCCAGGCAGCCGCTGTGCTAGGCTCAAACAGTGATTATAAAATGAGGAAGATAATGGCAATTGCAACAATGAGTCCGCTTGTTTCACTGGCTCTGCCTGAAAAAGGTGCGAAAAGATTGGCCGGTCAGGCCCTGCTGGCCATTGGCGGTACCTTGCTGCTGACGGTTTCGGCCAAGACCAAGGTGTTTCTTGGCCCGGTTGATATTTCGCTGCAGACATTGGCTGTTTTGCTGATTGCCTCGGCCTTTGGCCTGCGCCTTGCTGTGGCAACGCTGGTTCTTTACATGGCCCAGGGAGCCATGGGCATGCCTGTGTTCCAGAGTTCGCCTGAAAAGGGCATCGGCATTGCCTATATGCTTGGCACCACCGGCGGCTATCTGGCTGGTTTTGTGGCCATGGCAGCCATTGCGGGCTGGGCGGCTGACCGTGGCTTTGACCGCAACCCCTTCAAGCTGTTTGGCGCCTTCATGGCGGCTGAAATTGTCATGCTGGCAATGGGTTTTGCCTGGCTGGCAGTTCTGATCGGTGCTGACAAGGCCTGGCAGTTTGGCGTGGTGCCGTTTATTGTTGGCGATCTGATCAAGGTTGCGCTGGCTGCAAGTCTCGTGCCGGCTGTCTGGTCAATTATCGCGCGATTCCGCTAAAGGCGACAGGATCAAATTTAGAGCGCCCGACATTTGCGTGTCGGGCGCTTTGCTTTTTGCGTTAAGAATCATGGTTGGCAGAGTGTGACAGTGCATAAGACCAGTGTGAAGGCGGCAGCCGGGATGGATGATGGGCAAATCCTTGGCCTGTTTGAAGCGCTTGCGCTGGAGGCGGGACGCGCGATCATGCGCGTTTTCGAGGCAGGCTTTGCAGTTGAGGACAAGGCCGATCATTCGCCTGTGACCGAGGCCGACCGGATGAGCGAGCGCATCATTTTAGAAGGTTTGCGGACGAGTTTTCCTGACATGATATGTGTGGCCGAAGAAGAAACATCGGCTGGTGTCCGGCCAGGTGAAATCGGGCGCGCGTTTTTTCTGATCGATCCGCTCGACGGCACCAAGGAATTTGTCAGCGGCAGGGATGAGTTTACCGTCAATATCGCCTTGATTTGCGATGGAGCGCCTGCAATCGGTGTGGTTTTTGCACCTTGCAGTAAACGTTTCTTTTCCGGCAGGCCCGGATTGGCGCAAACAGTGTTGATTGGTGATGATTATGCGGTGCGCGCGCGCCAGCCTGTCAATGTGCGCAAACAGGCAAGGCCGCCTGTCGTGCTTGCCAGCCGTTCACACAACACGCCGGAGACCGAGGATTATATTGCCGGTCTTGGTATAGCTGATGTCACTGCAATCGGCTCATCGCTGAAATTTTGCCTGCTGGCGGCTGGTGAAGCCGATATCTATCCGCGCTTTAGCCGCACCATGGAGTGGGATACGGCTGCGGGCGATGCTGTTTTGCGTGCCGCAGGTGGCATGACCTGCACACAAGACGGAGCGCCGCTTGCTTATGGCAAACGCAATCGCGGCTGCGACGTGGATTTTTCCAACCCGTTCTTCATTGCAAAAGGCGGCTGAAAAATATCCTATTCAACTGCCGCTTCTGAGTTTGAGCCGATATAGTTGCGGATTGTCTCGATAATGCGGTCCTGATCGTCATTCGACAGATAAGGGTGCATCGGCAGGCACAAAATGCGCTGTGGCAGGCTTTCCGAAACGGCAAGCCCGGTCGGTGTGCGCGGGAAGTGGCGATAGGCGATTTGCTCGTGCAGCGGCTTCACATAATAGATAACCGATGGAATGCCTTTTTCCTGCAAATGGGCTTTCAGGCCGTCGCGCTTAGGCGTTTCAATGGCATATTGGGCCCAAGCTGAACGACCCTGATCAGGATTATTGGCGGCTTTGACAATGTCGCCAAAACCATCGGCATAACGCACCGCTATCTTATGGCGGGCCTTCATTTCGTCTTCCAAAATGGCCAGCTTTTCAATCAGGATGGCAGCTTGAATCGTGTCGAGCCGTGAATTGATGCCAACATGGATATTGTCATATTGGGTTTCACCCTTGCCGTGGAAAGCAAAGGAGCGCAGCCGCTCGGCCAGAACATCATCATCGGTGAACATGGCCCCGCCATCGCCATAACAGCCAAGCGGTTTGGCTGGATAAAAGCTGGCGCCTGCAACATGGCCGAAGGCACCGCACATCGTGCCATTTGCGGAGCCGCCAATCGACTGGGCGGCATCTTCGATGACCAGAAGATTTTCGCGTTCGGCAATCTGCATGAGGGCATCATAATCGGCGCTGAGACCAAACAGATCGACAGGAATGATGGCTTTTGGCTGAAGCCGGCCCTCTTTTTTGACCATCTCGATGGCGGCTTCGAGGCTGGCAATGTCGATATTATAGGTGTCGGGATCGACATCGACAAAGATGGGTTCGGCCTTGGCAAGGGCGACCACCTCTGCCGTTGCGGCAAAGGTGAAGCTTGGCACGAACACCGCATCGCCCCGGCCAATGCCGGATGCATAGAGCGGCAAAAGCAGTGCATCGGTACCGTTGGCGCAGGCAATGACATGTTTTGTGCCGATATAGGCGGCAAGTTTTTCTTCCAGTTCCGCAACCTGCGGCCCCAGAATATAACGGCCATCGTCAACAACGCGGTCGATGGCGGCCTTGAGCCGGTCGCGGATGCGTTCGCGCTGTGCGCCAAGATCAATGAACTGCATGAGAGCTCCAATGCGGATATGACTAAGCGCAAGTAGCAGAGTTGATTGCCATGGGGAAGGTGGCAGGGCCACATGATCCATGCAGCCAGCTTCACATTATACAACTTGAGTGGGGTTAAGAGTTGATTATATGCGGTTGCAAGTTGAAGTCAGGCAAGTTCATGACGCCATGGCGGGTTAGCACCGGCGCGTGATACGCTGATGGCGGCTGCATGGCTGGCCATCTCAAGCGCTGCATGTAATTGTTCGGCGGAAAGCAGGGCTGGCCTGCCTTTGCCCAGCAGACCCTGAGCTTGCAGCGAGGCGAGCAGGCCGCCATTGAACGTGTCGCCCGCACCGACTGTATCCACCACCTCGACTGTCGGGGCGGCAATGGCGATACGGTGATTGCGCGTATAGCCGACCGTGCCTTTTTCGCCATGGGTGATGACAATGAGGCCGGGCTCGCGCCTGAGCCGGTCTTGCGCAAAATCATCCGGCGATCCGGCATGACCAAACCATGCCAAGTCTTCATCTGAGAGTTTGACGATGTCGGCCATGGTCATCATGGAGTTGATGCGGGCACGATGTCTGGTGTGGTCGTCAATGAAGTCCGGCCTGATATTGGGGTCAAGGATCATGGTTCGGTTTTGAGATTCGCGCCGCATAAAAGTTTCATAGGTGCTGCCGCAAGGCTCGGCAATCAGGCTGATGCCGCCAAACAAAAGGGCTTCAACTTCATTGCCAAGGGCTGGCAGGTCAGCCTCGACAAGCATTCGGCCTGCCGTATTTTCATCAAAGAAGAAATAGCTGGCCTGCCCGTTATTGAGTTGCACAAAGGCGAGTGTGGTGGGAAGCGGTGAGGGATGAAGATAACGCTCATCGACGTGGCTGGCTGCAAGTGTCTTGCGCAGCAACTGGCCAAACATGTCGCTGGAAATGCCGCAATAAAGGCCGGCATTTGCACCAAGCCGTCCCAGTGCAATGGCGCTGTTGAGCATTCCGCCACCGGGATAGGGTGAAAAAGCCGTCTCGCCAAGGGTTGAACGGCGTGGCAGCATGTCGATCAGGGCTTCACCGCAGCATATTATCATGGGAGCTGTCTGTTTCAGGTGCTACCAGCAGCAAGGGCCGGGCCAATCAGAAAGCGTTCTGACAGTGGCAGGCTGGCAGCGCCAAGGGCACGGGCATGGATGCCGATCGTTCCTTGCCTGACATGTGGGACACACAAATCATCTGTGTCGATTTTGCCAATGGCTTCACACAGGGCTTCAAACAGCCGCTCCCTGACGGATACAGGCATCCAGCCATCAATGATGGCTGCTTCAAAATCAATGACCGAGGCTGAGGAAATTATGGCATGGGCCAAAGCGCTGGCTGCATCCTTGATCCACTCATCGACAATCGGCCCCAGATCGCCCCAGTCTTCCGGTGTGGTCCACAGATGCGGGGCTTTGATGCCTTGCGCATTCAGTCGTTTTTCCAGAACGGCAATGGAGGCTATGTCGAGAAGTTGCGCAGGCTGGCCATTTTTGCCCGGAACCGGCATCGACCCTAATGCGCCAGCATTTCCGGTCGGGCCGGTATAGAGCCTGCCACCGAGCACAATGCCGCCGCCAGCCAGTGCGCCGATATAGAAATAGACGAAATCGCGCAACATGCCGGTCTGGCCGAACACCAGTTCTGCCCCGCAAGCAGCAGTGGCGTCATTTTGCAAAAAGACGGGATAATCGCATAAGGGCTGAATGGCGGCGCGTATATCAGGTGGCTGGTGTTCAGTGACAGTTTTATCTGGCGCTGCTGTTTTTTGAGCCCATTCCCAGAGGCGGAAAGGCATGGCGATGCCAAGCCCTGCAATGCGCTTTTGCTGTGCGGGGGACAGGCTGGCGCACAGTTTTGTCAGGCCGTTTGAGACAAATTCAACAGTGTCGCAAAAAACCGGATAGCGGTAGGAAAGCCGTAATGAAGCACGTGTGCTGCCCAAGAAATCAATGAGCAGCAGATCGCAACTGCGTCGGCCAATCTTCAGCCCGATGAAGAAGGCGCCATCCGGGTTCAGCGACATCGGCACGGAAGGCTGCCCGATCCTGCCGCGTTTGGGAGCCTGCTTTAAAAGCAGGCCATCACGTTCCAGCTCGCGCATGATGACGGAAATGGTCTGTGCAGAAAGCCCGGTTCGGCGCGTAATATCGGATTTTGAAAGGCTGCCATGCAGACGCACCAGCGATAGCACAAGCCGCTCATTGTGATCACGCATTCCGCTTTGATTGGCGCCGCGGTGAAGCCGGGGGTCCACGGTTTCGGTCAAAGCATGTTTGTCTGTACCGCTTTCCACAGCAGCAGGTCTCCTCCCGAACTTTCCAATCTTTGGCAAGAATGTTGATCTGGTGCAATGTCCTGATCATCAAATCATCATGATTTGAGTGTTTCGCAAAGTTGATGGATGAAAAATGTAAAGCCTGTCAGCAGCAAGGAAACGAAGCGTGGTTTCATGCGTTGGGCTGTGCCCCATGAGATTTGTTGAAAAAAGAAAGCCGACAGATGATACGCACCGTTGCAACAACGCCCTTCACTGACCAAAAGCCGGGCACGTCCGGCTTGCGCAAAAAAGTGCCGGTTTTCCAGCAGCCCCATTATGTGGAAAATTTCATTCAGTCGATTTTTGATGTGCTGCCTGCTTTCAAGGGACGGACCCTGATTCTGGGAGGGGATGGGCGCTATTATAATCGCGAGGTGATCGGCAAGGTTATTGCCATGGCCGCTGCCAATGGGGTGGGCAAGGTGATGGTGGGGAAAGGCGGTATTCTTTCAACGCCTGCTGCCTCGCATCTTATTCGCAAATACAAGGCTTTTGGCGGCATCATCCTTTCTGCCAGCCATAATCCGGGCGGGCCGAAGGGTGATTTCGGCATTAAATACAATGCTGAAAATGGTGGCCCTGCACCGGAAAAAATTACAGATGCCATTTATGCACGATCAAGAAAAATCGGTGAGTATAAAATAGCAGAAATCGCCCCGGTCGATCTTGACCGGACAGGTACGGTCGAGGTTGGCGCCATGGTGGTGGAGGTGGTTGATCCGGTTTGCGATTATGCCGATCTGATGGAAAGCCTGTTTGATTTTACTGCGCTGCGACGCCTTTTTGAAAAGGGTTTCCGGATGCGCTTTGATGCCATGCATGCGGTGACCGGGCCTTATGCGAAGGAAATTTTTGAGAACAGGCTGGGTGCGGCTGAGGGGTCTTGTCGTAATTTTCATCCGCTGCCGGATTTTGGAGGTCATCATCCTGATCCCAATCTGGTTCATGCCAAGCATCTTTATGATGAAATGATGGGGCCGGATGCGCCCGATTTTGGTGCGGCTTCCGATGGGGATGGCGACCGCAATCTGATTATCGGCAAGGGTATTTTTGTAACACCGTCAGATTCACTGGCGCTGCTGGCGGCCAATGCGCGGGTTGCGCCTGCCTATATGACGGGGCTTGCCGGAATTGCCCGCTCGATGCCGACCAGTGCTGCTGCCGACCGGGTGGCGCATAAACTGGGTGTCGGTCTTTATGAAACCCCGACCGGGTGGAAGTTTTTTGGCAATCTGCTCGATGCGGGCCTGGTCACGATCTGTGGCGAGGAAAGTGCAGGGGCCGGCTCCAGCCATGTGCGTGAAAAAGACGGCCTGTGGGCTGTCTTGTTATGGCTTTCAATTCTGGCTGCACGCGGCGAGAGCGTGAAGGACATTGTTGAAAAACACTGGGCTGAATTTGGCCGCAACTATTATTCACGCCATGATTATGAAGAAATTAAAACTGAACAGGCCACAAGGCTGATGGAAGGGTTGCGGGCGCGTTTGCCCAGTCTTGCCGGGACACAGGTGAGGGGCCTGATCATCCAGTCTGCGGATGATTTTACCTATCATGATCCGGTTGATGGCTCGCTGAGCGAGCAGCAGGGGCTGCGTATTTTGTTTCAAGACGGATCACGCCTTGTCTTGCGCCTGTCGGGAACCGGCACCAGCGGAGCAACCTTGCGCATCTATATTGAGCGTTATGAGCCGGACCCGGCCAGACATGGGTTGGAAACGCAAGACGCACTGGCTGAGTTGATTGCGGCTGCCGATGATCTGGCAGGCATTGCCCGCCATACCGGTCGCAATCAGCCCAGCGTCATTACCTGAACCATATTACTGGACCAGAACAGGAATGGCTTTGCCTGGTCTGCTTGCAGGCGCAGTTTTAGTTTGAAGTGGCGGTGGGCTTGAAGACAACCGAAAGGGGCTGGCGGTGGCGTCAAGGTGAGCGCGCGCCTGGGCAGACCACGCGACTTCATTCTCTTCGCCGCCCGCCAGCCATGGCGCGCCTTGTGTAGGCTCGCCGATTGAAAGTCCTGATTGGATATTATGGCCCCTGTTGCTGGCGACAGCCCGGGTGCGGATGATGGGGGGCGTTACCAGACCATCGCCGAAAAAAAGATGGCTGACCGTATGAAGTGTGATCTGCACCGCATTATAGGGCTGCTTTTGCGACTTAAAACGCCTGGCATGGGGCTGCTTTCCATCAGGCGTGTAATGACCGCGTATTACGGTGACCACCGGACGGTCGGGCGTTGGCGGTGTTGCTTGACCGATCTGGCTTATATGAATGCGGCCAAGGTCATTATTGGCAAAAATTGATGTGATTATCTGTTCGGCGCTGTCCATATTGCCCGCAGCTGCAATGGCGGCCAGATCGGTGACAGCCTGCGCATGGCGGTGTTCCAGATAAAGTGCCGCCGTGCTGACGGTGAAGGCGCTCAGCATGAACGAAAAGGGCAGGGCAAGCGCAATCATCACCACAAAATTACTCTTGCTGTTGGCAATAAATGTCTGCTGTGCGGGCTTTTGGGGGGAAGAGCCGGGGCGCATCACCGCCCTCCCAGTCTGATGGTTGAGTGTCGGCGAATAATTCTGGGCGGCATGTTCATGCCCCGCAGCAGCCCCCAGACCGGCAGGTTGGTGGCTTCATAGCTGACGAAAACAACAAGCTGGTTTGCATCTATGGGGCTGTCATGAACCTCCACACCAAGTTCTGAAGGGTGAAGAAAAGCATAGCTGGCTGCATTGCTGCTGACATAATCTGTGGCGAGTTGTTTTCGTTCTGTAGCCGAAAGACCGCCCATTGCCGTGCGGGCTGCATCGGCGGCCAGTTGCTGCACGGAATGGCTGGCCCCGAAATAAATACCATAGCCAAGCATTCCCATCAGCAGCATCAGGAAGATGAGCCATAACAGGCCAAGCTGTGCGGGAACGGCCACAGGCAGTGCCGCTAATGCTCGTTTCAGGAATCGTATTGGGGACCGCACCAATGATGTTGTTTGGGGGCGTTCTCGAATGATGCGACCTGTGTGATGCAAAGTGCCGGACATACAGGAATTAACCCGTATACATCTTTAGATTGCATAATTATATATTACTACTAAAAGTAGTGATTGCGTGTACCGGGTTGCAAGAGGTCAAAATGGAGCGTTTTGTACTCAGGTGATTGCGTGGAAGTGAAAAAATTGTTCCATTTTGCTACAGGAGAATGGGCACAAAATATGCTTGTCCAGTCATGCTGGCCTGTCCGGTGGCCCCCGACAGCTATTTGTTTTTACGCCTGTCTTTATCCCAAAACGGGGTGTTGAGTTCCAGAGACATGCTTTATTATTGCAGTAGTGTAATTATTTGTTAACCATACCAGCCTAACCGATTCAGGCGGATATAGCGGATCAGGATGGGCGGATGTCATTTTCACGCAGAGCTTTTATCGTCGGACTGCCCTTGTTCATGGCAGGCTGCACAAGCAGCCGATATGCAAGTTACGGGGCGCTTCACGATGAGCGGTTCCCGATTGCGGCCATACCTTTTTCCGAAATAAAACCTGAATTACGACGCACCGAGGTGGCTTATAGCAGCAGTCAGCCAGCCGGCACCATTGTGGTGAACACGCCGGAACGCCGCCTCTATTATGTTTTGGGCAATGGGCGTGCGGTGCGTTATGGCATTGGCGTGGGGCGTGAAGGTCTGGCCCTGCAAGGTAATGCAACAATTGGCCGAAAGGCTGAATGGCCAAGCTGGACACCAACCCCCAATATGATGCGCCGTGATCCGCGCAATCTCAAATATGCCGGTGGCGTGCCGGGTGGACCAAGCAATCCACTGGGCGCACGGGCGCTTTATCTTTATCGGGGCGGGCGTGACACCATGTTTCGTATTCATGGCACGAACCAGCCCAAAACCATTGGCGGGGCGGTTTCCAGCGGCTGTGTGCGTATGATGAACCATGATGTCATCGACCTCTACCAGCGTGTGCAGCCGGGCACAAAAGTCGTCGTCATTCAGGCATGATTCCAGGTTGTTTCAGGTGGGTTTTTGTGGGGTAGCTATATCGGGGATTGGCTAACCTGTTGATTTAACTGGTCGGAGTGGCAGGATTTGAACCTGCGACCCCATCGTCCCGAACGATGTGCGCTACCAGGCTGCGCTACACTCCGTAACCAGTGGCGGGCTTATAGCGCTGGTATTTCAAACCTGCAAGGTCAATGCACGACAATTTACTAGCCGGTGGCAATTGTTTTAAAAGAAAGGCCGGACGTGAAGCTGACCATTGTTGAACAGGCGCGCCCTAATACATTTGAATTTGAGACTGAGGCGCTGATCAAGCCGACCGGATTTCGTGAATATGATGCGCGCTGGTGGTTTGGCCGACCAGGCAGCGACAAGGAACCCGAACTGAACCTGATTGGCGTGCAGGCGCTGGGCATGGGGCTGGGAACGCAGATCCGGCGTATGGGGATCAGCCCGAAAATTGTGGTCGGGCATGATTTTCGCCAATATTCCCTCAGCATCAAGCTGGCGCTGGTTTCTGGCCTGATGGCGGCAGGCGCGAAAGTAAAAGACATTGGCCTTGCGCTTTCGCCGATGGCCTATTTTGCACAATTTGCGCTTGAGACGCCGTCAGTGGCCATGGTCACGGCCTCACATAATGAAAATGGCTGGACCGGGGTGAAAATGGGAGCGCAACGGCCTTTAACCTTTGGGCCCGACGAAATGAGCGGGTTGAAAAATATTGTGCTGGCAGGTGATTTTGACCTTGTCGGTGGTGGCGCCTATGAATTTATAAGCGACTTTCGCAAGGTCTATCTTGATGATCTGGTTGAGGGAAGACAGATCAGCCGCAAGCTCAAAGTGGTGGCAGCCTGCGGCAATGGCACGGCAGGTGCTTTTGCCCCGGAAGCGCTGGAGCGTATTGGCTGCGAAGTTATCCCGCTTGATGTGGAACTGGATCACAGTTTCCCACGCTATAATCCCAATCCTGAAGACATGCAGATGCTGCATGCCATTCGTGACAAGGTTCTGGAGACGGGAGCCGATATCGGCCTTGGCTTTGACGGCGATGGCGATCGTTGCGGTGTCGTCGATAATGAGGGCAACGAGATTTTTGCCGACAAGGTGGGGGTGATGCTGGCGCGTGACATTTCACGCCAATATCCGGGGGCTTGCTTTGTCGTGGATGTCAAATCAACCGGCCTGTTCAAGACCGATCCGCAATTGCAGGCGCAGGCGGCAACAACCGATTATTGGAAGACCGGCCATTCCTATATCAAACGGCGGGTGGCTGAACTGGGGGCGATTGCCGGTTTTGAAAAATCCGGCCATTTCTTTTTCAATCCGCCGATCGGGCGCGGCTATGATGATGGGTTGGTAACGGCCATTGCCATATGTGGAATGCTGGATCGCCGCCCGGATAGCTCAATGGCCGATCTCTACCGTGAACTGCCTTTGACCTATGGCACGCCAACCATGTCGCCGCATTGCGACGATCAGTTGAAATATGGCGTGGTGGAGCGGGTGCTGGCCGATTTCAAGCGCATGAAGGCTGATGGCGAACGCTTTGCCGGGCAGGAAATTGCCGAACTGGTGACGGTCAATGGTGTGCGGGTGGTGGCTGAAGACGACACCTGGGGGCTGGTGCGCGCTTCTTCCAACAAGCCCGAACTGGTGGTGGTGGTGGAAAGCCCGGTCTCTGCCGAGCGACGGCGCGACATGTTTGAAGCGCTGGATGCTGTCTTGCGCCGCAGCCCTGAAGTGGGCCCTTATAACCAGACTTTTTAAGTAAAGACTGTACTGGGCCGAAAACGCATATGGTTTTCGGCCTAGAGCATCGGACCAAAAAGTGGAATCGGTTTTTGGATAATTCCGATGCTCATTCAAAGAGTTAGAGCGTCCTTTGTGCGTCCGATAGGACGCACGGCGCTCTAGTGGCTGAAATTTATTCAATAGGGACTATCGACATCGCCGGTCTCTACATAGACCGATTTGAGCTGCGAATAATGGCCAAGGGCTGCCAGTGAATTTTCGCGCCCGATGCCCGACTGCTTGCTGCCGCCGAATGGCAGTTCGACTGGGGTGAGATTATAGGTGTTGATCCAGCAGGTTCCTGCCTGCAACTGGCCAATAACACGGTGGGCACGGGCCATGTCGCGGGTAAAGACCCCGGCGGCAAGCCCATAGTCCGTGTCGTTGGCGCGGGCGATTGCCTCGCTTTCATCCTCAAAAGACAAAACACTCATGACGGGGCCAAAAATTTCTTCCCGTGCAATGCGCATCGCATCGGTGACATTGGTAAAAACCGTTGGTTCAACAAAAAAACCACCTTCAAACCCTTGCAGGGAAGGTGCATTGCCGCCGCAGGCAAGGGTAGCACCCTCCTGCTTGCCGATCTCAATATAGGACAGAACCTTTTCATGCTGGGATTTGTTGACCAGCGGCCCCATCTGGGTGTCGGGATCAAGCGGGTCGCCGATGCGGATTTTTTTCGTGCGCTCGACAAGGCGCGTCACAAAACGCTCATGCAGGTCTTTTTGAACAAAGACACGGGTGCTGTTGGAGCAGATCTGGCCGGTGGAATAGAAATTGCCAAGCATGGCGCCGCCAATGGCATTTTCAAGATCGGCATCGTCAAAGATGATGAGGGGTGATTTGCCGCCCAGTTCCATCGTGGCATGTTTCATTTCAGTTCCGGCCTGAGCCAGAACACGCTTGCCGGTGGGGACAGAGCCGGTCACTGAAACCTTGGCCACGCCCGGGTGGCTGACCAGCGCTGCGCCAGTTTCGCCATAGCCTTGCACGACATTGAACAACCCGTCCGGCAGGCCAGCCTCGGAATAGATTTCTGCCAGCGCCAGTGCTGAAAGCGGCGTATTTTCCGATGGCTTGAACACCATGGCATTGCCCATGGCCAGCGCTGGGGCCGATTTCCAGCCAGCAATCTGGATCGGATAATTCCAGGCGCCAATACCGACGCAAACGCCCAGCGCTTCGCGGCGCGTATAGGCAAAAGACCCGCCAAGATCGATATGCTCGCCATTGAAACTGGCAATGGCTCCGGCAAAGTATTCAAGGCAATCGGCAGCCGAAGGCGCATCGGCCACCAGTGTCTCCTGTATGGCCTTGCCGGTGTTGAGGGTTTCAAGCCGTGCCAGCGCCTCATTGCGTTCGCGCAGCAGGTCGGCTGCACGGCGCAAGATACGGCCGCGCTCTACCGGCTTGAGGTGCGCCCATTCCACTTGTGCTTCACGGGCCGATTCAATGGCCAGTTCAATAATATTGGGCGTGGCTGCATGGAGCGTGGCAATGCGCTCGCCGGTGGCGGGATAGATGACGGCAATTTCTGCGCCGCGATCATCGTCGATATAGCGGCCATTGACATAATGTGAGGCGGTGGGTTGGGCGCGCATGGGCAAGCTCCGTTGCTGGTGCAGATTATATGGGGCGGGAGTTTGGATCATCTGTCCGACTGACGCCAGCGCGGATTGATCCATGGCTCCTGATTGGAGGGGGGCAACGGTGTGCGGCCCAGAATATGGTCGGCAGCTTTCTCGCCGGTCATGATGGAGGGGCCATTCAGATTGCCATTGGTAATGCGCGGGAAGATGGAGGAATCTGCAACCCGTAATCCTTCCACACCAATGACCCGGCATTCAGGGTCCACTACACTCATGAGATCGTCAGCCCTGCCCATACGGCAGGTGCCGCAAGGGTGCAGCGCGCTTTCAGCCTGATCGCGGATAAAGCCATCAAGTTCGTCATCAGACTGCAAATGCGAGCCGGGCGCAATTTCCTTGCCACGATAGGCATCAAAAGCGGCCTGGCCAAAGATTTCGCGGGTGAGGCGGATGCAGTGGCGAAACTCAGTCCAGTCATCGGGGTGCGACATGTAATTGAAACGGATGACGGGCTTGTCCCATGCATCGGGTGAACGCAGCGTGACCGAGCCGCGTGATTTGGAACGCATCGGGCCGACATGAGCCTGAAAGCCATGGCCGCCAGCAACCGCCTTGCCATCATAACGCACGGCAGCAGGAATGAAGTGGTACTGAATATCGGGATAGTCGATACCAGCGTGAGAGCGCAAAAAGGCGGCTGCCTCAAAATGATTGGTGGCGCCCAGGCCATTCTTGAACAATAACCAGCGCGCCCCGATCAGGGCTTTGGAAAAAGGGTTGAGCACGCTGTTAAGCGTAATCGGCTGGGTCGATTCCTGCTGGATATAAAGCTCAAGATGGTCTTGCAGATTGGCGCCGACGCCGGGCCTGTCCGCGATCACCTGAATGCCATTTTCCTGCAAATGCCGGGCTGGACCAATACCAGACAGCATCAGGATCTTGGGCGAGTTGATCGAGGACGCGGCAATGATAACCTCACGTTTTGCCTTAACCACCTGAATCTTTTTGCCAGCTTCGATTTCAACGCCGGTGGCGCGTTGATTCTCAATCACCACTTTACGGGCAAAGCCACTGACAAGGCTGACATTTTTGCGTTTCAGGGCAGGGCGCAGATAGGCATTGGCGGTTGACCAACGGCGACCATGATGGATGGTCTGCTCCATCGTTCCAAAGCCTTCCTGTTTGGAGCCATTATAGTCATCCGTCAGTTCAAAGCCGGCCTGTTTTCCCGCTTCGATGAAGGCGGCATAGAGCGGGTTTTTGCGTTTGCCACGCTGGACATGCAAAGGCCCGTTTGTACCGCGCCAGCCCTGTTCACCGCCATGGGAATGTTCCATGCGCTTGAAATAGGGCAGCACATCAGCATAGCTCCAGCCGCTTGCACCCTCCTGTGCCCAGTGGTCAAAATCATGGGCATGGCCGCGCACATAGACCATGCCATTGATAGAGGATGAACCGCCCAACACTTTTCCGCGCGGTGTGATCAGCTTGCGCCCGCCCAGATGCGGTTCCGGCTCGCTGGTAAAGCCCCAATCATAGCGCGCCATGTTGAGCGGAATTGAAAGGGCCGATGGCATCTGGATCAGCGGACCGATATCGGTGCCGCCATATTCAATGACGATGACCGAATGTTTGCCGTCTTCGGAAAGCCGGTAGGCCATGGCGGCACCGGCCGAGCCGGAGCCGATAATGACGAAATCAGCTTCAAGCATGGTTATTCACCCCGGGGAAAGCGTTTCTGGTCTTCCAGAATGTTGAGGTCCATATGGTTGCGCATATAGCGCTCGGAGGCTTTTTGCAGGGGCTGAAAATCCCATGGGAAATAAGCGCCATTGCGCAGTGCCGGATAGACCACCCAGCGCCGGGCCTGACTTTGGCGCACGGCTGCATCAAACTCCGCCATGTCCCAGCGGGTACGGATTTTTTCCATGAATGCGGCCACCAGACCGGCATGTTGTGCCTCTTGCGCCAGATTGGTCAGTTCATGCAGATCAGATTCAAGATCAAACAGTTGCGGTGGATCGATCTCGCAATGCACGAACTTGTATTTGCCATCGCGCATGGCAACCAGCGGTGCATAAGAGCCTTCCGCGGCATATTCCATCAAGACAGGTTCGGCACGTGCGCCGCCTTGCAGAAGTGGGGTAAGCGATTGCCCGTCTGTCCAGGGCATGATGGTGGAAATGTCGATCCCGGCAAGGTCACACAAGGTCGGGCAGATATCGAGATTGGAGACAGGCGTTTCAATGTGAGAAGGGGCAATAGTCGAGCCGGCAATCATCAGCGGCACCCGCGCGGAGCCTTCAAAAAAGCTCATCTTGAACCACAGCCCGCGCTCGCCCAGCATGTCGCCATGGTCGGAGCAGAACAGGATAATGGTGTCGCCGGCCATGCGGGTACGTTCAAGCACGTCAAGCAATTCACCGATCTTGTCGTCAATATAGGAGATATTGGCAAAATAGCCCTGGCGTGAACGGCGTATGTTTTGAGGCGTGATGTCAAAACTGGCATAGTCGCTGGCCAGATAAAGCCGCTGTGAATGGGGGTCTTGTTCTTCTGCCGGAATAAAGCCGGTTTCCGGCTCCAGTTGCGGGCAGTCTTCGTAAAGATCCCAGTATTGGCGACGCGCAACATAAGGATCATGCGGATGGGTGAAGGAGACGGTCAGGCACCAGGGGCGACGGCTTTCATCATCGGACTGCCGCGACAGGTCATAGAGTTTCTGACCAGCTAAAAAGGCCACTTCATCATCATATTCCATCTGGTTGGTGATTTCGGCACAACCGGCACCGGTGACGGAACCGAGATTGTGATACCACCAGTCAATGCGCTCGCCCGGCTTGCGGTAATCCGGGGTCCAGCCAAAATCGGCAGGATAGATGTCTGTGGTCAGCCGCTCCTCAAAGCCGTGCAACTGGTCTGGCCCGACAAAGTGCATCTTGCCTGACAGGCAGGTATTGTAGCCTGCACTCCGCAGATGATGGGCAAAGGTGGGGATGGAGGAGGCAAATTCTGCCGCATTGTCATAAACGCCGGTGCGCGAGGGAAGCTGGCCGCTCATGAAGGAGGCGCGCGCCGGAGCGCAAAGCGGTGAGGCGGTGTAATTGTTGCGAAACCGGGCTGAGCGTGCCGCCAGTTTCTTCAGATGCGGAGCATGAAGAAAATCTGCCGGGCCATCCGGGAACAGGGTTCCGGCAAGTTGATCGACCATAAGGATGAGGAAATTGGGGCGTGTGCTCATTGTGACATGGCCTGTTGTTTGAGGGTGGCGGTGACGTAATCTTCCACAAGCGAGATGGCGCTGGCTGGATTGGGCAGGCCATCACGCAGTGCGCGGCGGATATAAAGACCGTCGATCATGGCGGCGATGGCTTCGGCCATGCGTTCGGCCTCCGGGCGCGGGACAAGGACGACAAGCCCGCTCATCAGATTGGAATGCAGCCGCCTTGCGTAAACGCGCAGCAAACGCCGCAAGGGCAGCGAGTTTTGCGCCTCGACATAAAAGGCAAGCCAGGCGTGAACCGTTTCTTCCCGAAACTGCCCGGCATTGAAATTGACGGCAATGATGGCAGACACCCGCTCACGCGGCGAGGTGGCCTGGTGAAGGGCGTTGACCATGTCGTGACCCAGATCGGCCAGCAATTGTCGCATTGTGGCTTGCACAAGCTCTTCTTTCGGGCCGAAATAGTGATGCGCCAGGGCTGAGGAAACACCGGCGCGCCCGGCAATCTCGGCGACCGTGACATTGAGTGTTCCGCGCTCACCTATGGTTGAAATTGTTGCATTGATCAGCGCCTTGCGGCGCAGCGGCTCCATACCGGTTCGGGGCATTATCTTTCTCCTGCCTGTATGGAGTTTATTTTTAATTGACTGGTCAATCAACTAAAATTGCCAAGGCAGACCATATGGTTGCTTTTTATCACCCGGTCTGCGAGCCTGAGCAATTATGAGCAGAGCCTTCACCCGAGAAGAAGACAATGAAAATGCTGCTGGCGCGCTTGGCGAGCGGCCTGTCAGCGCGCACCGCAATCTTGTAACGGCCAGGGGGCTGGCCATGATCGAGGCCGAACTGGCGCAATTGCAGGAAGAAATGACAAATGCGCAGGCCAATAATGATCGTGAGCGGGTGGCGCTGATTTCGCGCGATTTGCGCTATTGGGCGGCAAGGCACGCAAGTGCTGAAGTGTCGGCGCCGGAAGCGGGTTCTAATGTCGTGCGCTTCGGCATGGTGGTGGCGCTGGAAGATGAGGACGGCAAGCCGGTGCGCTGGCGTATTGTCGGAGAAGATGAGGCAGACCCCGCACAGGGCTCCATTTCCCATGTTTCGCCCATGGCGCGCGCATTGTTTGGCCGCAAGGTCGGCGAGTTGGTCAGTGTCAATAACCGCGAATGGGAGATTATCGGCATGTCAGTTGAGGATGACTGATATTTTTCCGGTTTTGCTTAGGGTCAGGACCTGTTTCATCACAATGAAGTTTTTGGGCTCAAACAAGATACGTCTTTGAATTTGGCCGCTGGCTGACTATACCCAAAAGCCTGTGAGGGTCTGATCCTGAAAAAAAAGTGCAGTTTTTTGGATAAAATCAGGCTTCAGGAGATGGATACCCGGATTGCGGAGAACTGAATCATGGCAAATGACGACAGTATTTTTCTGGGCGCAAGCCGCAAGACCGATGACAGCTATCAGGGGCCAGAAAACCTGCTTTTGCGCTATGGCAACCGGCACGGGCTGGTGACGGGAGCGACCGGTACCGGCAAGACGGTTACCTTGCAGATATTGGCGGAAAGTTTTTCCAATGCCGGTGTGCCGGTATTTTGCGCCGATGCCAAAGGCGATCTTTCAGGCATTGCTATGGCGGGGGAATCTAAGGATTTTCTGCTCAAGAGAGCTGAGGAAATTCAGCTTGACCCTTATGAATTTGAAGATTTTCCGGTGGTCTTTTGGGATCTGTTTGGCGAGCAGGGCCACCCCGTGCGCGCAACCGTTTCAGAAATGGGGCCGCTGCTTTTATCGCGGCTGATGAATCTGACCGATGCGCAGGAAGGGGTGATGAATATCGCCTTCCGCATTGCCGATGAGGAAGGTCTGCTTCTGCTGGACATGAAGGATTTGCAGTCATTGCTGGCCAATCTGGCTGAGCGCTCAGCCGAGATCAGTGGGCGTTACGGCAATGTCAGCAAACAGTCGGTCGGGGCTATCCAGCGCTCGTTGCTGGTGCTGGAACAGCAAGGCGGCAATCATTTTTTTGGCGAACCGGCATTGCGTCTGACCGATCTGATGCGCACGTCGCGTGATGGACGCGGAGCCATCAATGTGCTGGCGGCTGACAAACTGATGATGAATCCGCGCCTTTATGCCACTTTCCTGTTGTGGCTGATGTCGGAACTGTTTGAGGAATTGCCTGAAATTGGTGATCCGGATCGTCCAAGGCTGGTGTTCTTTTTCGATGAAGCGCATCTTTTGTTTGATGATGCGCCCAAAGCGCTGATCGACCGTGTTGAGCAGGTTGTGCGCCTGATCCGTTCCAAGGGAGTGGGCATTTATTTTGTCACGCAAAACCCGCTCGATGTGCCTGAATCGGTGCTGGCGCAACTGGGCAACCGCATTCAACATGCGCTGCGCGCCTATACGCCGCGTGAGCAGCGGGCGGTTAAAACGGCGGCCGACACATTCCGGCCCAATCCCGATTTTGATTGCGCCACGGTCATTACGCAACTGGGCACCGGTGAGGCGCTGGTTTCGACGCTGGAAAACAAGGGCATCCCTTCAATGGTCCAGCGCACGCTGATCCGCCCGCCTTCATCACGAATAGGGCCGATCACCGTGCAGGAGCGCCAGAAGGTGATGGCTGTCAGCCCGGTTGCTGGCCAATATGACCAGCCGATTGATCGTGAATCGGCTTTCGAGATTTTGCAAAAACGCACCGTGGAGGCGCAGGCTGCTCAGGCTCAGGCGCAATCTCAGCTTCAAGGCCAGCAGGGCGGCGGCTGGACCATGCCTGACTTTGGCAACAATGGACCGGCACGGACCACGCGCAAGCCTGCTGCGCCGCGTGCCTCCAATCGCCAGTCCGTGACCGAGGCGGCACTTAAATCCGTGGTGCGTTCGGTCGGCTCTTCTGTCGGGCGCGCTCTTGTGCGCGGCATTTTGGGCAGTTTGAGCCGCAAATAATGATGGATGAAACAAAAACGGCGCCGTAAAGGGCGCCGTTTTTATCAATGATGATGCTTTGTTTTTAAAGCCTGTCTCCCGAAATGGGAACCAGTTTCGGGGGTAAAGACATGCGTAATAACAATAACTTAAAGCGTGTCGCATGAATCTGAAAGATCGCGACACGCTTTAGAGCCACGAACGGCTGACCCGGCCAAGCAGGGTTGAATCTTCGGCAACACCTGCATCAATGGCCTCGCCGGTTGGGCTATAGCTGGAGATCCGCGCATTCAGCCCGTTGGTGACCAGAATGGGCGTCTTGCCGGGAACGCGGCTGTGCAGATCGATGATGTCCTGATTGATCAACCGCACACAGCCCGACGAAATCGATTTGCCGATCGAGTGCCATTCGGGTGAGCCGTGAATGCGGTAAAGCGTGTCTTCATTGTTCTGGAAAATATAAAGTGCGCGCGCGCCCAGCGGGTTCATCAGGCCGGGAGCCATGCCGCCATTGCGGATGCTGTATTTTTCCAGTTCGGGCTGACGGGCAACCATTTCATCAGGCGGCGTCCATTTCGGCCATTCGCGCTTATATTGCACAACAGCCCGCCCGGCCCATTCAAAGCCGGCGCGTCCCAGCCCCACACCGTAGCGTATGGCCTGACCATCTTCGCGCACGAGGTATAAGAAATGCTCCGCAGTATCGATCACGATGGTGCCGGGGCGCTCTCCGGTCGGGTCGGGAACGATCTGGCGCAGAAATTTTGCATTGATCTTGCGATAAGGGACAGCCGGAATTTCATAGCCGCCGTCAAACACCGGGCCGTACATCAACTCATAGCTGCCAAGCTCGGGGTGAGCCTGTGGCTCAGGAGGCTGAAGGGAAACAGGCGGAACCGTTGCCGTGGTGGTGCAGGCCGATAGGGTCGCAGCCGCAGCGCCTGTTGCCGCCATACTGAGAAAACGACGCCTTGTCAGCGCTGTCAGGGGGGAATCTGTTGCCATGAGGTGCAGTCTCGATCTTTCTTATTGTCTGTACCGGCACGCCACCGGCACCCTTGTCTCCCGACCGGGCAGGTAGATAGCGCTGAATTGGGGCGCAGATAGGATAAATAAGGGCAAACATGTGACGGCGGCCTTACTGTTGCTTATCTGCAACAATTTTTGAACCCTACCTCTTGCTGCTGAAAGGAAGGTAAACAAGCTGTTCCAATAATCGCCCGAAAGCCCATAAGTTCCGGTGCACAAACATATTCGACTTATCAGATGCGATAAAATAAAGATGGGCCGTATCGCTTTGCGGAGTTGTTCCGGCAACAGGCAAGCCTATGTTAAGTCTGTCATCCCAAGCGGGGGACCCGTTTCGGGTTAAGGACAAACGTAAATCAAGGATTTGAAGGCTGAGATTGCGAAGCAAAAGTCGCAACACACTTTAATCCAGTAATTTTTCGAATTTTTTTGAGGAGTATGACCAATGGCTTTTGAACTTCCAGACCTTTCTTACGATTACGAGGCACTCCAGCCTTTTATGTCCAGGGAGACGCTCGAATATCACCATGACAAGCACCACAAGGCCTATGTGGACAATGGCAACAAGCTGGCAGCAGAAGCTGGCATGGGTGATCTTTCGGTTGAGGAAGTGGTCAAGCAGTCTTTCGGCAAGAATGCGGGTCTCTTCAACAATGCAGCCCAGCATTACAACCACATCCATTTCTGGAAATGGATGAAGAAGGACGGCGGCGGCAACAAGCTTCCCGGCGCTCTTCAAAAGGCGATCGACAGCGATCTGGGCGGCTATGACAAGTTCAGGGCCGACTTCATCAATGCCGGTGTCACGCAATTTGGTTCAGGTTGGGCCTGGCTTTCGGTCAAGGACGGCAAGCTGGAAATTTCCAAGACCCCGAATGGCGAGAACCCGCTGGTTCATGGTGCGTCGCCGATCCTTGGTGTCGATGTGTGGGAACACTCCTATTATATCGACTATCGCAATGCCCGCCCGAAATATCTGGAAGCCTTTGTCGATAGCCTGATCAACTGGGATTATGTGCTGGAGATGTATGAGCAGGCTGCCTGATCATTTTTGTAGCTACAAAGCCCCGGTTCAAGTCCGGGGCTTTGTTTTTTACGCAATCTGCTTGTGCTTCACGCGCACAACCCGCTTGGTGCCTCACACACACAATCCGTTTGTGTTTCACATAAGTGTGAGGCGATTTTTTTATAATTTCGGGGCAGGTTGTGGCTGGCTTTTCGATTCTTCGTTGAGGCACCTCAAGTTTCTTCATCAGTTACGGGACCACATATGAAAAAGTTTTTACTCGCCCTTTCCCTTCTTAGCCTTACCGGAACGGCTGTATCTGCAGATGTGTTAAGCGACCGGAAGGCCCTGATGAAGGAAAGAGGACAACTGACCGGCGCGCTTTCCAAGGTGGTGAAGGGTGAGGAGGCTTTTGATGCAGCCGCTGTGCTGGCCACATTGCAGGCCATGCAGGACAATGGCGCCCGTCTGGATATTGATGCCCTTTATCCTGAAGGTTCCAATAGTGGCGATACGACCGCTGCACCTGCCATCTGGGAAGACCCTGACGGGTTCAAGGCTGCAGAAAAGACCTTTCAGGATGCCGTTGAGGTGGCGGTAGCCGATGCGCCAACCGACCTTGATGGGCTGAAGGCAAAATTTGGGCCTATCGGTGCAAGCTGCGGGGCTTGTCACCAGACGTTTCGTATTCGCAAGGACTGATTGCAGGCCATGTCCAGAGCCAGGAAAATCATTGTCGCTCTTGGCATTGTGATTGCGGCGGGCGCTGGCGCGGGCTGGTTTTTGTCCGCGCCGCGCCAGCTTGATGCTGCTGTCATGGCAAAGGCCGGGCCCGGCGATGCCGAGCGCGGCTTGCGTATGTTTCATGCCAGTGGCTGTGCGTCCTGCCATGCGCAGGAAAATGCGCAAGGCGATGCCCGTTTTCAGCTTGTCGGTGGTGTGGAGTTAAAGACGCCTTTTGGCACCTTCGTTGCCCCCAATATCTCGCAAGATACTGAAAACGGCATTGGCGGCTGGACGCTGGATGAGTTTGCCGCTGCAATGCTGGAGGGGGTGTCGCCTGACGGGCAGCATTATTATCCGGCTTTTCCCTACCCCTCCTATGCCCGGATGAAGCCGCAGGATATTGCCGATCTGTTTGCCTTCATGCAGACCCTGCCGGCAGTGGAGGGCAAGGCAAAGGGACATGATCTGACCTTTCCCTTCAATCTGCGCCGGGGCATTGGCCTGTGGAAGCTCCTGAACATGAACAACCAGAAGATGGTTGAACTTGCCGATGCATCCGACGCGGTTCTGGCAGGGCAATATCTGGTCGAAGGGCCCGGACATTGCGGTGAATGCCACACGCCGCGCAACTTTATGGGCGGCACCGATACCAGCCAGTGGCTGGCCGGAGCAATCGCCGCAGAAGGTGAAGGCGTGATCCCCAACATTACGCCGGGAGCACGCAGTTTTGGCGACTGGTCAGCAGGCGATATTGCCAGCTATTTTGAGACCGGCTTTACGCCTGACTATGATTCCGTTGGCGGTTCCATGGTCGCGGTGCAGATGAATATGGCCGAACTGACGAAACAGGACCGCGAGGCGATCGCGGCCTATCTCAAAGCTATTCCGGCGCACGCAAATGGCTATCCGGCGCGCTAAAGCATTTTGTGAGTACAGACAGCTTTGTCTGGCGTCGCATAAATGCGGCTGGAAAAAGAAGCTGGAGCAGCGGAAGTGCGTTCATTAGAGCGCCCGCTGTTTCAGCCCTGAAGCAGGTCAGGGAGTGGGGGCGGTTGCCACCTTGCCTGTTGCTTTAAGCGCAAAGGCATAGGTGTAGGCGATTTCTTCCAGCCGTGAAAAACGGCCGGAAGCCCCTGCATGGCCTGAATCCATATTGATCTTGAACAGGACCGGGTTGGTCCCGCTTTTGCGTTGGCGAAGGCGGGCAACCCATTTTGCCGGTTCCCAATAGGTCACGCGCGGATCGGTAAGCCCGGCGAGCGCCAGAATGGGCGGATAGTTGAGGGCCGCCACATTGTCATAGGGCGAATAGGCGGCAATGGTCTCGTAGTCATCCTTGCTGATGATGGGATTGCCCCATTCGGGCCATTCCGGCGGTGTGAGCGGCAGCGTTTCATCAAGCATGGTGTTGAGCACATCGACAAAGGGAACCTCGGCAATGATGGCGCCAAAGGCTTCGGGCGCCATATTGGCAATGGCGCCCATCAGCATTCCGCCTGCCGAGCCGCCTTGCGCGACAATGCGGTCATGGGCGGTGTAGCCTTCGCCCACCAGATGCTGTGCAACAGCGATAAAATCGCCAAAACTGTTTTTCTTATGTTCCCGCTTGCCATCATCATACCAGGCATAGCCCTTGTCCTTGCCGCCGCGGATATGGGCAATCGCATAGACAAAGCCGCGGTCCACCAGTGACAGGCAATTGGTGTTGAAGGAGGCGGGAATGGTGATGCCATAAGAGCCATAGCCATAAAGCAGGCAAGGTGCAGAGCCATCCAGTTTTGTATCGCTGTGATAGAGCAGTGAAACCGGGACCAGTTCGCCATCCGGGGCTTTGGCCATGAGGCGGCGGGTGACATAGTTTTGCGCATCGTGACCGGAAGGCACTTCCTGCGTCTTTAAAAGAGTGCGGCTGTGGGTGCGCATGTCATAATCGAACAATTGCGAAGGCGTGGTCATGGAGGAATAGGAAAACCGCAGCATAGGCGTGTCATATTCATAAGAACCGGCCATGCCGAGCGAATAGGCTTCCTCGTCAAAGGCGATTGTGTGTTCCGCACCTGTTGCCCGCTCGCGCACCACAATGCGCGGCAGGCCCTCGAAACGCTCAAGCCGCACGAGAAAATCCTTGAAACTCATGATGGACAAGATCAGTCGTCCCGGCTGATGGGCAACCAGTTCCTTCCAGTTGTGCCGGCCTGGCTCACTGACCGGGGCGGTCATGATCTTGAAATCCTTTGCGCCGCCCTCATTGGTCAGGATGAAGAAAATATCGCCGCCTTCTTCCAGATCATATTGCAGGCCGGCTTCACGCGCGGCTACCAGTTTTGGTTCGGCATAGGGATCATTGGCGGGCAGGATGCGGTATTCGGAGGTTTCATGATCATTGATGCCGATCATGATCCAGTCATTGGCGCGGGTGCCGCCGACATTCATGAAAAAGCCGGGGTCGGTTTCCTCATAAACCAGCCGATCATTGACTGTATCCTCACCAAGCTTGTGAAACAGCACTTTTGAAGGGCGGTGATTGTCATCAAGCAGCGTGTAGAAAAAGCCGCTATTGTCTGCGGCCCATGTGCCGCTGCCGCCGGTGCTTTCGATTTGGTCGGGCAGGTCTGTTGCTGTGGCAATATCGCGGACGCGCAAACTGTAGAATTCGGACCCCTTATCGTCACAGGCCCATAAAAGTCGCTTGTGGTCAGAGGAATGATCAAGCCCGCCAAGCTGGAAATAGGCTTTTCCTTCCGCTTCCCGATCGCCGTCGAGCAGGGTTTCTTCATTTCCGTCATCTTCCACCGATTTGCGGAAATAGCGGGGATGCTGGCCGCCCAGCCGGTAGGCCGAGCCATAGGCAAAGGGGCCGTCCTTCATGGGCACGGAAGAATCATCTTCCTTGATGCGCCCCTTCATTTCATCGAACAACGACTTTTGAAGATCTTTTGTATCTTCCATCAATTGGGCCTGATAGGCGTTTTCGGCTTCCAGATGGGCGCGGATTGCCGGGTCCAGTGTCGAGGGGTCACGAAATACGTCCTGCCAGTTCTGTGCCCGCATCCACGCATATTCATCATTGCGGGTGATGCCATGCCGGGTATCGGAGCAGGGCTGCTGTTCAGGTTGCGGGGCCTGTGCCTGTTTGAAAAATGCAGTTGTCATCATGTGTGATCCCGGTTTTCTTGTCTGGTGAAGATCATGACCGGCATTAAGGTTCAAGTCCGGTCTGGAGGATTTTGACAAGGAGTTACAGTTTTTCGAAGTCAGCAAGTTGTTGACTTGAATGTTATATCCGCTCATGGGTTCGATGCAGATTGCGAATCTTCATATCCAGTTTCAACATCTGGAATCCGTAAAGTGCGCTGACAAGATCGGCGGCGCTGTCAATACGTCTCCTGTCAGGACCTTATACATGAACAATGTGGAAGCCGCTTTGAACACGACCAATGGGCTGATTGAGCTTACAACTGATATTGTGGCAGCTTATGTGAGCAATAATTCGGTGCCCGTGTCGGACTTGCCGGGCCTGATTGCAGATATTCATGCCGCTCTTGGGCGTATTGAAAATGCTGCTGCGCCTGAGCCGCAATTGCCGGAGGCGCAAAAACCTGCCGTCAATCCGAAGAAATCCATCCATGATGATTACATTATCTGTCTGGAGGATGGCAAAAAATTCAAGTCGCTCAAGCGCCATCTGATGGCCCATTTTGGGCTGACACCTGAGGAATATCGCCAGAAATGGGGTCTGGATGCCAATTATCCCATGGTTGCGCCAAACTATGCGGCAGCCCGCTCCGACCTTGCCAAGAAGATGGGGCTGGGGCGCAAGCGTGCCGGGGCCTGATCTTTTTTTTGATGGTGCAGGATAAAACGGCGCTGAAAGGCGCCGTTTTTTATTTTCATATCTGCCTTTATTCTGGAAGCTGGTTCCCGGTTTGAGAGACAGGCTTGAGGGCGCGCAGCCGGTCGCGAGCCTGTTTCAAGGCAATGTGGCGGTTGAGATCATAGCTCCAATGTTTCTTCAGCCCCTTGAGGCGTTCGCGTTTCAGCAACCGGTCGAGGCGCTCAACTAGCTTGATTCTTTCTGAAGCCGAACAGGCTGTCAGTTCTTCCAGATCAAGCCCGCAGAGCAGTCTTAAAGCCACTCGCTGACCTGCTTCCTTCGCGCTTTTTTGCTTATAGGCTGCAAATTGTCCGGCATCGCGTTGCAGTGCTCGCATTCATCTTCTCCGCAAAACAAGTGTTTTACTTTCCACCCGCCTGCCGCGACGGGGAGTAAAATTGCTTGTTTGCTCATGCACAGAAATCAGATGGACTTGAATATCAATGCTTTAAGCGGAATTCGCCAAAGTAAATGTTCTTTGTTTGTTCACATGTGGCTCGCAGTCTCCTATAAAGAAAATATTCCTATTATGGAGGAGCCTTGTGCAGGAAAATATTGCTGTAATCCCTGATGATCCCGTTCATTTGGCTGTAAACCAGCCCGTGAGGGACGGTTCTGTGCACATCTTGCCAAAGCGCAAGGATGAGATTGCGCTGGAACTGTGTGAATGCCTGATTGATATGGCCGCAGCACTTTTTGCGCTGTCATCGAAAGAGTTGCGCAAACCCGGCCGGACTTCACAGCCGGTGTCGCGCGTGCGCCAGATTTCCATGTATGTTGCCCATGTGGTGTTAAGTCTGACCATGACGGATGTGGGACGTGGCTTTGGGCGAGATCGCACGACGGTCATGCATGCCTGCCAGATCATTGAAGAGTTGCGCGATGATCCCGAATTTGACCGTGTGGTGCATATGTTTGAACAGATCGCCGCCGCGGCATTTCGCAACCGTGGAGGTTATTGAGCAGTGCAGAAAGATTTCACACAATTGCCGCAGCGTCTGATGATGTTTCTGGCCAAAGGTTCTGGACAGATTGCCCAGGCCGCCAAAGGCGACCTGCTTCTCATTGAGGCGGATGAAAGAGGCGCTGTTTCAGTTGAAAAAAACGTGCTGGACTGGCTGGTCATGCAAGGCATTGTCAGTGTGAAGGAAACAGAACTTGCACTGACGCGAACCGGATTTGAGATGACGCGCGCGCTTTCTGTTGCCCGCGAGGGGCAAACGGGCAGCCGGGATCTGGGAATTGTCCATATTGCTGAAGATCGGCAAGTGCGCCCGGTTCTGGCCAATTTGTCGGAATCGCCGCTGGGGCAATTAATGCGGTTGCGCAACAAGGCCGGTCAGCCATTTCTGGAGCAACGCGAATTTGAGGCCGGTGAGCGGCTGCGCGCGGACTATACACGCGGCCAGATCATGCCGCGGCTGGGCGCCAACTGGATTGCCAGTGTTGCATCAGGAAAGCGCTCTGGCGCTGGTGGCATAACGGAATTGACCGATGCAGCCCTTGCTGCACGCATGCGGGTTGAAAAGGCGATCCATGCCGTGGGACCGGAGCTTTCGGGGGTGTTGATCGATGTTTGCTGCTTCCTGAAAGGCATGGAAAAGGTGGAGATTGAACGCGCCTGGCCGGTCCGCTCAGGCAAGATTATGCTCAAAAGTGCATTATGTGCTCTGGCGCGCCACTACTGGCCACATGCAGGATCGGCAAAAACGGCGCCGACACGCCTGCTGCATTGGGGCGCGCAAGATTATCGGCCAAGCCTTCACGGGCCTTGAACTGGGAAAAAATTCAAACGGTCTGACGGCTATTGTGCGCATCTGTGCGGATGCGGTTGACCATGGAGCGCAGGCCATTGGAGCGCTGCGGGGTCAGGTGCTCATCAAGCCCGAGTTTGCGTAAAACAGCTTCCGCATCAATGTCCAGAATTTGGCTGGCATTCTGACCCGAATAAAGGGCCAGCAGAATGGCGACAAGGCCGCGTACAATATGTGCGTCGGAATCGCCGCGAAAAATGATTTTGGGATCATCACCCTTGCCATATTCTGTCGTCAGCCAGACCTGGCTGACGCAGCCTGGCACCTTGTTTTCTCCCGTACGCTCGCTTTGTGGAAACTCGGGAAGGGCCTCCCCAAGTTCGATGACATAGCGATAGCGCTCTTCCCAATCGTCGAGCAGAGAAAAATCTTCAATGATGCTTTGGATCGTCATGCTGTCGGGTATAGTGCGGGTAAGCTGGCACGTCACGTAAAAAAATGTAAAATGCTGGTTTGTGACAGGCGCAGGATGGCAGATAAATCAGTTATTCGTTGAAACGCTGCCCGTCATTACAGGGTCTTGTGGTGTTTCAGGCTGCTTTTTGGGCGTATCTTCAACCAGGGTGCGGGCCAGATCCACTATGATTTTAGCCTGTTCGGTGATGGTGTGAACTGTAGAGACGCCTGTTTTGCAGATTTCGGGCTGGTCTTTGCATATGTTTACAAGATCGCCCGCCGCATCGCCGGGTAAAAACAGTGTCTGTACAGGATTGACGCTTTCACGGGCATAGTCGTCTGGCCCCGTATCGAAGGGCAGCGCCAGCAGGACCAGCGAGAACCAGAACGCAAATCTGATCAGGAAACCCATAATGGCCTTCATTTTTGAAATATTTAAAGCCGGATGATTTTAGCCAGATCATCCCAAAGAGGCATTTCAACTTGTCGGGTAATTTTATTAAAATTTGAATTAAAGCCTATTTTGCCCAGGTTCGGGCTGCTTGTTCAAAATGGAGCCGGAGCGCGACACTGCAAAAAATTAAGCCTTTAGCATATGAACAGGCTCAACATCACTCTTTAAGATTGCATTGATGGCTAACCAGTCATTTACCATAGGGCAAATTGCTGGTCATTCAGGCGCATTTTTTGGAAATAAAGCGTCAAATTGCGTCTTGGGCATTCAGCTTTATCCATTCCTTAAAGGCTGGATGCGATTTTCAGAGCCGATCAGGAATGATCTGCAAATGCGGGTCTGTGTGAGGCGTAAAGTTGAGTTCAGTTGCAGCAAGATATGCTGGTTTGCCTGATGCGGTTGCAAAAAGCTGCACGCGTCTGGTGGATGGCCGGGTAAGCAGGGAAGATGTGCGCACACGTCACGCGCGCTTTATCGGCTTCATGTTTGTCGCGCCGTTTTTTGTGGCGGCAAGTGCCGTCATGCTGGTGACCGCCAGCCTTGGTGCATCGATAACCCTTGCCACAATTCTGGCTGTGTTTGGGATGTTCTGGCTGGCAGCATTGCTGGTGTCGGTTACAGGGCGCGATGGGCTGATCGGGGGCGCGGTTCTTGCTGTTTCGGCGCTTGTCATCGGTGTTCTGGTGGCTTTTTCAGGCGGGGTGGCTTCGCCGATGGCTTTGCTGCTGGCGGTTCCTGCTGCAGAAGCCTTCTGGGTCAGCCGCTCCCGACGCTGGCTGGTCGCCGGAGTGGCAGCCAGCGTGGTGGCCGGTTTTTTGGGTGCTTTTATTCCCCTTTTGCTGAAAGAGACGGGCATGTCCGGCCTTGGCCAGCCGGCATTCTGGCACTGGCTGGCGCCACTGGCATGGGCGGCCACATTTATTCCCCGCAAAAATATATTCCATCAAGGAGCGGCCAGAACAGAATCAGGTTTTGAACCAGACATTGAAAAGCTGGCAAATGCTGCGTTGCTGTATTTTAACAGACAAGGCGATGTGCTCAATGCTGGTGCGCATACGCATCATGTGCTTGGGCTTGCACCTGACCTGATGCTGGGTGAGGCTTTATTTGAGCGTATCCATATTGCCGACCGGATTGGCTATTTGAACGCGCTTGCCGATATGCGCGACGGGGCGGAAAAAGTGGCCGCAGACATACGGCTTCGCTTGCCGAAAGTGGCAGGTGAGGATGTCGGCTTTCGCTCTTTCATTCTGGAACTGCACAAGAATGATGCAGAAGGTGATGTTTTCTTAGGGCTGTTGCGTGACAATTGCGAACTGGTCAGTTTAAGGCAGGCGCTGGATGAGGCACAAGAAAATGTCGTCAATGCTGAAGTGACAAAAAGCCGGTTTCTGGCTGCTGTCAGCCATGAATTGCGCACACCCCTGAATGCCATTCTCGGCTTTTCCGATATGCTGCTGCATGAGATGTTTGGGCCGTTCAAGGACCCGCGCCAGAAAGAATATGTGACCCTAGTGCGTGATTCGGGGCAGCATCTGCTGGAGGTCGTGACCTCGATCCTGGATGTTTCGCGCATTGAGGCGGGCGCTTACCGTACCAATCCAGAACCATTTTGCTTCATGGAAGCTGCCGAAATGTGCCGCTCGATGATGCAGTTGCAGGCTGAAAACAAGGATGTCAAACTGGAAATGCGGGTTACTCCCGATATGGGGGACGTGAATGGCGACCGCCGTGCCATTCAGCAGATCCTGATCAATCTGGCTTCCAATGCCATCAAGTTCACGCCTCAGGGCGGCCAGGTGATGATTGGTGCGCAGCGGGTCGGGTCGCGGCTGCATTTTTGGGTCAGCGACACCGGGATCGGTATTGCACAAGATGATCTGGCCCGGATCGGACAGCCTTTTGTTCAGGTGCAAAATGATTATACACGCAGCTTTGAGGGGGCAGGGCTGGGGCTGTCACTGGTCAAGGGGCTGGTAAAGCTGCATGAAGGCACCTTTTCCATCGACAGTGTACCAGGAGAGGGGACAACGGTTTCAATAAGCATTCCAGTTGATGGGCCACAGGCGGATAAGGACAGGCTGGTGGTTCTGGCGCAGGTTCAAGAACAGGCGCAGGCACAGGCACAGGCCGCACAGATCAGTAACAAGAATGAGAAGATGAATGGCTCGCTCCGTAAAACGGGCTAAGGTAAAAAAGAAGCCGGTACAGCGTGTGGGCATGATCCAGCGTGGGGCAATGGCGCTGGGGGGCGCGATTTCGCGCAATCCCGTTCTGGTTGGCAGCTCGACAGCGTTCTTTGTAACATTGTTTTATGTGTCGGCAAATGCGCTCTGGTATCAGCCCTTTGCCCATTCTGGTGCCTTTTTTGCCACCAGAAGCGTCGAAGGCTTTCCTGTTTCCGTGATTGATGAGCCATCAACGACCATCAATATCATACGACCGGAACCGGCAGACCGGCCCGAGGGGATAGCGGGTGACCCGCTGGTGCGACAGGTGCAACTGACCTTGCGCGATCTGGGTTTTTATTCGGCTGAGCCGGATGGCTTGAGCGGACCCAATACGCGCGACGCCATTGCCACCTATCAGCGCAAGGTCGGGCTGGCTGAAACCGGGGTGATCGATGATGCATTGCTGGAGCAGCTTGGCGCATCGCCCATGACCATCGTTCCGGTTCCGGCCAATCGTAATGAGATGACCGCGTCGGTAAGAGTGGCAGGTGAACCTGCTTCTGCAACGGAACGGATTTCAAGGATTCAGATGGGGCTGCGCGCTTTTGGCAATGCTGATATTGAGGTCGATGGCATTGCTGGCGCCCGCACCAGAGCGGCAATCAGTGAATTCCAGTCGATCTTCGGTCTTGCTGTAACCGGCGAGCCTGATGCTGCTGTCTATGCCAGAATGCGTGATGTGGGGCTGACGCAATAGAGCATTTTATCTGTTTCCGACGAGACAAGAAATTCTCTAAAACCTGACCGTGTTTTGAGGTCTAGTATCTGACATGCGCATAACAACCGATCTTTGGGCGGCTGCACTGGTGCGCCGCGTGTTTGGCTCTGGTGGCTTTGCTGCTATTTTGAAGCGCGGCTCCAGTGAGGCGGGGGCTGCCTTTGTTCTTTCCCGCAACCGTTTGGGAGAACTGGCGCTTTATGGGCCTGCTCCGCAAACCAGCTATGATGGTTCCCGACCAAATGAGCGGCTGTTTGTGCGGATTGGCGAGGGACAAATGCCTGAAGAGCTGGAGAAACGCCTTGAAAAAGAGCAGCGTTTTGACCCTGATATATGGGTGGTGGAGATTGAATCCGGCTCGCTGCCCGTTGAGGACCTGATTCTGCTGGCAGATTGAAATTAAAGCATTTTGTGAGCGCAGATGGCACCATCTGGCTGCAAAATACTTTAGCTGGCGCGCAGCGTCTGTGTGTGTGCGGTACCTTGATTGCCATCGTTTGTCAGCAGTGACGCAATTTTTGCGGTGGCAGCCAATGGAGTAAGGTTTCGGTAGCGCTCGATAAATAGCCGTATGCTGCCAATATCAGGAAAAGAGCCGGGTAAAGCGGCGCTGAGAATGAGAAACGCCTCGGCTTCTTTCAGTTCCAGTGCCCGCAAGGCGGCAAGCAGCAAAAAATGATCAGCCGATGCTGCAATTTTCTCAGAGATTTCCGGTGCAACATTCAAAATGTGTGCAAGGGCTGTGGGGAACAGGCTGTTATCAGGGTCGAGCGCTGCCTTAAGCAACTTGCTGACTGTTTGGGACGTAGCCGGTGTGACAGAAAAAGACGCCTGCGGCCCGTCAGCCATCATGGTTCTAAGCTGGCTGCGGGCCTGATCAATGGCTGGCTTTTTGTATGGGCCTGTTTTCGGGCTTGATTGCCGGGCAGGTTTGCTTAGAGTATCGGACCAAAAAGTGGAATCGGTTTTTGGATAATTCCGATGCTCATTCAAAGAGTTAGAGCGTCCTTTGTGCGTCCGACAGGACGCACGGCGCTCTAATGCACAAACAAGACTTGCAATTGTCGGGTGAAGGTTTTTGCGCTGGCCAATGGCGAGGGCATGGGGCAGGCCATGACGTCCGATCAGCGCGATAAGCTCGACATCATTGAGGGCGCGCGAGCGGATCAGCAGCGGGGCGGAAATTTCAACAGCTTCATGGGCCAGACGTTTGACCAGTCCCGGAGGTGCGCTTTCACATTCAGACAAAGCAGCCGCAGCAAAGCGCCGCCCTTCGGCAGAAACCTCATCATACAAGGGCAAGGTGAGATCGTCGAGTTGCACAATGTCCCGGCGCGCAGGGCGGGTCAGTGCGCAATAGGCGGATATGGCTGCACGAAACAGACGCTCGGCTTTGCCAGCTTCCTTGCCTATCGCGATTTTCCGGAAATCCGATGCTGACACCTGAATACGCCTTAAAACGACTCGTCATGAAACCCGCAGGCCAACAGGGGCTGCGCAGCAAAACAGGATCAAATTAGCCGGGATCCGTTAGCGCTCCGTTAACCCTCGGGCACAGTCTGGCAGGTGTTATATGTTAGAGTACTTTCAGCAGGCAGGAACTTTGTTCCAGAAATCGTGTAACAGCAGGACGCCAGCTTTCATCGGGAACAAATGCGCGCACCACAAGAATGCCTTGGGTGATTGGCGTTTCCACTAAAATGGCAGTATCAAGATCCTCCGGCATCTGCCGTCTTATCTCCAGCATCTGGGCTGGTGTCAGCGCAACCAGATCCAGCCTGCCATTGGTGGCGCTGTGATCATTGAGGCTGTAGATATTGTGGCCATTGCGATTATAGATCGACATTGACCAGAATGGCACTGTTCCGGGCGCTTTGACCTGAACCATGCCGTCGGCAAGATCAAACCGGCAGGCAGCAGCAAGAAACAGCGGATCAACGGATTTGACCACCGGTTGACCGCCGGTTTCAGCTTCGAGTGCACTCATTCGATACAGGCCCGACGCCATGGCAAGACGCGACCAGGCATCGCGCTCGGACAGGTCAGGCACCATCATCAGCACCAGAATATGGATGATGCCCGCTCCGACAAGCCCGACCAATACAGCATAGAACAGCTTACGCATTGCAATTGCCCCTGATGATGTGCGGCATTGCAATGTCTGAAAGGCCCGTACTGTTGGCGATGGGGGTGTCGTAGAAACTGAGCACGAAATATAGCGGTCCATTCCCCACCGTCAGCAGCCAGTTGCCGGGGGAGGGGTGGCTGGATGCTGTGATTTTTACGGAATTATCCGGTTTGCGCAGCACCTGATGGGAATGCAGGGCAGCCGGGCGCAATTTCCGGGTATTGATGACATTTAAGGACTGGTCTGCCGCATAAAGGGTCCAGAACCGGGCAACAGGCAATTGCCCTTCGATGCGATAGCTGCACTGGCGCAACAAGGGCTGGCCGCTGGAATCATATTCGGCAATGAAAGCAAGCCCTTCGGCACGGCCAAGCGCCAGAACGCCTTCACGTACAATGCGGGCATTTGTGTAAGGGTCGGCCTGTACAGAGCCAATATCGGGAAAAGCAGTCCAGGGGCCGACAGAAATGGCGCCGACACCCTTTTGCGTATGCAAGGCATACCAGACGCTGGCAGCGCCGCCGCCAATGGCGATGAAGAGCACAATAAGGACAAGCGCTGCCTTTTTCAGCATCGGCAGCAATTCCGGATTCTCATAAGGACGACACCGTTTCCGGCTTTGTATTCGGGCGCAAGGTCGGGGCTGACAGGAATTTCTGGTTCATCTGACGCAAAAGCCGGGTGCTGCCATTGCTCAGGACCAGCGGCCGCTCGGCAGCTTCGCGGTCAGCCTGTGCCTGTGCGGCTGCCTTGGCCGCTTCCTGCGCCTTGGCGGCAATGGTGGCATCGACAAAGGGGTGGGCAATTCCGGGAATGGGTTTCAGGTCGATATTTTGATGCGCATAGGCCATCAGGCGTTGCCAGATCATGGCGGGCATTGTGCCGCCGGTCATGCCGCGCGTGGGGGTGTAATCATCGTTTCCGATCCAGACGGCGGCGGTATAATTGCCGGTAAAGCCGACATACCACGCATCGCGATAGGACTGGCTGGTGCCGGTCTTGCCGCCGGAGACAATGCCGGGAAGGGCCGCGCGCCTTGCCGTGCCGATGACGGGAACCTGAACCAGCATGGTGTTCATATAGGATGTGGCTTGCTCTGACAGGACACGATGGGGGGCAGGGCTGTCCTTGGCAAAGTCATAGATGACGTCGCCGGTGTGGGTGACAAGCTGGGTCAGCCCATGGCGGGTGCCACTCATGCCGTCTTGTGGAAAGACGCTATAGCCGGTGGCCTGATCCATGACGGTCATGCCGGATGTGCCAAGCACCATGGTGCGATGCGATTCCAAAGGTGATTCCACACCCATCGCCTCGGCCAGTTCCTTGATCGGCTTGATGCCCAGATTGTCTTTCGCCAGCCGCACAGGCACGGTGTTGATCGACTTGACGAATGCCGTGGTCAGGCTCATGCGACCGGCAGAGGCGCCATTATAATTGCCCGGATGCCAGTTGCCCCAACTGACCGGCGCGCCCGAAACAATGGTGTCGGGGGTAAAGCCATGTTCGACGGCTGCCGCATAGACATAGGCCTTGAAGGAGGACCCGGATTGCCGCAACGCCTTGGTGGCGCGGTTGAACTGGCTGGCGCCATAGTCGCGGCCGCCGACAATGGCGCGCACTGCACCATTGTTTTCAATCACCACGATGGCGCCTTGCGAGGCATTATAGCTCGTGCCGTATTGGCGCAGGTGAAATTCCAGCGATTCCTCGGCAGCCTGCTGGATATTGGGGTCAAAAGTGGTGTGCGCAATCAATGAATGCTGGCGCGATTTTGCGGCCAGTTTGCGCACCTCCTCAAAAGCCCAGTCGAGATAATAATCCGGGCTTTTGGTATTGTCACGATCCACGACATCGGCCGGATGACGGCGGGCCTGCAAGACCTGACCTTCACTCATGAAGTGGCTGTCGACCAAATTCGACAACACAATATTGGCGCGCGCCCGGGCGGCCGGAAGATTGATATGCGGGGCATATTTGCTGGGGGCCTTGAACAGGCCAGCCATCATGGCCGCTTCCGCCAAGTCAAGGTCGCGCACGCTTTTGTCGAAGTAAAAATCAGCGGCTGCCTCAATGCCGAATGTGCCGCCGCCCATATAGGAGCGGTCCAGATAAAGCTGAAGAATTTCCTTCTTGGAAAGATTGGCCTCCAGCCACAGTGCCAAAAACGCTTCCTTGATCTTGCGTTCAAGTGTGCGCTCATTGGACAAAAACAGGTTTTTGGCCAATTGCTGGGTGATGCTGGAGCCGCCCTGAACGACGGAATTGGCGCGCATATTTTCTGTCATGGCGCGTATGAGGCCCAGAAAATCAATGCCGAAATGTTCAAAAAAGCGGCGGTCTTCGGTGGCCAGAACGGATTTGATGACGTGATCCGGCATCTGGTCAACCGGCACGGAATCGCGCTGGATAAGCCCGCGCTGGCCGATTTCATTGCCATAGCGATCAAAGAAGGTGATGGCAAAATCATCCTGGGCGCGCCAGTCTTTGCCGGTCTCCTCAAAAGCGGGAATGGCAAGTGCGAGCATGAGAACAGCGCCAGCCGTACCCAGAAAAAAGCCTTCGCTCAGCAGTTCGATCAGCCCGCGCCGCCAGCCTTTGACGCGGAAACGGCGAAAGAAGATGGTCGCAGATTCCCAGAATTCACGCAGCTTGAAGCCGGCCTCATAAAGGGTGGAATCAAGCCATGCGTCAACCGCCAGCAGAAAAGCGGCAATGCGATTACGTTTTTTTCCTGGCCCCGGAGGAGCGACCATTTTGTAAGCTGCCTGATTGCATGGGGCAAGAAGGGCCCATCTACATACTTTCCTTCATAGCGTGAAGACCGGCAAGGGGAAATATGCGGCTGTGACAGGTTCTTGCAAAGAGTAAAAATTCCTAGGAATAAATTCTTGACACCGTAACGCTGTTCTGATAGTGTTCAGTTATCGTCAAGAAATTGTGACTGGCGCAGGCCAAGTCCACAAAAGAACAGTCTGGGGTATTCACTTTAGAGGTGATCCTGTTTTCACCGAAAATGCTCCAGGCTGGTGCTGACGGCTTTATTTAAAAGCAGGTTTTCCAGGTTTTTTTATGGGGCAAGAACCATGCCGGAAATAGCGACCGGGCAGGGGGTCCGTTTGCACGCATTGCGGATGCTGGCTGAAGGCGCACATGCAACAATCGAGCTTCTGGCGCTTGCCAGTGGCAGATCTGAGGCCGGATTGCAGCGTCTGGCGGCAAGAGGCGGCTGGAAGCTGGTTGAGGCTGGCCCGCTGGATGTTTCAGTGCGCATTCGCAAAGCCGCCGGCATGGTTCTTGGCAAAGTTGAGGAACTGGGAAAAGCCGCTGAAACTGGCGCAGCTATCGATAAAAGCGCCATTGATGGACTGATCGCCATGATCCGCGGTCTGGAAAAGATTGGCGAGATCATGCGGCCGGAAGAGGCCGCCCAAGAGAATCAGATCAGGGATAATGAGAATCTTGCCGAGACGCTGCGACGGATCGAAGAGCGTATTGTCGAGCTTGCGGGGGAACTCGCAGCGCGAATGGTTGAGGAAAAATCTGCAGCCGCAAGCCGCACGAAAAGCTGCTCGTGAATGGCTGATGCAGGGGCGGGGCAATCAGCTTCAACTGGGACATGATCCGGCTGGCTGGCTGGTGATGGGTGGGCGAGGATCTGGCAAAACCCGGCTGGGGGCGGAATGGGTGATGGCATTGGCGCGGGGCCTGCCGCCTTTTGCGCGGCCCGGCAACCGGTATGGGCTGATTGCACTGGTGGGGGAGACGCTGGGTGATGTGCGTGAGGTGATGATTGATGGCATATCTGGCATTGCCAGCGTCGCCCGCGATGACCGGCCCCGCTATGAGGCCTCACGGCGGCGGCTTTTATGGCCAAGCGGGGCTGTGGCGCAGGCATTTTCTTCGGAAGACCCTGAAAGCTTGCGCGGGCCGCAATTTGCGGCTGCCTGGTGCGATGAACTGGCCAAATGGAAAAATGCCGAGGCAACCTATGACATGTTGCAATTTGGCTTGCGGCTGGGTGAGCGGCCACGCCAGTTGATGACCACCACACCGCGCCCAACACCGCTGATGAAGCGCTTGCTGGCGGACCCCGCAATCATGCTGACAAGGCTTGGCACGCATGAAAACCGCGCCAATCTGGCGCCCGGTTTCATTGAGGCGATCGAGCGCCGTTACAAGGGCACGCGGCTTGGCCGGCAGGAACTGGATGGTGAACTGATCGAGGACCGGGAGGACGCCTTGTGGTCGCGTTCCATGCTGGAACAGGCGCTGGCGCCTTCTGCCTCTCAACAGATGCAACGTATTGTGGTGGCGGTTGACCCACCGGCAAGTTCACACCGGACTTCGGATGCCTGCGGGATTGTTGCAGCAGGGCTGGATGCACAAGGTTTTGCCGTGGTGCTGGCGGATGAAACCGTGCGTGCGGCAAAGCCCCGGCACTGGGCGACAAAGGCGATCGCCCTGTTTCACCGGCTACAGGCAGATTGCCTTGTGGTTGAGGTTAATCAGGGCGGTGAAATGGCAACCGCAGTTCTGCACACGGTTGACCCGACTGTGCCGGTAAAGCCGGTGCGGGCCAGCCGTGGCAAGTGGTTGCGGGCTGAGCCGGTGGCGGCTCTTTACCAGCAAGGCAGGGTACGCCATGCGGTGCGCTTTCCTGAACTGGAAGATGAAATGTGCGATTTTGGCCCCGATGGATTGCCCGGTCGCCGCTCACCAGACCGTATGGATGCGCTGGTCTGGGCCATTACCGAACTGACATTAAGTCGGGCTTCGGCACCGCGTATTCGTGATCTTATTTAGATCATTTCAAATTTTTAACTGACAGGATTTGCAATGGCTTGGAAATGGCCCTGGTCCCGAAATACGGGCAATGGTGGTGCCCGTCTTGAAACCAAGGAAGCTGCTGGCACTGGTTTCATCGCATTTCATGCGCAAGGCGAGGCAAGCTGGACCCGGCGCGATTATGCAACATTGGCTCGTGAAGGTTTTATGCGCAATCCGATTGTGCATCGGGCCGTGCGGCTGATTGCTGAGGCGGCTGCAAATATTCCCTGGCTGCTTTATGAGGGTAGTCGCGAAATTGAAACCCATCCACTGCTTGATCTTCTGGAGCGGCCAAACCAGCGGCAGGCGGGGGCTACTTTTCTAGAGGTGCTTTACGGACATCTGCTTTTATCCGGCAATGGCTATGTCGAACTGGTCGAGGCAGCAATAGAGGCGCGTGAACTGTATCTTTTGCGCCCCGACCGGGTGCGTGTGGCAACCGATACGAGCGGATGGCCGGTGGCGCTTGACCATCGGGAAGGGGCGCAAAAGCGGCGGATCATGCTTGATGCGGGCGCTGCAATTCATCTGTCGCTGTTTCATCCGCTGGAAGATCATTACGGATTTCCGCCACTGGAAGCAGCGCTCATGGCGCTTGATACGCATAATGCTGCCGGGCGCTGGAACAAGGCGCTGCTTGATAATTCGGCGCGACCATCCGGTGCGCTGGTTTATGCCCCTAAAGAGGGCGGCAATCTCACCGACGAGCAGTTTGACCGGCTGAAAGCTGAACTGGAGCATGGCTATTCAGGTGCGACACGGGCCGGGCGGCCGCTTTTGCTGGAAGGCGGCCTTGACTGGAAGGCGATGGGGCTGACGCCGCGCGACATGGATTTTGTCGAGGCCAAACATTCGGCCAGCCGTGACATTGCGCTGGCATTTGGCGTGCCGCCCATGCTGCTGGGGATTCCCGGCGACAATACCTATGCCAATTATCAGGAAGCCAATCGGGCCTTTTATCGGCTGACAGTTCTGCCGCTGGTGGCGCGCACTGCCCGCGACCTTTCGGCCTGGCTGGGACCCGTGTTCGGGACGGGTTTGAGGCTCTGGTACGACGCCGACCGGATCGAGGGACTGGCGCGTGACCGGGACGGGCTGTGGGCGCGTCTGGAGGCTGCTTCCTTCTTGAGTGAAGATGAAAAGCGCGAGGCTGTGGGTTATCAGCCGCGCCATGTCGATGAAGGAGACGTGCCATGACTGACATGTCGCAAGGTAATTGGCTGTGGGCGGCCAAAGGCATGGGGGCCATTGCCGGATCGGCGGCCTCGCTCGTCTATATTCTGCCGCAAGGACGGCGCGAGGCGGCATCACGCTTCATTGTGGGGGTGATGTGCGGCGTCGTTTTTGGCGGCACGGTTGGCCTCAAGGTTGCAAATGATCTCGGCATTGAAGAGCGCCTCGGCTCTTTTGAAATGGTGCTGATGGGTTCGGCTCTGGCCAGCCTTTGCGCCTGGTGGGCGCTGGGTTTTGTGTTGAAGCTTTTGGAGCAATACGGATCGGAGCAGTTGCGCCGTATGAAAAAAGGCGAAAATGAGCATGACAACTGATCCTGCCCGAAAACAGCTTGAGCGCAAATTTGCCGATCTTGCCGTGGACAGGGTGGAGGCCGACGGCCATTTTTGCGGCTATGCCAGCCTGTTTGGCATTGTCGATCTGGGCAAGGATGTGGTGGAGCCGGGAGCTTTTTCCAGATCGCTCAGGCAGCGCAAGATTTCCGGCATCCGCATGCTTTACCAGCATAATGCAGAACAGCCCATCGGCATCTGGACTGAAATCCGCGAGGACCGGCGCGGCCTGTTTGTGCGCGGTCAACTGACACCGGGTGTGCAGCGCGCCACTGAGGTTCTGGCGCTGTTGCGCAGCGGTGCGCTGGACGGGCTTTCCATTGGCTTCAAGGCGCAACGCACCCGACGCAATGTAACCCGTGGCATTCGCCATATCATCGAAGCCGATCTGTGGGAAATCTCGGTCGTGACCTTTCCCATGCAGCCTGCTGCCCGCATCGCTTCTGTCAAGGCGCGGCCGCAGCAAAAGCCTGCCGGCCCAAAAACTGGTGGCAAAGACACGGGGCTGCAGCAGCTTGCCGCAGAAATTTACCATGCCATTCACATCATCAACCCGAAAGGACGTTCTTTATGAGTGCATCGCAATCTGTTCAGCCGCTTGAGACCAAGACCATGAGTGGCGACCATCTGGATCTGAAGGACGCCTTTGGCGAGTTCATGTCCACCTTCGAGGCTTTCAGGCAAAGCAATGATGAAAAACTTGCCGAAATGGAAAGCCGTCTTGGTGCGGATGTGTTGACCACCGAAAAGGTGGAACGCATCTCACAGGCGCTCGACGAGCAAAAACGCACAATCGACCAATTGTCCCTGAAGCGGGCGCGGCCGGTTCTGGACCGCGAGCAGCAGATGCTGCCCAGTGAACACAAGCAGGCTTTTGACGCTTATATGCGTAGCGGCGATGACCGCCATTTGCGCGCATTGGATACCAAGGCCATGTCTTATGGGTCGGGTCCGGATGGTGGCTATCTGGTGCCGCCGGAAACGGAAACTGAAATTGGCAAGCGCCTGGCTGCCTTGTCGCCAATTCGCGCCATTGCTTCGGTGCGGCAGGTGTCGTCTGCCGTGTTGAAAAAGCCTTTTTCAATCAATGGTCCAGCCGTTGGCTGGGTGGCGGAGACGGCCGCGCGCACACAGACCAATACCGCGACTTTGGCTGAATTGCAGTTTCCGACCATGGAGCTTTACGCCATGCCAGCGGCAACCGCGACGCTGCTGGAAGATACGATTGTTGATCTTGACCAGTGGATTTCATCTGAGGTGGAAGCAGCTTTTGCCGAGCAGGAAGGGGCAGCCTTTGTTTCAGGAAATGGCATCAATCAGCCCAAAGGGTTTCTCGATTATGCGACTGTCGATGAGAGCGCCTGGGCCTGGGGGTCCATTGGCTACAAGGCAACCGGTGTGGCCGGTGATTTTCCCGCTAATGATGAATCCGATATCTTGATTGATACGGTCTATGCGTTGAAGGCCGGTTATCGCCAGAATGCGCATTGGGTGATGAACCGCAAGACGCAAGCGGCAATCCGCAAGCTCAAGGATAGTGACGGCAATTATATCTGGCAGCCGCCGGCAGGCCCCGGCCAAAGCGCCATGCTGATGGGGTTTGCACTGGTTGAAGCCGAGGATATGCCTGACATTGGCACCGACAAGACGCCGATTGCCTTTGGCGATTTTTCCCGTGGCTATCTGGTGGTTGATCGTGCGGGTGTGCGTGTGCTGCGCGATCCCTATTCGGCCAAGCCCTATGTGCTGTTTTACACCACCAAGCGTGTGGGCGGCGGCGTACAGGATTTTGACGCCATCAAACTGATCAAATTCGGTACGGACTGAGGCTTGTTCAAAGCTGTTCAGACCTGCTGATGCGGCCCCGGTTTCCTCCACCAGGGCCGCTTTTTTATCTCTAGTAAAAGGCGATTGCATGACGCTGATAAAAACCGTGGAGCCTTCCATCGAACCGGTGACGCTGGCGCAGGCAAAGGCGCATTTGCGCCTTGATCATTCCAGCGAGGATGATCTGCTTTCGGGCCTTGTTCGCGCAGCACGCGAGGAGGTGGAACGGGCAACCGGCATGGCTCTTGTCGAGCAAGGCTGGCGCCTGGTTCTGGATACATGGCCGCGCAATCATGTGGTCATGATCCCGTTGCATCCGGTGCGTGAAATTGTGTCGGTCACCGTCTATGGACCCGATGGTGAGGCATCACTGGTCAATCCGGCCAGCTATCAAGGCGATATTGTTTCACGCCCGGCCCGTATCCGGTTTGCTACAGCACCTGTGGCCTTGCGGGGCATGAATGGTGTCGAGATTGATTTTGTTGCCGGTTTTGGTGAGGTGGGTACTGATGTTCCTGACCTGTTGCAGCGTGCAATCCTGCTGCTTGTCGCGCATTGGTATGAGTTTCGCACAGCTTTTGGACCTAAAGACCAGCCGGTGGATTATCCGGGCGGATATGACCGGTTGATTGCGCCGTTTCGGTCAAGGAGGCTTTGATGATGGTCTCCTTTCTCAATCCGGGTGTATTGCGCACGGAAATGGCGTTGGAAAAGCCTGAAGCCATACCGGATGGCATGGGTGGATTTTCTGAACACTGGACTGAAATTGCGACCATCTTTGCGCGTATCGAGCCTTTGGCGGCTGAAAGCCGATTTGGGGCTGACAAACAGATGGAGGCGGTGACGCATCGCATCACGCTGCGCAAGCGCCAGACCATTGAAAGCAATATGCGCTTTCGGCGTGGCAGCCGTGTTTTCCAGATTGTGACCTTGCACGACCCCGATGAGAGCGGGCGCTATCTGGTCTGCCGGACCAGAGAGGGGGAGCCATGAAGATGAGCATTGCCTTGACGGTTGACGCGCTGGTGCGCGCGCTGCGCTGGAAGGCCCATGAACTGGCTGAAAAAGCTGAGATGAACTCGTCTGAACTGGGCGATGGAGCAAGGCAGGCAAGGGAGGGGAACAATGACAGCCGCCTGCGCTGATGTGCAAAAAGCAATGTTTGAGGTGTTGAGCGGCAATGCAGCACTTGTCGCCTTGCTGGGCGGGCCGCGCATTTTCGACCGTGCGCCCACCGATGCGGCTTTCCCTTATGTGACCTTTGGCCGGACAAGCGTGTTTGACTGGAGCACCTCGACCGAAAACGGGCTTGAGCATCTGATTACGCTCCATGTTTGGTCCAAGGCCAGGGGCCGAAAGGAAAATCTTGCCATCCTTGATGCGGTGCGGGCCGCATTGGCGGCATCGCTGGTGCTTGAAGAGCAGCATCTGGTGAATTTTCATTTCGTTTCTGCCGAAGTGAGTTTCAACGACGATATTTTTATTCACCACGGCATCTTGCGGCTGCGCGCCGTTACCGAAAGCGCAGTCTGAATTTTTTCATTTTATGTACAATCAGGGAGACCGATATGGTCGCACAGAAGGGCAGGGACCTTCTTCTCAAGATCGATTCTGACGGGCTGGGGGCTTTTGTTACCGTTGCCGGTCTGCGCACCAAGCGCATTGCCTTCAACAGTGAAAGCGTTGATGTGACCGATGCAGATTCAAGTGGACGCTGGCGTGAATTGCTGGCCGGAAGCGGTGTGCAGCGGGCGGCTGTCAGCGGTTCGGGCATTTTTAAGGATGCACAGTCCGATGCGCTGATGCGCCAGTGCTTTTTTGCCGGTGACATTGTGGACTGGCAGCTTGGCATTCCTGATTTTGGCATCATTTCAGGCCCGTTCCAGATCACATTGCTTGAATATACCGGTGCTCATGATGGTGAAATCACCTTCGAGATGGCGCTGGAATCGGCGGGACCGGTCAGCTTTGTGGTGGCGCCATGAGCGCCAATCGCAGACGTGGTGAGATTGCTGCGGAACTGGATGGAAAGTCTTTTCGATTGTGCTTGACATTGGGAGCACTGGCTGAACTGGAAGCGGCCTTTGCCGCGGAGGATCTGGGCAGGCTGGTGGAGCGCTTTGCCAGCGGCAGGCTTTCGGCGCTCGATATGATGCGCATCATTGGCGCAGGGTTGCGCGGTGCGGGCGAAGCAATCAGCGATGAGGATGTCGGGCGCATGAGTGTGGCAGGCGGTGTGGCGGGATTTGCCGCCATTGTGAGTGATCTTTTGACCACCACATTTGGCGGCGCTGCACAGGAAGATGACGCGCCGCGCCCTTGAACGCCGCAGCGGCTGTGCCAGCTTCTTCTGAAGGAAAAGCCTTTCCCTGGGATGAGGTGATGGCAACCGGCCTTGGCCTGCTGCGGCTGTCTCCAAAAGAGTTCTGGGCCATGACCCCGATCGAATTTGAGCGGGCATCACGGCCTTTTTCGCAACGACGACAGGCAGCGCCTGCGCGCGCCGATCTGGCCGGGTTGATGCGCGCTTTCCCCGATCAAAAAGTGCTCTAACACAGGATGAGGTTGATGATGGCGGAAGAAGTCAATGTGGCTATCCGGGCCGATATTGCGCCATTTCAGGCAGCACTTGCCAATCTGGAAAAGCTGTCTGACGGCTTTGGCGCCAATCTGGCCGGGGCCATGAAACAGGCCGTGGTGGGTGGCAAGGAACTGGATGATGTGCTGCGCAAACTGGCGCTCAACCTTGCCGGCATGGCGCTTTCACAAGGTTTGAAACCGCTGCAGACACTGGCTGGCTCGCTGTTTTCCGGACTTCTGGGCGGACTGGGCGGGGCGCTGCCCTTTGCCAAGGGTGGAGTGGTGCCTTTTGCCTCTGGCGGGGTGGTGTCGTCGCCCACCTATTTCCCGATAGGTGGGCAGATCGGCCTGATGGGCGAGGCGGGCAGCGAGGCCATTTTACCGCTGCGGCGCGGGTCTGATGGCAGTCTTGGGGTTGCAGCCGGTGGGGCCAGTGCGCCGGTCAATGTGATTTTTAATGTGAGCGCCCAGGACGCTGCCTCTTTTCGCAAGTCTGAAGCGCAGATCACCGGCATGCTGGCACGGGCCGTGTCACGCGGCAGCCGGACTTTTTGAGGTGCTGCATGTCTGAATTGGCAAGTTTTCATGATGTGCTGTTTCCGCTTCATGTCTCGTTTGGAGCAACGGGCGGGCCGCAGCGCCGCAATGAAATTGTGGCGCTGACTTCGGGGCGCGAAAAACGCAATGCGCGCTTTGCCCATTCACGCCGCCATTATGATGCGGGCACCGGGCTGCGTTCGCTGGACGATCTGCATGAGGTGCTGAGTTTTTTTGAGGCGCGCCGCGGTTCGCTCCACGCATTTCGTTTTCGTGATCCTTTCGACATGAAATCCTGTGCGCCACAAGCACAAGTGACGGCCTTTGACCAGGTGCTGGGAACCGGGGATGGCGTCAGGCAGCGCTTTGCACTGATCAAAACCTATGGTGATGGGGCCGATGCCTATCGGCGGCTTATCGAAAAACCAGTGCCGGGCACAATGCAGCTTGCCGTGGGCGGGATAGAAAATCCGATAGAAAATTTCAGCTTTGATGCTGAAACCGGGGAGATTGTGTTTGCACCCGACAAGGTGCCGACAACCGGGCAGGTGGTGACGGCAGGCTATGAGTTCGATGTGCCGGTGCGCTTTGATACCGAGCAATTATCGCTGAGCTTGCGAGCCTTCAAGGCCGGGCAAATTCCATCCATTCCCCTGATCGAGGTGCAGCCATGAGCGCTTATCCTGCCCAATTGCTTGACCATTTCGGGCAGGCTGTGACCAGCATTTGCCATTGCTGGCGGCTGGAACGTCGCGACGGGGCCATATTTGGCTTCACCGATCATGATTGCAAGCTGCAAGTTGACGGCATGGTGTTTGAGCCGCAGACCGGCTTGAGCGCCAGTGAAGCGCGGCAATCTCTGGGGCTTTCGGTTGATACGGTCGATGTCGAAGGCGCATTGTCATCAGATCATATTCGCGATGAGGATATTGCCGCTGGACTTTATGATGGCGCAACTGTCGAGACATTTCTGGTCAACTGGCGCAAGCCGGAACATTTTGCACGGATCAGAAAAGCCACTATCGGCAAGATTACCCGTTCGGATGGTCGCTTTGTTGCCGAACTGGAAAGCCTGCTGCACCAGTTGGACAAGCCTAATGGGCGCTATGTAACCCGCAAATGCGATGCAGAACTGGGCGATGGGCGCTGTGGTGTCAATCTTGAGCAGCCGGCCTTTAACGGGGCGGGGCTGGTTGAGGCTGTTGAAGGCCCGGATGTGATGCGGGTGTCGGGTCTGGGGGGCATCGAGGCAGGCTGGTTTTCATTTGGCGTGCTGACATGGATAAGCGGCGCGCGGGCCGGGCAGGCTGTGCGGGTCATCGATCATCGTATTGAGGGTGCGTCTTCCATACTGACGCTGGAAACTGCGACCGGGCCTGATGTGGGGGCAGGTGATGGATTTTCTATTGTGGCTGGTTGCGACCATTCCTTTGCGACATGCAAGGCCAAATTTGCCAATGGTCTGAATTTTCGCGGCTTTCCTCATCTGCCTGGCAATGATGTGGCTTATGCCTATGTTGCCGATGGTGGCGTCTTTGACGGCGGGCCGGTGGTGCCATGACGCCTGCCGATGTGGTGGGCGAGGCGCTGACATGGATGGGTACTCCGTACCGGCATCAGGCAAGTGCAAAGGGCCTTGGCTGTGATTGCCTTGGGCTGATTTGCGGCGTTTGGCGCGCTCTTTACCAATATGAATTGCCTGCACCGCATGATTATGCGCCTGACTGGAATTGCGATGGGGGCGGGGAAAGACTGCTTGCCGGTGTCAGGCAGCATTTCAGGCCCTGTAGCGCGGAAGCGCCTCTTCATGGCCGGTTGCTGGTATTTCGCTGGCGACCGCATTGGCCCGCCCGGCATATGGGCATTGGCGTGAACGACGATCATTTTATTCATGCCTATGAAGGCGGTGGCGGGGTTGTGACCTCTTTTCTGGTTCCGCAATGGCGCCGACGCATTGCCGGGATTTTTGCTTTTCCAAATATTTAGGGCAACCCCCTAAACAAAGCCGGAGCGTTTCATGGCGACCATTCTGCTACAGGCAGCCGGGGCTTATCTTGGCGGCTTTCTGGGGACATTTGGCGGGGCAATCGGCTCTGCAGTCGGGGCAATGGCGGGCTATGTGCTCGACCGGGGCCTGATCAACGGCACTCAGCGCATCGAGGGGCCGCGCCTTGCCAGTGCACGCCCCTTCAGCGCCGAGGAAGGCGCTTCCATTCCGCGCCTGTACGGTACGGCCAGGCTGGGGGGGACGCTGATTTGGGCCACGCGCTTTGAGGAGCGTCGCTCCACCCGCCGACAAGGCAAGATGGGGCCAAAAGTTACCGAATACTCCTATTTTGCCAATGCCGCCTTTTTACTGTGTGAAGGTGAGATTGGCGGCGTGAGGCGCATCTGGGCGGATGGCCGTGAGATCGACCGGGAGACACTGGAACTGCGGGTTCACACCGGCAGCGAAATACAGCCGCCGGACCCGCTGATTGAGGCAAGACAAAAGGCGGGCAATACACCAGCCTATCGAGGATCTGCCTATGTCGTGATCGAGCGGATGGATTTGACCCCTTTTGGAAATCGCATCCCGCAATTGCAGTTTGAGGTGATAAAACCGGTTGGCGCGCTGCACAAAAGCGTACAGGCCGTGGCCTTGATCCCTGGAGCTACCGAATATGGGCTTTCGACACGACCGGTGACAAATCGCCGCCGCGCCGGTGAACAGACTTATCTGAACCGCAATATGCTGTTTGCCGGTACTGATATTGCAGCCTCCCTGGATGAATTGCAGCAGACCTGCCCGAACCTGAAACATGTTGCGCTTGTGGTGGCGTGGTTTGGCGATGATTTGCGGGCCGGGCAGTGCAAGCTCAGGCCGATGACGACCACAAGGCAGGATGGTTTTTCTGTCAACTGGCAGGTGTCGGGGCTTTTGCGGCAGACGGCTGCGGTTGTTTCAACCCATGACGGGGGACCAGCCTATGGCGGCACGCCCTCGGACCGCAGCGTCATGGAGGCAATTGCCGAGATCAGGGCACGCGGGCTGAAGGTGACGCTCAATCCCTTCATCATGATGGATGTGCCAACTGACAACACGCTTGCCGATCCTTATGGGGACACAAAGCAGGCCGCCTATCCATGGCGCGGGCGTATAAGCTGTTATCCCGGCCCTTTGCAGCCTGAAACGGCTGATTGCACCGCTTTGTCGCGGGCGCAGGTGGCAGCGTTTTGTGGCTCGGCACAAGCCAACCAGTTTTCTCGTTCGGGAAACACCATTTCCTTCAGCGGTGGAGCCGATTGGGGTTATCGGCGTTTCATTCTTCAATATGCGCATCTGGCCGTGGCGGCAGGCGGGGTCGATGCGTTTTTGCTGGGTAGCGAATTGCGCGGCCTGACGACACTTCGCGACCAGACCAACGCCTTTCCCTTTGTCGAGCAACTGGCCACATTGGCAGAGGATGTGCGCGCTGTGATCGGGCCGCAGACGCAGATGACTTATGCAGCCGACTGGAGTGAATATTTCGGGCATCATCCTGCCGATGGCTCGGGGGATGTGTTTTTTCACCTTGATCCCTTATGGGCGCATCCTGCCATCGATGCGGTAGGGATCGACAATTACATGCCGCTTTCCGATTGGCGCGATGCCGATTATGCAGGCGGCAACCCGGATGGTTTTGCAGGTCCCTATGATATGCACGGTCTTCGTGCCGGTATTGCTTCCGGGGAGGGATTTGACTGGTATTATCCAGATAATACCGCACGAATTGACCGTGCACGCGAAGAAATCCATGATGGCGCATATGCCAGGCCATGGGTATTTCGCTACAAGGATATTTTATCCTGGTGGGCAAATTTTCATTATGATCGGCCCGGTGGTGTTGAAAACTCAACGCCAACGGCATGGATACCAGAAAGCAAACCGGTCTGGTTTACGGAACTGGGTTGTCCGGCCGTGGACAAGGGACCAAACCAGCCAAACGCATTTCCTGACCCGAAATCTGCCGAAAGCTCGACGCCTTATTTTTCCAATGAAGGGCGTTCTGATCTGGCGCAGAGCCGTTTTCTGGAAGCGCATTTGTCTTACTGGTCGCCGGGAGGGGCTGGTTTTCAAAGTGCAAAAAATCCGCTGTCACCGATTTATAGTGAACGCATGGTTGATCCTGAAAGGATTTACCTGTGGGCATGGGATGCGCGTCCTTTTCCGGCTTTCCCGCAGCGTGTCGATCTTTGGTCTGATGGCAAGCATTGGAGCCGCGGCCATTGGCTGAACGGACGTTTAAGCAATCCTGATATTGGGGCGCTGGTTGCGGCAATTCTTGAAGATCATGGCTATGGGGATGCTGTTATTGGCGAGGCTGGCGGCAGTGTGAGCGGCTATGTCATTGCTGACCCGACAACGGCGCGTGCCGCACTTGAACCGCTGGCTGATCTGTTTGATTTAAGTGCCTGTGAGGTGGGCGCAAAACTGATCATTGAGCAGGCGGGCGCAGGCAAAAACCCTCCTTTCATGGTGGATGAACTCATTGTTGAGGATGGGGTGGCTGTTATGGAGACGGTTCGCAACCCCGATCATGAACTGCCTGCTGAGGCGTTGCTCAGTTTTGTCGACCCGGCCAATGATTATCAGGTGGCAACGGTCAGGCGTACCCGCGATGGTGTGCAAGGCAGCAGACAGCAGATGATTTATTTTCCCGGCGTGATCGAGGCCGGGCAAGCGGGTGCTCTGCTTGACGATTGGCTAAGGCGCATATGGCATCAGCGCGAAACCACCTCTTTTGCCATTGCTCAACCCAATGCCGATATTTTGCCGGGCGCGATTGTGCAACTGCCCTCTTCAGGGGCTTCATCCAGTTATATTGTCACCAATATTGAAGATGGTGTGACACGAAGGGTGGAGGCGCGCCAGATACAGGTAGCCATTCCTGCTCCCTGGCGTGAGGCGGTTCTGCCGGGCAGCCTGCCCGCTCCCATTCTTGCCGGGTCGCCGCATGTTCTGTTCCTCGATTTGCCAGCAGCCCTTGGTGGAAGTGCTGAAACAGAGCAGTTTCGTATCGCCGCCTGGCAAAAGCCATGGCGCAGCCAGACGGTGTTTGCCTCACCTGAAAGCGAGGGGTTTGTCTATCGGCAGGCTATTTCCCGGCCTGCGGTGCTGGGGCATTTGCTGGAGCCGTTGCCTGCAGGGGTTGAGGGGCGGCTGACGCAAGGCGCCGACATCATGGTTGAACTGTTTGATGCCGATGCACAAAGTGTGAGCCTGCTTCAGATGCTCAATGGCGCCAATGTGGCGGCGGTTCGCTCGGCAACGGGGGCATGGGAAATTTTGCAGTTCAGGCAGGCTGATGAGGTGACAGCGCAAAAATGGCGTCTGTCGCATCTGCTGCGGGGGCAGTCGGGCACTACGGATGCGATGCTGGCGGGGGCACCGGCCGAAGCTGATTTTGTTCTGCTTGATGAGGCGGTGGTTCCGGCCGGGCTGCAAACGGCTGAAATCGGGCTTGAGTTGAACTGGCAGGTCGGCCCGGCTGCCATGGAGATTTCCGACCTGCATTTTGTGACGGAAAAACACCGCGGCGGATTGCGGGCACAAATGCCGCTTTCACCCGTCCACCTGAAAGCAAAGCGCAGGGCAGATGATGTGCATTTGTCGTGGATCCGTCGCAGCCGACTGGATGCCGATAGCTGGGAAATGCCGGAAATTCCGCTGGGAGAATCTCATGAGGAATATCAGGTCACGATTGCCATTCCTGACGGTGATGTGGTGCGCACACAGGTGGTGAACACGCAAGGCTGGCTGTATCCGCAGTCACTCATTGTCGAAGATTTTGGCGTGATGCCATCAATGCTTGATCTGACAGTGCAGCAATTTGGTGGGCCAACCGGATGGGGCCTGGCGCGAACCTCACGCCTGACCATCATTTGAAATAACAAGTCATGAGCAAAAGGAGCCAGTGATGATTGCAATAAAACCCTGGTATTTTTCCCGAACCATCTGGGCGTCATTGATCACCGTTTTGACCGGTGCGGCCGGATTAAGCGGTCTGCCGGTGGAGGCTGGTGATGGCGGCCTGATAACCGATACGGTTTTGCAAGGGGTTAGTGCCGTTTCCGGACTGATTGCTATTTTTGGCAGGTTGTCCGCCAAGGATCGAATAGGATAAGATTAATCCCGGCAAGCCTGTGGGGGACATATCCAATGCGTTCAATATTCATTTCACGTTCAGCTATGGCAGGTTAGAGCGGTGAGTATGGAAAAACTTGGAAACATGATCCGCCTGACAATGTTTGCGCTGTGCGCCAGCGCGGTATTTGCCGCGCCGGTTGCGGCAGCAGATTGTTACTCGGTCGGGCAACGGGTTGCTGCGCAAAATGGCGGCACGCTGGCCAAGGCTTCCGAAGCCAACCGGGGCGGGCAGGCCGTATGCGTGATTGTCGTGCTGGTTCCCGGAAAAGGCGGGGAGCGGCCCCGGCGAACCGAAATCGTGGTGCCCAAGGGCTGATTTTATGTCTCATTTCAATGGAATGAAGATGTATTTCATAGAGCAGGAACAGTTTCATGCGTGTGCTCGTCGTTGAGGATGACAAGGATCTCAACAGGCAGATTTGTGATGCCCTGATTGATGCCGGCTATGTGGTCGACAAGGCCTATGACGGGGAGGAAGGCCATTATCTGGGCGATACCGAACCTTATGATGCCGTGATTCTGGATATCGGCCTGCCGCAAATGGATGGCATCAGCGTGGTGGAGCACTGGCGCCGGGACGGGCGCAAAATGCCGGTTCTGATGCTGACCGCCCGCGATCGCTGGAGTGACAAGGTTGCCGGCATCGATGCAGGTGCCGATGATTATGTGGCCAAGCCGTTTCACATTGAAGAGGTTTTGGCGCGGCTGCGCGCTCTTATCCGCCGGGCTGCCGGTCATGCTTCGGCCGAACTTGTTTGCGGGCCGTTGCGTCTGGATACAAAAACCTCGAAGGTGGATGTCAATAATGTTCTGCTGAAACTGACGTCACTTGAGTTTCGCCTGCTGGCCTATCTCATGCACCATATGGACAAGGTCGTTTCCCGAACCGAACTCGTGGAACATCTTTATGATCAGGATTTTGATCGTGATTCCAATACAATTGAAGTGTTTGTCGGACGGTTGCGCAAGAAGATCGGCATCGATCTGATCGAAACCGTGCGCGGCATGGGCTATCGTATCCGTGAGCCGGAGGCTTGAACTCGCAAAAGCTGCATACATATTCCGCATCAAAGCCAAAACCCGCCAGATGGTTTGGCAGAATCGCGCAGATGCGGCTCTGGCCCCGCTCGCTGACATTCCGGGTTATTGCGCTGTCGAGCATCTGGGCCATATTGGCGCTGATTGTTGTCTTTACGCTCATCACCACTTTGTATCGGCAGGCCAGTGAACGGGGTTTCGACAGCCTGCTTTCAGCACATCTTTTCAATCTGATCAGTTCGGTTGGCATTTCAGCCGATGGCCGGATGATGGGAACGCCTGATCTTGGTGATTTGCGCTTTTCCGAACCGCGCTCCGGCTGGTACTGGTCTGTGGAACCTGTCTCGGAAGGTTTGAGCGGAGAGTTGCATTCTTCCTCCATGACAGATCCCATTCCATCGCCGCATCCTGATGAAGTGCCTTTTAATGTCGAATTCCAGCGCAGCTATCTTGCTGATGGCTTGGGCGGAGAACAAATCGCGGTTTTTGAAAGCGAGTTTGTGCTGGGCACGGGAAACCAGATTGCCCGCTTTCGGGTGATGGGCAATGAAAGCGAACTGGAAAGCGAAATCTCTGTCTTCCAGCGCAGCCTGCTTATTTATCTGTCCATCTTCGGTTTTGGCATGATCGCCATCAATGCCATTGCCATTTTATATGGGCTAAAACCGTTGCGGCGTGTGCGCGATGCGCTGGCGATGGTGCGTGAAGGGACTGCGCAACGGCTGGATGGGCGCTTTCCTGCCGAAATCCAACCGCTGGCCAATGAAACCAATACATTGATTGAAAACAATCGCCGTATCGTGGAGCGGTCCCGCACACAGGTGGGCAATCTGGCCCATTCGCTCAAGACGCCGCTGGCGGTTCTGATAAATGAAGGGCATGCCCTTGGCGGCGCAAAAGGCAGGCTGATTACCGAGCAGGCGTCTTCCATGCAGCAGCAGGTGGAGCATTATCTGCAACGGGCGCGTGTTGCCGCACAGCGTGACAGCGTTGTTTACCGCACATCGGTCAACCCCCTGATCGAGCGCCTGGTGCGGGTGGTTGGCAAATTGAACCCGAACACTCAATTGTCGCTGAGCTTGCCGTCAGACAGTATTGTCTTTGCCGGTGAGCGCGCGGATCTGGAAGAGTTGCTCGGCAATTTGCTTGAAAATGCGATGAAATGGGCGCGTAGTCAGGTTTTTGTGTCGCTGGTGTTGGCGCCAGCCATAGAGGGGCAGCCGGACAGTTTTGAAATCCATATTGAAGATGATGGTCCCGGTATTCCGCCAGACAAGGCGCGTGAGGCGCTCAGGCGTGGCCAGCGTCTGGATGAAAGCAAGCCCGGAACCGGACTTGGGCTGGCAATTGTGACGGATCTGGTCAATGAATATGGTGGGTGGCTGGGTCTGGAGCAGAGCAGGTTTGGCGGATTGAAAGCCACTGTCCGGTTGCGAAGGATCGAATGAGCCGTCTTGAATTTTCACAGATTGACTATGTGGGCAATAGCTCTCGCATACAGGTGACAAAATGAACATTCGTCTGGTTCTGGTGGCCTTGCCCTTGGTGTTGGCCGGTTGCGGCACGACTGGTTTTGGCAAAGGAGCGGCCGGGGGCGCGAATGTGCCTGCAACAGCCATTTCCGCCATGGGCGGCGGTCTTGTCAGCGGTTCGGTCGGGGCAGGGCTGTCGGCCAGCGAAAAGCGCAGTGCGCTGGAAGCTGAATACAAGGCGCTTGAATATACGCCAGGTGGCCAGCCGGTGATCTGGAGAGGCGGCCAGTCTGGTCGCTATGGCGAAGTTGTTGCGGCCCAGCCCTATCGTGTCGGCTCGCAGGATTGCCGCCAATATAAACACACAGTCTATGCGGGCGGGGCAGGCACGAGTGCGCGTGGCACCGCCTGTCGCAATGCAGATGGCAGTTGGTCGCCACTGACCTGATTTTTTAGAGCATCGGACCAAAAAGTGGAATCGGTTTTGGATAATTCCGATGCTTATTCAAAGAGTTAGAGCGTCCTTTGTGCGTCCGACAGGACGCGCGGCGCTCTAATTCAGGCGTGAGGGGCTGTTTTTATCATTTTCATGAAGCCGCCAAAGGGTCGCAGCCTCTTCAGGTTGGCAGCGCAGGGCGCTAAGGCTATTTAGGCATCATGTTGTTCTGGATGATTGCCGCTGTCTTGACACTGGGTGCGAGCCTGGCAGTTTTGCTGCCACTTGCGGCGCAGCCCGTATCTGGAATTTCCGATGCAGATCATGATCTGGAAGTTTACCGTGATCAGCTTGACGAACTGGAGCGTGACCTTGCCCGCGGGCTGATCCAGCAGGCTGAGGCCGAGCAGGCGCGTGCTGAAATCGGACGGCGTATTTTGCGCCTTTCAGCCAGCAGACAAGAACAGGACAAGAAACAGCGCCCTTTCAGTCTGCGGCTCGTGTCCGTGACAGCTGTTTTGGCCGTGCCGCTGATCAGTTGGGGCGTTTATGCCCGCCTTGGCTCGCCTGATATTCCCTCACAGCCACTTCAGGAACGTCTTGCGCGCAATCTGGTTGATAATACGGTTGATGAACTGATTGCACGGGCCGAAACACATCTGGCTGCCAATCCTTCCGATGGGCGTGGCTGGGAGGTTCTTGCTCCCATCTATATGCGGATGCAGCGCTTTGATGATGCCGCACAAGCCTATGGCAAGGCCATTGAATTTTCTGGTTCGGATGCACAGCGGCAGTCGGCTCTGGGCGAGGCGCTGGCCAGTGCTTCTGGCGGCCAAATTACCGGGCAGGCGCGCGCCGCTTTCGAGGCGGCCTTGAAGCATGATCCGGCAAACCCCAAAGCACAATTTTTTCTGGCCATGGCCTTGGCTCAGGAAGGACGCATGGCAGAAGCCATTGCCGGCTGGACGCAAATACGCGATGCTGCTGTGGAAGGTTCGCCATGGCGCAATGCTGCCGAACGGGCGCTGGCGCAGGCGGAGCAAGTGGCCGGGCAAGTGGTCGGGCAAGTCAATGAACGTGGTCCCGGGCAGGCAGAGGTTGAGGCGGCTGCCGCTCTTTCCGGTGAGGACCGTGCCGAGATGATTTCCGGCATGGTGGAACGACTGGACGAGCGCTTGCGTGAAAACCCGGCTGACGGGGAAGGCTGGAAGCAGCTTGTGCGTTCCTATCTGGTGCTGGGCGATGAGCATAGAGCGCGTGATGCGCTCAGCCGCGGCGTTGAAGCTCTGGGAGCCGATTCGGAACCGGCCCGTTCGCTCATTGCCTTTGCGGCCTCGAATGGTCTTGAAATGATGGAGCAGGTTCAATGACCCGCAAACAGAAACGGCTGGCGGTCATTTTGGGCGGACTGGTTTTTCTGAGCGCCGCAACAGCGCTGACTTTTGTGGCGCTGGGCCAGAAGGCGTCATATTTTTATATGCCCGGCGATCTGGTGACGGCTGATGTGAAGCCCGGTCAGCGCATTCGCCTCGGCGGCATCGTTGAAAAAGGCTCTATCCTTCATAGTCAGGACGCTTCGGTCACCTTTGGCGTAACCGATGTCGGGGAGACGGTGAAGGTTACCTACAAAGGCATTTTGCCGGACCTGTTTCGTGAAGAGCAAGGCGTGATCACTGAAGGGGCCTTTACCCCCGATGGCGGCTTTGTTGCCGATAGTGTTCTGGCCAAGCATGATGAAAATTACATGCCACGAGAAGTCGCGGAGGGCCTGAAGGAAAAGGGCCTTTGGCAACATTATGAATAGGCGCTTCTGATGGTTGAGATCGGACATTTCGCTCTCGTTCTGGCGCTGGCTCTGGGGCTGGTGCAGATGACGGTGCCGCTGATTGGCGCCCGTCTTGGCGACGAACGCATGATGGCGGTGGCAGGGCCGGTCACGCTGGCCGGTTTTGCCTTTACCACCTTGTCCTTCGCCATCTTGACCCTGGCCTATGTCCAGTCGGATTTTTCACTTCAAAATGTCTGGGAAAACTCGCATTCATTAAAGCCGATGCTCTACAAGATCACCGGAGTCTGGGGCAATCATGAAGGCTCCATGCTTTTATGGGTGCTGATCCTTGTCTTTTTTGGCGCACTTGTGGCCTTGTTTGGCAAAAATCTGCCCGGAACACTCAAAGCCAATGTTCTGGCTGTTCAAGGGGCGGTCGGGGTTGCCTTCTTCCTGTTTATCCTCCTCACCTCCAACCCGTTCACACGCCTTATCCCGGCTCCGATAGAAGGCAGGGACCTCAATCCGATTCTTCAGGATATTGGGCTCGCCATTCATCCGCCGCTGCTTTATCTGGGCTATGTCGGCTTTTCCATTTCCTTTGCCTTTTCGGTTGCGGCCCTGATCGAGGGGCGCATTGATGCAGCTTGGGCGCGCTGGGTGCGGCCATGGACGCTGGTGGCATGGGTGTTTTTAACCGGCGGCATCGCGATGGGCTCTTACTGGGCCTATTATGAACTGGGCTGGGGCGGCTTCTGGTTTTGGGACCCGGTTGAAAACGCTTCCTTCATGCCGTGGCTGGCAGGCACTGCGCTGCTGCATTCGGCCATTGTCATGGAAAAGCGTGCTGCACTGAAAATCTGGACGCTGCTTCTGGCGATCCTGACATTTTCGCTGTCGCTGCTTGGCACCTTCCTTGTGCGCTCCGGCGTGCTCACCTCCGTTCATGCCTTTGCCACCGACCCGTCGCGAGGGCTTTTTATCCTCTGCATTCTGATACTGTTTATTGGCGGTTCGCTCAGCCTGTTTGCCCTGCGCGCCTCTTCGCTTACCCAAGGTGGGCTTTTCCAGCCGATTTCACGGGAAGGCGCGCTTGTTCTCAACAATCTGTTTTTAACGACGGCAACCGCCACGGTTTTTATCGGCACGCTCTATCCGCTGCTGGTCGAGGCGATTTCCGGTGACAAGATTTCTGTTGGTCCGCCCTTCTTCAATCTCACCTTCATTCCGCTGGTGGCGCCGCTGCTTCTTCTGGTTCCCTTTGGCCCGCTGCTGGCCTGGAAACGGGGCGATGTACAGGCGGCAGCCCAACGGCTGATATTTGCCTTTGGTGCGGCAATTCTTGCTGTTCTGGTCACCATGTTCCTGGTTGATGGATCATCTGCACTTGCCGCTTTCGGTGTCGGGCTTGCCGTCTGGCTGGTGCTGGGCGCATTGACGGATCTGGCGGTCAAGGCCGGGCTTGGCAAGGTAGCGCTTTTGGTTGCATGGCGGCGCTTTATCGGTCTGCCGCGTTCGGTGTTTGGCACTGCACTGGCGCATCTTGGCCTTGGGCTGACTGTGCTGGGACTGGTGGGAGCTGCCTGTTTCGGTTCAGAAAGCGTGTTGACGATGCAGCCGCGGCAGATCACTGAAATTGCTGGCAAGCAGGTGCGCTTTGATACGATGGAGCCGGTTCAGGGGTCAAATTATCATGATGAGCGCGCGCATTTTTCGCTGCTTGGCCCGGCTGCTGAAGTCAGGCATGAAATCTGGTCGTCGCGCCGCTTTTATCCGGCACGCCAGACAAATACGACCGAGGCAGGTATTGTCACGCTCGGTTTCAGCCAGCTTTACATTTCCATTGGCGAGACAACACAAAGCGGGTTGATTGTGCGGCTGTGGTGGAAGCCGCTGGTCATTTTGATCTGGGGCGGTGGTCTTGTGATGATGGCCGGGGGAACGCTGTCGTTGCTTGACCGGCGCTTGCGCATTGGCGCGCCCGCGAAGAAGGCAACAAAAAAAGGCACGATAAAACCAGCGGTGAAGCCTGCATGATCCGCTGTTTTTCCTTTTTGGCGTTGTTTTGTGTGGCCCTGCTGGCTGCGCTGCCCGTGCAGGCGCTGACACCGGGTGAGATTCTCGATGATCCGGTTCTGGAGCAGCGTGCACGCGGTATTTCTGCGGGCCTGCGCTGTCTGGTCTGCCAAAATCAATCCATTGACGATTCGGATGCCGATCTGGCGCGTGATTTGCGTGTATTGGTGCGTGAGCGCATCGAAGCAGGCGACACCGATGCGCAGGTGATTGATTTTGTCGTGTCACGCTATGGCGAATTCGTGTTGCTCAAGCCGCGCCTGACTGCACAGACCCTTCTGCTTTGGAGCGCACCTTTGCTGCTGCTTTTGGCAGGTGGGGCTTTTGTTTTTCTGTCGGCACGACGCAAGCCCCTGATTGAAAATTCAGGGCTGACGGATGAAGAGCGTGCGGCTCTGGATGAAATGCTGAAACGTAACCAGTCGTCTTAAAGCGGGTCGCTTTTCTTTCAGATTCACGTGACCCGCTTTAAGCTTTTGTTTTTGCGCATGTCTTTATCTCGAAACTGGTTTCCAGTTCGAGAGACAGGCTTTAGAACACTTTGGGATCAGGCTCTTGAAACATTAACAAAGTTTCATTCCCCGGAAAGAGCGCTGTAAGGTCAGGCACCCTATCTGTGCATGAGATGATGTCCCATAAACATCCAATGCAAGAAGGACCATGAGTGATGACCCGTAATTCAAAAACCATTTCCAGCCGGAGCCGCAGGCTCACCGTGGCCGCTGCTTCGCTCGCCATTGCAGGCGCCACCGGCCTTGCTGCGGTGACGGCTACCATTGAGCCTGTGCTGGCTGAAGCTGTTCGTGTTGAAGCCCCGCAGGTTCCCAGCTTTGCCGATGTGGTGTCGAGCGTATCGCCTGCTGTTGTCAGTGTTCGCGTCAAGGCCAGCCCTGAGCGAACTGCCGATCGAGGCTCCGCCTTTGGCCTGCCCGATGAAGGCTTTGGCAATCTTCCCCCAAACCACCCCATGCGCCGTTTCTTTCGCGAATTTCGCGGATTTGGTGATGGCAAGAACCAGCCGCGCGCTGAGCGCCGCGGTCCGGCCAAGCCGCGCCCTGTTTCGCAAGGTTCAGGCTTCTTCATCTCCGCAGATGGCTATCTGGTGACCAACAACCATGTTGTCGATCGGGGATCGGAATTTACCATTGTCACCAATGACGGCACCGAACTGGACGCCAGGCTGGTGGGCAAGGATGAGCGCACCGATCTGGCCGTTCTGAAAGTCGATAGCGATCTTGAGTTTACCTATGTCGATTTTGCCGAAGACGCAAAAATCCGTGTCGGTGACTGGGTGGTGGCTGTAGGCAATCCCTTCGGCCTTGGCGGCACGGTGACGGCCGGTATCATTTCGGCGCGTGGCCGTGATATTGGTGCAGGCCCTTATGATGACTTTATCCAGATCGATGCAGCCGTAAACCGCGGCAATTCGGGTGGTCCGGCCTTTGACCTCAGCGGTCAGGTGGTTGGCATCAATACGGCTATCTTCTCGCCCTCGGGCGGCAATGTCGGCATTGCCTTTGCCATTCCCTCCTCCACCGCCAAGCAGGTGGTTGAAGGGCTGATCAAGGATGGCTCGGTCGCACGTGGCTGGCTTGGTGTGGAAATTCAGCCTGTGACCAGGGATATTGCTGAATCGCTTGGCTTGAAATTTGACAAGGGTGCAATTGTCGCCAATGCGCAGGATGACAGCCCTGCCACCAAGGCCGGTATTGTCTCAGGCGATGTGATTACGCAGGTTGATGGCCATGACATTGCCTCCTCCCGCGATCTGGCGCGCATCATTGCTGCTTATGCACCAGACACACAGGTAGACATAACGGTGTGGCGCGATGGCAAGTCGCAAGACATCAATGTGAAACTTGGCAAATTGCCGGGCGATCAGACGCAGGCCGCAGCCAGCCCTGGTGCTTCCACCCCTTCAACGGACACACTGGGCGATCTTGGTTTGACTGTGACCACGGCTGATGATGGCAAGGGTCTGGTCGTGACCGGGGTTGATCCCGACAGCGATGCCGCAGATCGCGGAGTCATGACCGGCGATGTCATCGTTGCGGTAAATTCGGAGATGATTGCAAGTGTCGAGGATGTCTCCAAAGCGATAGATGCGGCTGCCAAGGCGGGGCGTAAATCGGTTCTGCTCCAGATCAGCCGCGATTCCAACAATCGCTTTGTCGCCTTGCCCATAGATCGAGGCTGACCTGAATATGCCGGCTGCTGTTTTTGTTCCATGCTTGATCGTAACAGTGGCTGGCATTCCTGTTTGATAGAATCATCTATGGTCGGACCATGAAAATTCTCATCATTGAAGATGACCGCGAAGCAGCGGACTATCTGGAGAAAGCCTTTTCCGAGGCTGGCCACACGGCACATATGGCTGGTGATGGTGAAACCGGCTTTGCGCTGGCCGATTCTGGCGATTACGACGTCATGGTCGTGGACCGGATGCTGCCGCGCCGCGATGGTCTTTCTGTCATTGCCAATCTGCGCTCACGTGGCAACACCACGCCGGTGCTGATCCTGTCAGCACTGGGTGAGGTTGATGACCGGGTAACGGGCCTGCGTGCCGGTGGTGATGATTACCTGACCAAGCCTTATGCGTTTTCCGAGCTTCTGGCCCGTGTCGAAGTGCTGAACCGGCGCAGCGGCAGCCGTGAAAGTGAAACCATTTATCGGGTTGGCGATCTTGAGCTTGATCGCCTGTCTCATTCGGTCAAGCGCGCCAATCAGGAAATCATCCTGCAGCCGCGTGAATTTCGTTTGCTTGAATATCTCATGCGTCATGCCGGTCAGGTTGTGACCCGCACCATGCTTTTGGAAAATGTCTGGGATTATCATTTTGATCCGCAGACCAATGTGATTGACGTGCATGTCTCGCGCCTGCGCGGCAAGATCGAAAAGGGGTTTGGCCAGCCTATTTTGCATACAGTGCGCGGCGCTGGCTACATGCTCAAACATGGCTGACATCTGATGGCGTTCGCTTTGCCTGCGATCATGAAAACAACGGCGGCGCGGCTTTCGGCGCTGTATCTTTTGTTGTTTGCGCTTTGTGCTGTCCTGCTGGTCTTTTACGTGACGTCGCTATCGGTGCGGATGCTGGCCGTGCAGACGCAAGAAACTGTCAATGAAGAGGTGATGAGCCTTGGTCGCGCCTATCAGCGCGGAGGCTTGCCTTCATTGGTGCGGGTGCTGGAACAGCGCTCACGCCAGCCGGGCGCCAATCTTTATCTGCTGGCTGACGCCAATGGCCAAATCCTGTCTGGCAATGTGCAGAGCCTTGAACCGGGTGTTCTGGAAACAGAAGGCTGGACGATGCGGCCGTTTTATTATCGCCGCTATGGGGAAAGCGAAGCGGAGCGGCCACAGGCTGAAGCCGGGCAGGCTGAAGTGCAACAAAATGGACAGAAAAATCGCCATGATGCGCTGGCCCTGGTTTTACGGCTGCCCAATCAGATGATTTTGCTGGTCGGGCGCGATCTGGGTGAGCCGCAGCGGTTTCGCGATGTGGTCAATCGCTCGCTGGTGCTGGCGCTTGGCATGATGGGGCTGGGCGGTATCATCATCTGGTTTTTTGTCGGCCGCTCGGCCCTGAAGCGGATTGACGCGATTTCAGCCGCCAGCCGCCGCATCATGGGCGGCGATCTTTCCGGCCGCCTGCCCACAACCGGCGCTGGCGATGAGTTTGACCGCCTGTCACAAAACCTCAATGCCATGCTGGCGCGCATTGATACGCTCAATGAGGGGCTCAAACAGGTTTCAGACAATATTGCCCATGACCTGAAAACCCCGCTCACCCGTATTCGCAACAGGGCCGAGGCGACACTGGCCGAGAACCAGAAAACGCCTGATTATCGTGCAGCGCTTGAGGCCACGATTGCCGAATCCGATCAGCTCATCAAAACCTTTAGTGCGATTTTGATGATCTCCCGGCTGGAGGCTGGCTATTCATCTGAAAATATGGCGCGTGTTGATCTGGCTGAGGCGGTGCGCGATGTTGTCGAGCTTTATGAGCCGCTTGCCGAAGACAGTGGTGTTGTACTGGAGGCACAGGCCGCACAATCGCTGACGATCAATGGTAATCGTGAACTGATCGGGCAGGCCCTTTCCAATATTGTCGATAACGCCATCAAATATTCGGCTGATTCCAGCAGCCAGCCGCGTGTTCATGTCAAGCTGGAACGGAAGGGTTCGGAAGCCTGTCTGTCGGTGACCGATAATGGTCATGGCATTCCCGACGCGCAGGATCGCGCCCGCGCAACAGAGCGTTTTGTGCGGCTGGAAAAAAGCCGTTCACAGCCCGGTTCCGGCCTTGGCCTTAGTCTGGCCGGTGCGGTGATGAAATTTCATGGCGGCAGACTTGATCTTTTGCCCGAAAATCCCGGATTATCTGTAGTGATGGTGTTTCCCGGAAAAAACAGGTCCTGACCATTATGGCTGCAAGCATTGAGGCCAGGCACACGCAAACCGGATGGCTGTTGCAGCCTTGCCTGCAGCTTGCACCCCTTGATACCGAGCGTGCCGATGCCGTGCTTGCTGATATTTCTGCCAGCGCATTGGAGCTTGACCTGCCGCGCGTGGTCGGACTTTTGAGTGCAGACAGTGGAGCGCGACGTTTTCTGGCAAGCATCTTTGGCCTGTCACCTTTCCTGCGAGATCTGGCACGGCGGCAGCCGCAAATGCTTGATATGCTTTTTGAGCAGACGATTGCACAACGGCTGGCGGCAATCGGTTCGGAAATCAAAACCTGCTGGAAAGGCGAGGGTGTTTCAGAAAATGAATTGATGCAACGCTTGCGCCTGCTCAAGGCGCAGGCGCATTTTTTGATTGCCCTGTCTGATCTGGCAGGAGAGGTCGAGACGCAAATAACGGTGCAGCGCCTGAGCCTGCTGGCGCAACAATGTGTGTGTGCCGCTGTTGCCTTTTTGCTGGCGGAACTTGGCCAGCAGGGCAAGCTGGCCTTGCTCTATCCAGATGACCCGGGGCGTGACAGCGGGCTGATTGTTCTGGGCATGGGCAAGCTTGGCGCGCATGAATTGAATTATTCTTCCGACATTGATCTCATTTTGTTTTTTGACCACCGGGCCGTAACCGGCGATCCGATGGAAGCCACAGAGCTGTTTTCGCGCCTTGCGCGTCGGCTGGTGCGCATTTTGCAGGAGCGCACCGCGCAAAGTTATGTGTTCCGCACCGATTTGCGGCTGCGCCCCGACCCCGGCTCAACGCCGCTGGCGATCCCTGTCCAGGCTGCCCTGACCTATTATGAGGCACGCGGGCAAAACTGGGAACGCGCCGCCATGATCAAGGCGCGTCCGATTGCCGGTGATATGGAGGCGGGGGCGGCTTTTCTGGAAGAGTTACGCCCTTATATATGGCGCAAATACATGGATTATGCGGCTATTGCCGATGTTCATTCAATCAAGCGTCAGATCCATGCTCATAAGGGCTTTAGCCAGATTGCCATCAGGGGCCATAATGTCAAACTTGGCCGTGGCGGCATTCGTGAGATCGAGTTTTTTGTCCAGACACAGCAATTGATTGCCGGTGGCCGTTTTCCTGAATTGCGTGGTGGCGCGACGGTGCCGATGCTGGGCCAGCTTGCCGCCAATGGCTGGATCACCGATGAAGCCTGCCAGACATTGACCCGCCATTATTGGTTTTTGCGCCGTGTCGAACATGCGCTCCAAATGGTCAATGATGAGCAGACACATATTCTGCCCGAAGATGATGAGGGGCTGGAACGCATCGCCCATCTTTTGGGCTTTGCCGACAGGACTGCTTTTTCAACACTTTTGCGCCATGCATTAGGCGAGGTTGAATCTCATTATGCAGCCCTGTTTGAAACAGCCCCCGAACTTTCAGCCAGCACCGGAAATCTGGTGTTTACCGGCGAAGGTGATGACCCGGATACTTTGCAGACATTGCACAGCCTTGGCTTCCAGCGTCCAAATGATATTTGCCGGGTTATTCGTATCTGGCATTTTGGCCGCTACCGGGCAACACGTTCTGCCGAGGCGCGTGAGCGGCTGACAGAACTGACGCCAGCATTGCTGGAGGCGTTTGGCAAGACCCGTCGTGCTGACGAAGCCCTGATGCGCTTTGATGAGTTCTTGTCGGGCCTGCCTGCGGGCGTTCAATTGTTTTCCCTGCTGCATTCCAATTCCGCCCTGCTGCGTCTGATGGTAACCATCATGGGCACAGCCCCCCGGCTGGCGGCAGTCATCACCCGTCGCCCGCATATTTTTGACGGGTTGCTCGATCCTGCCTTGTTGAGCGAATTGCCAAGCCGTGCCTATCTGGAGGCGCGCTTGTCGGCCTTTCTTGAGGGCGATCGTTCCTATGAGGAAATACTGGACCGGCTGCGTATCTTTGTGTCGGAGCAGAAATTTTTGATAGGTGTGCGCTTGCTGGCAGGCGCAATTGACGGGCGCAGGGCCGGGCGTGCTTTTTCCCACCTTGCCGACCTTGCCATTGATGCGGCGCTGGTGGCGGTTACCGCTGAATTTGAAAGGCGTCATGGGCGCATAAAAGGCGGTCGGGTGATGCTGCTTGGCATGGGCAAGCTCGGTAGCCAGGAACTGACCGCCGGTTCGGATATTGATCTCATCCTGCTTTACGACCATGATCTGGATGCTAATGATTCAGATGGTGAAAAGCCGCTTGCGCCCGCCCATTATTACAGCCGCCTGACCCAGCGCCTGATTGCTGCGGTTTCAGCGCCTACAGCAGAAGGTGTGCTTTACGAACTGGATCTGCGCCTGCGCCCTTCCGGCAATAAGGGGCCGGTTGCAACCCATATCGATGCCTTTCGCAAATATCAGCGGCAAGACGCCTGGGTGTGGGAGCAAATGGCCCTGACCCGTGCCCGTCCGGTGGCCGGTGACAGCATGTTTTCTATGCAGGTCATGGTCGAGATTGACGGGGTTCTGTCACAGCCGCGTGATGAAGATCAGGTGCGTTGCGAGGCCTATGACATGCGCAGGCTGATTGAGGAAGAAAAGCCGGCGCAGGATTTCTGGGACATCAAATTGGCTCCCGGTGGATTGATCGATCTTGAATTTATTGCACAGGTTGCAGTGCTGACCGGCCATTCCAGCGCTCGGTCAACGGGTCAGCCGGGTGTGACATCGACCTTTGATGTGCTGGCCGGTCTGGCTCCCGATTATGCTGATGCGGCAATGCGCGAAGATCTGGTTCAGGCTTATCAGTTTTACGCAAGCCTGACCCAGATTATCCGGCTGTGCCTGACCGGCCCGTTTGACCGGGAAGATGTGCCGCCGGGTCTGGTCGATCTTGTGTTGAGAGTAAGCGATATGCCCGATTTTTCACATCTGGAAGCTGAGCTTAAGGACCGGCAGGCACAGGTCAGGCGCTGTTTTGAGCGTATTCTGCATCGGCACAAGGAATGATCACGCCGCTGCCTTGATCGTCAATTGTGCGGGTTTTTCCTTTGGTGCAACCGGTATCCGTACCGAAACAATGGTGCCGGACCCTTCGGTGGAACGGATTTTCAGCGCGCCACCATGTAATTGCGCCAATGAGCGCGAAATGGAAAGGCCAAGGCCCGATCCGGTATGGTTCTTGGAAAACTGGTTTTGCACCTGCTCGAATGGCCGCCCCAGCTTTTTCAGCGCGTGTTTGGGAATGCCGCAGCCATTATCTTCAATTGACAGGATCAGTGCGCCGGACGCATGGCGGGCCCGCACCGAGATGCGCCCGCCTTCATTGGTAAATTTCACAGCATTGGACAACAGATTGAGCACGATCTGCTTGATGGCCCTGCGGTCGGCATAAAGTGTCAGTGTTTGGGCAATGCTGGTATCGACCGTGATCTTTTTATCTGCGGCTTGCAAGGAAACCACGCGCACCGTTTCGCGGATCAGTGGGCACAGGTCGATTTCTTCACGCTCGATCGAGAACTGGCCAGCTTCGATTTTCGACATGTCAAGAATGTCATTGATAACGCCAAGCAGATAGGTGCCGCTTGAATTGATATCGTTGGAATATTCCTCATAGCGCTCATTGCCCAGCGGCCCGAACAGCTTTTGCGACATCAGTTCGGAAAAGCCGATAATGGCATTGAGCGGGGTGCGCAATTCATGAGACATATTGGCCAGAAATTCGGATTTGGCCTGATTGGCGGCCTCGGCGCGCTCTTTTTCTTTCATATATTTGCGGTTCAGCTCAACAAGCTCCCGGGCTTTTTGCTCGTCGGCGCGGCGCGCAAGGCTCAGATCATGAATGGTCGCCATCAGCCGCTTTTCACTGTCGAGCAGCTTGTCCTGGTGCTGACGGATCTGGGTAATATCAGCACCGACCGCCACCGTGCCGCCATCGCGGGTTTTCAATTCATTGACCTGCAGCCAGCGTCCATCGGAAAGCTGGCGTTCATAGGTCACTCCGGCGCGGGGGCCGTTGACATTGGCAAGGCGGCGCTCTGAGGCAAAAGCCTGCATCCGGTCTTCTAAAGCCTTGCGTGATGCACCCGGCACCACATCGCTGTCTTGCAGCCCATTATCCTGCTGGAACTTGGAATTGCACATGACAAGCCGGTCGGAAGCGTCCCACAAGACAAAGGATTCGGTGATGTTTTCAATGGCGGTGCGCAACCGCAGATCGGCAGCTTCCGAGCGCAGCGCAAGGTGACGCTGTTCGCTCACATCCATTGAAATGCCAATCAACTGGATTTCATCGGCATCAGAATCGATCACCTGTGCGCGCACCCGCATCCAGATCCAGTGACCATTGGCATGGCGCATGCGAAACACGCGGTCGATCTGGTCAATCTCGCGCTCCATCACCTGATTGGCGATTGCAAACAGATTGCCATCGTCGGGATGGATGATGCGATCCACCTCGCCAAAGGACAGCATGGCATCGCAAGGCTCATAGCCCAGCATGTCATACATGGAAGGCGACCAGTACATCTTGCCGCGCACCATATCCCAGTCCCATAGCCCGCAGCGACCGCGCACCAGCGCCATGTCGATGCGCTGCTGGCTTTCCAGATAGATCCGGTCTGAGGTCTGTGCCCGCGCTGCCTGGCTGAAATAGGCATACAAGATGATGATCAGCACGCAGGCTGTCAGCACAAACAGGCAAACATTGAGCGAAACACTTTTGCGCCATTGTGCGAAAACGGCATCGGCAGAGATGAGGGCAGCAGCAGCGCGCCCTTGTGCGCGATCGATGGAAAGGGCGGCATACCAGTCATCATTGCCGATTTTCACCAAGGTTACGCCAGCATTTTTACCAAATAAAAACAGCGGCTGACCACCGGAAACAATGTCATCAAGTGCGCGCCCGTGCCAGCCGGTCGAGCGTGGTGTGACTGCGGAAATGATGAATTTCTCATTGGTGAAAGCCAGCACATAGCCATCGGAAAGAGCCGCGGTGCGGCTGACCTGCTCAAGGATTTCCTGAGGGCTTGAGGCTTTCACATCAGCTTCAACAAGCTGGCCGGAAGCCAGCGCCAGCGCCGATTTGGCGTTGTGTTCAAGCGTATCGCGCCAGCTTGACAAGGAAAGCGAATACAGACCGGCAATGACGAATAAAAAAAGAAAAATGAGCACGGGAATGAGGCGGCGCAGAAAGGGCTCTGCCGCTACCAGTGTCTGGTAGGCAGGCTGAGCGATGAGTTTTGCATTGCCGGTCAGGCCATTGGTCTGTCGGTCAATATAAATCCCATCGGGCGCGCTGGACGCGTCCGCCTTCGCCATGGAATGGCTCTCCCCACTGTGTTCCGCCTGAAGATCCGGTTACACCGTACATCCGAATCATCCCTAAGGAATCAAACGTGATTCACCTTGTCCAGTGGCTGGATGAAAAAAGATGGTTTGGAGGGTGCCCCTTCAGCCTATGGTGCGCTCCACAATGTCGCGCAGATCGACCGAAACAGCGCTTGCCTCGACCATGACAAGCAGGGCCTGACGGGCCTTTTCCTGCCGCATTGGTCCCAGCGCGCGCCATGAACGAAAAGCGGTGGCAAGACGGGCGGAAAGCTGCGGATTGTCTTTGTCTATGGCAAGCAGGGCCTGGGCAAAAAAGGCATAGGCAGCCCCGTCTGCCCGGTGAAAGCCTGTCTGATTGCCGGTGGAAAATGCGCCAAGCAGTGCCCGGACCCGGTTGGGATTGTCGATGTGAAAGGCAGGATGTTTCATCAGCACAGATATGGTTTCAAGAGCCTGCGGGCCGGGTGCAGTCGCCTGAACCTGAAACCATTTGTCCAGTGCAAGCGGTGTTGTAGCGTAACGTTGTGCATAGTCGTCAAGGGCTGCTTGCGTCTGTGTCGTTGCTCCATATTCGTGCACCAGCGTGCCTAACCCGGCAATCAGGTCGGTCATATTAGTGGCGGTTTTTGTGTGGCGCTGTGCAAGAAAGAGGCCATCGTCAAGACGGGCAAGATAGCCCAGCATCGTGTTGCGCAAAGCGCGCCGTCCGGCACTGTCAGCGTCAGGGCTGAAAGGTGCATCATCATGAAGCCCGGCATAGGTTTGGGAAAATGCTTCACGATTGGCTTTTGCAATCTGTACAGCCAGCGCATTGCGGGCGTTGAAGATGGCGTCCGGGTCGATATCATTGCCAATGTCACGGGCAATGTCGGTTTCGGAAGGCAATGTCAGGGCCAGCGCCCTATAGGCTGGTTCAAGGCTTTCATCTGTTGCAATCTTACCTGCAAGAAAAACAATATCCTGTTGGAATTCCACTTGTTTGCCGCCAAGGACAAGCCGGTAGGCTGCCATCAGCGCTTCACTGAGCAAGGTGTGGAAAGCCTGCCAGCGGGCGAAGGGGTCGCTGTCATGGCCAGCAAGGAAAATCAGGTCTTGCGGCTCCTGCTCGATGGTCAGCGTGACGGGTGCTGAAAAACCGCGATTGAGTGACAGGACCGGCCGTTCCTTTATGCCGTGAAGGCTTATCCTGTGGTGGCGTTCCTGCAAATGAATGAGGCCGTTTTCAACGACAGCACCTTCGGCGGTGAGAAAATCCAGTTCTTTGCCATCATGGCCAATCAGGCCGAAGGCGAGCGGGATATGCATGGGCCGCTTGTGATTTTCGGCAGGCGTGGGCGATATGGATTGCTCGATGTCGAGGGTGAGGGTGCCTGGCGCATAGCTTTCGCTCAGGGCAAGGTTGGGCGTTCCCGACTGGTTGTACCAGAGGCTGAATTGCGAAAGGTCGCGGCCCGAGACATCCTCAAAGACTTTCAAAAAATCCTCAATGGTGCAGGCCTGGCCGTCATGGCGTTTAAAATACAGGTCCATGCCGGCGCGAAAAGTTTCCGCACCCAGAATGGTGCGCAGCATGCGCACGATTTCCGAGCCTTTTTCATAGATGGTTGCGGTGTAGAAATTGTTGATCTCGCGGTAGCGGCGCGGGCGTACGGGGTGGGCCAGCGGCCCCTGATCTTCAGGAAACTGAAGGGCGCGCAAGGCCCGCACCTCGCTGATGCGCTTGACACCACGTGAGCGCTGGTCGGCACAAAACTCATGGTCGCGGTAAACAGTCAGCCCCTCCTTCAGGCAAAGCTGGAACCAGTCGCGGCAAGTGATTCTGTTGCCTGTCCAATTGTGGAAATATTCATGGGCAATAATGGCCTCGATATTGGCAAAATCACTATCGGTTGCGGTTGCCTCATCGGCCAGCACATATTTGTCATTGAAGATATTGAGGCCCTTGTTCTCCATCGCGCCCATGTTGAAATCGGAAACGGCCACAATGTTGAAGATGTCGAGATCATATTCGCGCCCGAATTCTTCCTCGTCCCATTTCATCGAGCGCTTGAGCGCATCCATGGCATAAAGGCCAAGCTTTTCCTTGCCATGTTCGACATGGATGGCCAGTTCCACTTCGCGCCCGCTCATGGTGGTAAAACTATCGCGCAGGCAGCCAAGATCGCCTGCCACCAGTGCAAACAGATAGGAAGGCTTGGGGTGGGGATCGTGCCATTCGGCAAAGTGCCAGCTATTGTCGAGCGTACCATTGGCGATCCGGTTGCCATTGGAAAGCAGAAGCGGGTTCGTTGCCTTCGGGGCTTCGATGCGCACATGATAGGTTGAAAGAATATCTGGCCGATCGAGAAAATAGGTGATGCGGCGAAAGCCTTCCGGTTCACATTGGGTGCAATAGACGCCGTTAGAGCGGTAAAGGCCCATCAGCGCCTTGTTGCTGTCCGGGTCCAGTTCGGTTTCAATCAGCATCTGGAAGTGCTTTTCATGCGGCAGGCCGGTCAGGACAAGCTGATCTGGTGAGGCCTCATAAGCCATTTTACCGGCCCCTTTGAGTTCGACCCGCTTCAGCGTCAGCCCGTCACCATCGAGTATAAGCGGCGTGTCAGCCTCCACCCCGTCGCGGCGCTCAAACATCAGTTCTGCACGAACGGTCGCACCATCTGGCGCCAGCCGGAAGGTGAGGCGGGTTTGCAGGATGAGAAAGTCGCTTGGACGGTAATCTTCAAGCCTGACCACCTGACTGCTGTTTTCGTGCATTTACTTTGTATTCCTTCCCTGACCCGGATGCCTTTGAACAAATTAACGGGTTTTGGCCCCGGGAGTATTTCATCTGTTTCCAAAGAAACAAGAGATGCTCCATGGAGAGGCGAAGTCGTGACTTTGGCCCAAGACAATCCAGCCCGGGTTCTTTACATGATAGAGGGCTGTGGCAGGAAGCCCGGCGCAGAATCAGATTTCATGCCGCCTGGGGATGCAAAAAAATTGGAAAAGCCACAGTTTGAACATTCCGGCAGGCCGTTGATGGCCATCAGCCTGAAAGTTATTTCGGTTGTGTTGTTTGTCGTTATGTCTGCCCTGATCAAGGGGGTTGGCGCATTGCCGGCCGGGCAGGTGGTTTTCTTCCGTTCTTTCTTTGCCATGGTCCCTATTTTTCTGTTTCTGGGCTGGAAAAGAGAACTGGGCATGGCTTTCGCCACCAAGCGCCCCTTGGGCCATCTGGCGCGAGGGTTCATCGGCGTGTGTTCCATGAGCCTTATGTTTACTGCACTGGCGCGCCTGCCGCTGGCGGATGCCATTACGCTGAATTATGCGCAGCCGCTCATGGTGGTGGTGTTCAGTTCATTATTTCTTGGTGAGCCGGTTCGCCTGTATAGATGGGGTGCTGTGGTAATCGGGTTCGTGGGGGTCATCATCATCTCCTGGCCCGAACTGACACTTCTGCGCTCTGGTGTGAGCATGGAAGACCCGCAACTTGTTGGCGTAATGGCCGCCCTGGCAGGGACGATGACATCTGCTGTTGCGGCCATACTTGTCCGCCATCTGGTTGCCAGCGAGCGTACCACCACCATTGTGCTGTGGTTTTCCCTCATGGCCAGCGTCATCTCGCTTGGCACATATCCATTCGGCTGGGAGGCGATCAGCGCCTTGCAGATCATCATGCTTGTCGCTTGCGGGGTTTTTGGCGGGATAGCCCAGCTGTTCATGACCGCTGCCTATCGTCATGCCGAAATTTCGGTGGTGGCCCCTTTTGAGTATACCTCGATTATTCTTGCCATCATTATCGGCTATGTGGTTTTCAGCGATCTGCCAAGCATCTACATGTTGGCCGGAGGGGCGATTGTGGTGGCCGCAGGCCTGTTCATCATCTTCCGTGAACACCAGCTTGGGCTGAACCGGGTATCAGTGCGCAAGCTTACACCGCCACAAGGGTAAAACGCCCAAGCCTCTATCAGGAAAGGGCGCGCAATTTCATCTTTATTTCCAGAAAGTCGCGCCAGGCCAGTCGCTTATGTGCCGGGGCACGCAGCAGATAGGCTGGATGCAGCGTGGGCATGGCCGGAATGTCCACGCCGGACAGGCCATTATAGACGTGCCAGTTGCCGCGCAGCCGTAAAATGCCTTCTGTGGTGTTGAGCAGGGTTTTGGCGGAGACCCCGCCGAGGTGAACCAGTACCTTGGGCGCAACCAGTTCAATCTGACGCTCGATGAAGGGGCGGCAGATTTCGGTTTCCTGCGGTGTGGGTTCGCGGTTTCCCGGCGGCCGCCATGGAATGACATTGGCCATATAGACCTGACTGCGGTCGAGACCGATCGCGGCCAGAATCTGATCCAGAAATTGCCCGGCGCGTCCGACAAAAGGCTTGCCTTCCATATCCTCGTCACGGCCAGGCGCTTCGCCAATAATCATGAGCCCTGCTTGCGGATTGCCATCAGCAAACACCAGATTCTTGGCTGTCGCCTTCAGATTGCAACCGTTAAATTGCATCATGTGTTCGCGCAGTTCTTCCAGCGTTGCAGCATTTGCGGCAAGTTTTTGGGCAAGTGCAACCTGCTGACCATCAGGCACCGCAACTGGCTGTGTTGTGGGGCGGGCAGGTTGCGGTGCCATCGGCGGCAAGGGCATATTGCGCCGGGGCTGAACATGTTTGGCTGGAATTGGCGGCGAAGGTTTTTCAAAATGATTGATCGGAACATCATTGAGCGCCTCATCCACACCAGCCTCAGCATAAAAGGCTAAAAGTGCGTGGAGATCGGGAATGGGGGCAGGGCTGCTCGTGTTCATATCCGCACAATCGGCATATCGACTGTCTTTTTCAAGGGAAACGAAAGAATATGCCTGTCCAAGGAGGGTATAATCCGGTTCTGCGGGAAAAAATGTCGCGGTAGCTGTATCTGCCGGTTTCCCGTCGCAGATGGATAGGCTATGGAGCGCAAGGGGAGCCGTAAAACGGCTAAAGCCTGTCTCCCGAACTGGGTACCAGTTTCGGGGTGAAGACATGCGTAATAACAATAATTTAAAGCGGGTCGCGTGAATCTGAAAGATTGCGACACGCTTTAAAGCATTAGAGCATTTTGTGAGTACAGACGGAATCATCTGACGTCGCAACAATGCGGTGAAACAAGAGCCTGGATCATTTCGCCCGTTTCCGTGGAAACAAGAAATGATCCAGTAAGGTAATGCGGAGGCAACGATGAGCGATATAGAACGCGAAAGCATGGAATTCGACGTGGTGATTGTCGGAGCCGGTCCTGCTGGTCTGGCGGCTGCGATCCGTCTTAAGCAGGTCGATCCCGAGCTTTCCGTTGTCGTTCTGGAAAAGGGCGGCGAAGTTGGCGCTCATATTTTGTCTGGCGCCGTTGTCGACCCGATTGGTATTGACCGGCTGCTGCCTGATTGGCGCGAGGATGCAACCCATCCGTTCAAGACGCAGGTCACAGATGATCATTTTCTGCTGCTTGGCCCTGCCGGGTCGGTGCGCCTGCCAAATTTCGCCATGCCACCCTTGATGAACAATCACGGCAATTACATTGTCTCGCTTGGCAATGTCTGCCGTTGGCTGGCGGTGAAGGCGGAAGAGCTTGGTGTTGAAATCTATCCGGGTTTTGCCGCTGCCGGGTTGCTTTATAATGAGGAAGGCGCCGTAAACGGCGTCGTCACGGGCGATATGGGCGTTGAGCGTGATGGAACGCACGGGCCCAATTTTGCGCCGGGCATGGCCTTGATGGGCAAATATGTGCTGATCGGCGAGGGTGTGCGTGGTTCGCTTGCCAAGCAGCTTATTGAAAAATACGATCTTTCTGCCGGTCGTCAGCCCGGAAAATTTGGCATTGGCCTTAAAGAATTGTGGCAGGTCAAACCTGAAAAGCACAAGCAGGGCCTTGTGCAGCACTCTTTTGGCTGGCCGCTCGACCGCAAGACCGGTGGCGGCTCGTTCCTCTATCATCTGGAGGACAATCTGGTTGCGGTCGGCTTCGTCGTTCACCTGAATTATAAAAACCCTTATCTGTCGCCCTTCGAGGAATTCCAGCGTTTCAAGACGCATCCGGCGATCAGCGACACTTTTGAAGGAGCCAAGCGCCTGAGCTATGGCGCGCGCGCCATCACCGAAGGCGGCTGGCAGTCGGTGCCAAAACTGTCATTCCCGGGCGGCGTGCTGATGGGCTGTTCGGCCGGGCTGGTCAATGTGCCGCGCATCAAGGGGTCTCACAATGCGGTGCTGTCGGGCATGATGGCGGCTGAGCATGTGGCGGAGGCTATTGCTGCGGGGCGCAGCAATGACGATCTCATCGGCTATGAGCAGGCATGGCGCGGTTCTGACATCGGCAAGGATCTGAAGCGGGTTCGCAACGTCAAGCCGCTCTGGTCAAGATTTGGCACGCTGGCGGGTGTTGGTGCTGGCGGGCTGGACATGTGGATGAACACCCTGTTTGGCTTTTCGCTGTTTGGCACGCTCAAACATGGCAAGACCGATGCGGCTTCACTGGAACCAGCTTCAAAGCACAAAAAAATCGATTATCCCAAGCCGGATGGCGTGCTGACTTTTGATCGCCTGTCGTCGGTGTTCTTGTCCAACACCAATCATGAAGAGGACCAGCCGATTCATCTTCAGGTCAAGGATATGGCGTTGCAGATCCGTTCCGAGCACGATGTTTTTGCCGGACCTTCGACGCGCTATTGCCCGGCTGGTGTCTATGAATGGGTTGATGAGGATGGCAATGCTGCTGCTGATCCTGAGGCGAAAAATGTGCGGTTTGTGATCAACGCGCAAAACTGCGTTCATTGCAAGACATGCGATATCAAGGACCCGAACCAGAATATCAACTGGGTGCCGCCACAAGGGGGCGAAGGGCCGGTTTACCCGAATATGTAGTATTCGGGCGGCCCGCACGGACCCCCGTAAGTAAAAGGCGGGCGAAGGGCCGGTTTACCCGAATATGTAATATTCGGGCGGCCCGTAATCTCGGCTTCGGAAAATTATTGCAACCAGACGGTGGTGCTTTCTGTTTCACCGTCTGGCGCTTTGGAAATGTTTTCTATCGAAAACTTGACCAGAACAGGCACGTGATCGGAGCCGACGGCTTGCAGCCGCTCGATGGAATGAACCATGATATTGCTGCTGGCAAACACATTGTCGATCGGCAGGCCAAAAAACAGCAGGCTGGCGGGTAGGCGGTGATAAATCCATGTCGGTCCGGGTGAAGGTACAAGCGCAAGCCCGCCTGCTGCTGCTATTCTGGCGGCAGTAACACTCCATGGGGTGGCGTTGAGATCACCGGCGATGATGGTGTTTTTTCCATCAAGGGTTTGAAGCATATTTTCAAGCTCGCTGACCTGTTGGGCCTGATTGAAAGGCCATGGCCAGCCCAGATGAACGGCGCCAACATTTACGATAGTGCCGCCAAAATCCACAGGCGCAAGGGCAAAGCTGACCATCAGATTGCAATCGGCTGGTCTGTCATCGGAAAAGGGCCGACGCGATAAAATGACCACGCCGAAACGAGGATTGCGGCCATGGCAACCGATACGGTGCGGATAAGCGCTTCTCAATATATTCAGCTTTTGTGTCCAGAGTGGGCTGGCTTCCATGAGCGTGAGCACATCCGGTTGCACCTGGCCAATCAGTGACAGAACTTTTTCCGGGGTTGGATTGTTATAGCGCAGATTGATTTCCAGCAGACGATAGGTGGCGCGATCTGTCTTCTGTTGAGGAAAAATGCTGGTGGCAAGGCTTGAGGGAAGGCGCATGACCTGCGTGACAGAAGACAGGCAGCCTAGCGCAAATACCAATGCGCTGAGCGCCACAATGCGCTGGCCCATGGGAAAAAGGATGAGGCTGAGCATGATGGTCAGCAGGGCCAGATGCACACGAAAATGAGCAAATGAATCAAAGGTCGGGTGCAGGCTGTTAAAAAAACCCAGCAGCAGCGCTAATGAGGAGCCGAACAGGCTGGCAAGAAGAAGGCGGGTCATGCTTGTCATGGGTGATGCTTGTGGCCCCGATTACGGCGCATTGATGAAGAATAAGAAGTTTTGTAAACTTCAGGCATAAAACATAATTCTGTACTGGGAAAATCACTTGAAGGCGACCGTAACAGCTTTTTGGGGCGTGGCCGTCCTTCTTGTCATGATGTTTTCCTCGCAGGCTTTGGCTGCTGGCGAGTTCATCGAGCGGGTCGAAACCTATGCGATTTCAGGCCAGAGCGGGATTGAGCTTTATCGCTCGATCGGGGAGCGGGGGCCAAAAAGTAGCGTCGGGCGCGCTATTGCCCACACCACCTTCAAGCTGACATGGCGCAGAAATTACCAGCCGCAAGGAGACGGTTCCTGCAAGCTGGTTTCTGCAATCCCGCGTCTGATCATCACCTATACGCTGCCAAAACCGACAGGGTCATTGCCGCCTGAAACAAAAAGGCGCTGGGACGTTTTTCTCGAAGGTATCAAGCGCCATGAACAGGTTCATGGTGTTCACATGAAAGAGATGGTGGCCGAGATCGAGGCCAACACTATCGGGGTGGCGGCCCCCGATGATCCGGGCTGTCAAAAGGTCAGGCAGCATATTCAGGCCCCGCTGGGGGCCGCCTCCATGCGCCAGCGCCAGCGCAGCCGCGATTTTGACCGTCAGGAAATGGCTTCGGGCGCCAATATGCACCGTCTTGTTCTGGGGCTGGTCAACGGAGAATGATCAAAAACAGGATTGCTGCGACCCTGTGATCTACTGAAATGCGGTTTCGGTAAAGCTGCGCAGCTTGCGCGAATGCAGCCGCTCCATCGGCATTTCAGCCAGTTTTTCCATGGTTCTGATGCCGATGCTCAAATGCTGGGCCACCTGCCGCTGATAAAATTCACTGGCCATGCCCGGCAGTTTCAATTCGCCATGCAAAGGCTTGTCGGAAACACATAGCAAGGTTCCATAAGGAACCCGGAAACGGAAGCCATTGGCGGCAATGGTGGCTGATTCCATATCAAGGGCAATGGCGCGCGATTGTGACAGGCGCTTGACCGGGCCGCGCTGGTCGCGCAATTCCCAGTTGCGATTGTCGATGGTGGCAACGGTGCCGGTGCGCATGATGCGCTTGAGTTCATAGCCTGAAAGCCCGGTCACTTCGGCAACGGCTTCCTGCAGGGCCACCTGAATTTCCGCCAGTGCAGGCAGCGGTATCCACACGGGCAGGTCATCGTCGAGAACATGGTCCTCGCGCATATAGGCATGGGCCAGAACATAATCGCCCAATGCCTGCGTGTTGCGAAGTCCTGCACAATGGCCAAGCATGACCCACGCATGGGGCCGCAGAACGGCAACATGATCGGTGATGGTTTTGGCATTGGAAGGGCCAACGCCGATATTGATCATGGTGATGCCGCCATGGCCCGGCTTTTTCAGATGATAGGCGGGCATTTGCGGCAGACGCGCCAGTATCGGATCAGGGCTGCGATCTTCACCGGCACGGGTGATGAGATTGCCCGGCTCGACAAAATCCGTATAGCCGCCACCGCCTTGCGCCATCAGCTTGCGGGCATGGGCAATGAATTCATCGATGTAAAACTGGTAATTGGTAAACAAGACAAAATTCTGGAAGTGTTCCGGGCTGGTCGCCGTATAATGGGGCAGCCGGTAGAGCGAATAATCGGCGCGTTGTGCGGTAAACAGGCCAAGCGGACGTGTTTCTCTCGGGCCTGCCTCAAAGGTGCCATTGGCGATATGGTCGTCAATACTGTTGAGATCAGGAGCATCAAATAGGTCACGTATGGGGCGTTGAATATGCTGCGCAGCAGAGTTTTCGACCGTAGCGCCTTCGGGGAAGGCAAAATGCAGAGGAATGGGCGTTGTTGATTCCTCCACGGTTACCGGCACGCCGTGATTGCGGATGATGAGACGAAACTGCTCGGTAAGATAGGCTTCATACAGGTCCGGGCGGGTGATTGTTGAAGCAAAATGGCCGGGCATGGGCATGTGGCCATAGGCTTGCCATGCTTCCACTTGGGTGAAAGATGTCGTGGTGACGCTCACTTGCGGGTAAAATGCACGGTAGCGCTTGTTGGTATCACTGCCATTGGCGAGGGCGGCAAAAGACTCGCGCAGGAATTTTGTATTGCGCTCATAGATGTGGCGCAATGCCCCAACCGCCTCGACCGGGTCATGAAAGCTTTGCGGTGCAACCGGCTCCGGTGAGATGACGGTTTCGATGGCTTGTGGATAGATTCGATTTTTCATGGCCCATGATAGAGCATTTTTTGTCGCGGTGGAAACGAGTGAAATGCTCTAAGTTGCTGTTTTGGCCGCATTTGTGCGAGGTCCTGATCCTAGCTCCGCTGAAGACTGACCAGCAGCACAAAACCGATACCCTTCTTTTTCAGGGCAGGCGCTTCAATAGTCTGGCCGGTATCGGCGCGCAGAACAGGAACGGCAAGCACGGGAGCCGTCAGCATTGTCAGGATCAGCATTGCGCGCGGCAGGATGTGCAGAAAACTGCGGCTGTTTTGGGTCATGATGCTCATGATTGTTTCCTGTCCCTGATCAGCGTTGCTGCGGACCGGCACAGCCGAATACGCAATGAATGGCGCGCATTTCGTCCCACTGGCGCGGCTGACGGCCGGCTTCGGCAACGATCATGGCAAAACCGATGCCAAACAGCGTGGTCAACAGGCAGATGATGGTGAAGCGGCGCATAAGCATGTTGTTTGTCCTCAATCTCGGTTTGAGGATCACATTTTGTCTCTGAACCCTTTCTGAGAGCGCCGTTCATCCAGGGTTCAAGAGTCTTAAAGCCGGTTAACTATGGCTGCCTGTTGCTTTCAGATGTTAGAGTTCTGACTTTAGGTTTTGCTGCTGAAATTGACGGAGATTGCGCAATGACGACCCAGACGGCCCCTGTTGATCTGTATTACTGGCCCACTCCCAATGGGCACAAGATCACGATCTTTTTTGAGGAAACGGGCATTCCCTATGTGGTGCATTATGTGAATATCGGGCGCGGCGACCAGTTCGAGCCATCCTTTTTAAAGATTGCACCAAACAACCGCATGCCCGCCATTGTCGATCCTGAAGGGCCGGGCGGGCAGGCCATCTCGGTGTTTGAATCAGGCGCTATCTTGCAATATCTCGGGCGCAAATTTGGCAAATTCTATCCCGCAGATGAGCGCCAGCGCACACAGGTGGAGGAATGGCTGTTCTGGCAGATGGGCGGCCTTGGGCCGATGGCAGGTCAGGCGCATCATTTCCGCCAATATGCGCCAGAACAGGTGCCCTACGCCATTGAGCGCTATACCAATGAGGTCAACCGGCTTTATGGCGTGATGAACAAGCGCCTTGGTGAGCGGGATTTTTTGGCCGGTGACTATTCGATTGCCGATATGGCGGCGTTTCCGTGGGTGCGCTCTTACCACAATCAGGGGCAGGATCTGGAAAGCTTTCCCAACCTCAAGCGCTGGTTTGAGAAGATTGCCGCACGCCCGGCCGTGCAAAGGGCTGTCGAGGTGGGGCAGGACCATCGCCGCAACCTTTCTGAGGACAAGCAAGCTCAGAAAATCCTGTTTGGCCAGACGGCCCGCACCTGATCATTACCCGGCCAATGCGTTGGCGTGGTTAGCGAAAGGTTGATTTCCAGAGATGAAATTTTCGTAAAATTCAAACAGAAAGCCCGGGGTTTCCGGGCTTTTCATCCTTAACAAACAATGGACGTTTACCACTTGTTTTAGCTTTGTTTTCTTCAAATTAAGCACGTCTTTTTACGGCGAATTCAAGCTCCTGCTTCATTCTCAAAAACATCGGAAAGCAGCCTCTCGGTGTTCATGAATGAGGCGCCCGGCAACAGGGACAGGGGTTTGAAATGGCACGTTTTGAAATGCACGAAGCTGGCTTTGGCGCTTTAGGGACAACGGCTCAGGCAGACATGTTTGTCGAACTGGGCATGATGTATGCAACGGGCCGTGATTGTGAGGCCGATCTGGTTTGTGCGCATAAATGGTTCAATATCGCCGCAATCAAAGGCTCGGCCCGCGCTGCACAACTGCGCTCGGAAATCTCGGTCGGCATGTCAAAGACCGATCTGGCACGTGCTTTGCGTGAAGCCCGTGAATGGATGACGATGCACTAAAGCCTGTTTCCTGAAACAGGTTCTCAAGTCTCGGGAGACAGGCATTTATAATGCCCGGGCAACCTCCAGTGCTCCGGGCATTTCTTCAGCCAGCGCATCAATTTCGTGCTCCAGCCCGACGCTGATGCGAATGCAGTGATCCAGTCCGGGCGCCATGGGCTTGCGGATGAACAGGCCACGCGCCAGCAGGGCATTGAGAAGGTTCAGTGCAAATGCGCCGTCCTTGCCGCAATCGACGGTGACAAAATTCGTGGCGGAGGGCTGGGGCTGCAAGCCATTTTCCGCGGCGATGGCGGCAATGCGGTCGCGCCCTGCTTTCACCTTGCGCACAACCATATCCAGATAGTCCTGATCTTCCAGCGCCGTCTGTGCCGCAATCTGCGCCATGCGGTTGACGCCATAATGGTTGCGCACTTTCTCAAAGGCGGCAATGACGCTTTCCTCCCCAATCGCATAGCCACAGCGAATACCGGCAAGCCCGTAGGCTTTGGAAAAGGTGCGCATCCGTATGAGATTGGGGCGCGCAATATCCATAGCGGGCAGGATGGTTGCCGGGCCAAGATCGCAATAGGCTTCATCGAGAATGAACATGGTGGTTTGCGGCAGCGCTTCGATGAAGCGGTTGATATCTTGCGCCTCCCACCAGCTTCCCATCGGATTATCGGGATTGGCTAGATAGACTATTTGAGGCGCTTCACGGCGCACCGCCTCCAGAAGACCTTCAAGGTTTTCGTGGTTGTTTTCATAAGGAACAGACACCAGCCTGCCGCCTGCACCTGCAACATGGAAATTGAAAGTGGGATAGGCGCCAAGCGAGGTCACGACAGTGGCGCCGGGTTCGACGTACATATGCGTCAGCAGGCCAAGCAGCCCGTCAATGCCTTCACCGATGACAATGTTTTTGATCGAGACGCCGTGATGGCGGGCAATGGCCGTTCTCAAATCATGATTATCGGGGTCGCCATACATCCACATGTCGGGAGCCGCTTTCACCATCTGCTCAATCACGCGCGGCGAAGGGCCAAAACCGTTTTCATTGGCGCCCATGCGGGCGCGAAATTTTGCACCGCTTTTGCGCTCTTGTGCTTCTGGTCCGACAAAGGGAACCGTAACCGGCAAAGCAGCGATAACGGGTGTGAAAGGCGGATAAATGAGCATGGCTTACCTGTTTTTTTAACGACCCACAGGTAAGCCCGGCTTGCTGGTCAGGGTCAAGGGTCGTCAACCACATATGGCGCGGGTGATCTTTCCTGTCTGAGGGTCTGTCACGATCGTGACGCGCTCTTGCCGGTAATCCATGGTGACGGGGCTGCCGGGCTTGATTTGCCGGACAGATGTTGCGCCTGTCAGCCGCATGGCCTCATCATCAGAAATGCTGTCGCGTCCGACCAGTTTTTCAAGAGCCTCCTTGTCACAAATGCCAGGTGAGGGCAGGGCGGCTTCAGTTTCCTTTTGACAGCCGGAAATCAGGGCTGCGGCTCCGGCCAGACCAATCAGAACAAGACGTCTATCCATTTTATATCTCCAGTTTCAGCCGCTTTTTTTGAAGAACATGGCTGAATGAAAGCTGAATGGCATGTCTATCGCCAGTTTATGGGCCGAAATGTTTCCCCTGATTTTCCCCTGTGCCCTTGTGCATATTTTCGCACTGTTTTGTATTTAGCTGCATATAACTGCAAGATAGTCTCTTGCCAAATTGCTGGAAAGCCTTAGAAGGCGCGATGTGGAGAGATGGCCGAGTGGTCGAAGGCGCTCCCCTGCTAAGGGAGTAGAGGTCAAAAGCTTCTCGAGGGTTCGAATCCCTCTCTCTCCGCCACTTTGGAACCCCTCTGGGCACGCCAGCCACCGCCGATTGCCGCACTTGGCCAGCAATAAGCGTCCTTAGCAGCTCCGTCTTCGATCCCATGATGCGAATTGCGTCGTCGGCGACCTCGACACGCTGCGCCAGTGAGCGCAGATGATCCCGCCGATAGCCGCCCTCGCTGCCCCGGATGCGTTCGCGTGCGCGACGCGCAAATCCCCGGATCATGGTCGGGGTGATGGCGCTGTGGCCGGGGCTGTCGAGCAAGGCTTGCGCCCGGTCGGCGTCGGCCCTGGCCTGATCGCGGATGACCTTGAGGCCGGCGATGCGTTCCTTGAGCGCCGGGTCGTCAAGATCGGCGACGCCCGCCTCGATGGCGTCGTAGAGGCGCTTGAGGCGCAATTCCGATTCGGTCGCGCGCCGCTCCAGTTCGGCGATGTGGTGCCGGCGACGCTCGGCCTGATCGTCGCGACGGCCGAGCACGGTGCCAAGCAAGTCCTCCAGCCGGTCGGCATCGAGCAAGCGTTCCTCGATATGCCCGACCACCATTCGGTCGAGCTTATCCATCGGGATCGCGCGGCCCTTGCAGCCGGTTTCGCCCTGACGCGCCTTGATCGAGCACGCATAGTAGCGATAGCGGCCACCCTTGCCGGTGCGAATGGTCATCGCGCCTCCGCAATTGCCGCAATAGCAGATGCCGGTTAGCAGCGTCGGCCCGATCACGACGCGCGCGGGCAACTCGGTCTTGGGATTACGGGCCTGCAAAAGCTTCTGCACCGCGTCGAACGTCTCCCGCTCGATAAGCGCCGGCACCTGAACGGTGATAACCTCGTCTTCGGGCTTCACCTCTCCCTTGTTGGAACGGCGATTGAACCGATGCTCGCCGATATAGGTGCGCCGGGTCAGGATGCGGTGAACCTGACCGATGCCCCAGCGCCCGCCGTCGCGCGTGAAGATGCCCTTGCCATTGAGATATTTGACGATGGCCTTCACGCCCATCTGGCCGGATGAACCTTCACCCTCCAGCGCAAGGCGATAGATGAGCCGGATCGTCTCGGCGTGCAGCGGGTCGATTTCCAGCTTCTTCTTGACCTTCGCGCCGCGCTGCTCGGCCGCGACGACGCGGTAGCCGATGGGCGGCAGCGAGCCGTTCCAGAAGCCTTGCCGGGCGTTCTCCTTCAAGGCGCGCAGGACGTGCTTGGCGTTCTCCTTGGACTGGTATTCGTCGAATAGCGACATGATCCGCCGCATCATGTCGTGGATCGGATCATCGCCAAGCTCCTGCGTGATCGAAACCAGCTTCACGCCGTTCTTCGCCAGCTTGCGGTAATAGAACTCCATTTCAAATTCGTCGCGGAAGAAGCGTGAGAAGCTGTGAACCACGACGACATCGAACGATGCCGGCTTGGCGGTGGCAGCCTCTATCATCCGCTGGAACTCCGGGCGGCGGTCGTTGGTCGCGCTGTTGCCCGGCTCCACGAATGTTTCGACAAGCTGATAGCCGCGCGCCTCGCAATAGGCTTCGCCCTGGCGCTTCTGGTCGGGGATCGACACGTCATGCTCGGCCTGCCGAGTGGTGGAGACGCGCAGATAGAGGGCGGCGCGCAGCGTGACGTTGGGATTGTGGACGGTGGGACTATGGACGTTCATTGCCGGCCTCCTGCCGCCTTGCGCGGCCCTGCGCGCTCGGTCAGCGGCAAGTCTAGTTCTACTCGGTCGTGGATGACCCTGGGCGTGAGCTTGCGGCCTTCGCCCTTCTCCATGCGGACAAGGCCGTAACTGGCCATCCGTTTCAGAGTGCGGGACAGGTTGGACTTGGCCCGGCCGGTGATCTCGGCCAGTTCCTCCAGCGAACCCGGCGCTTGCTGGTCGATGACGCGCAGCAATTCGCGATTGCCCGCCGACAGCACCTTGGCGAAGGATTCCATTGATGTGAACCACACCTTCGGATCGCCGGGCGCGGGCTTTTCCTCGCCCTTGGCAATCCGCATGGTGCGGGCCTTCATTTCTTCGTAGCCGGCAATCCCGACTTTCAATGTGGTCATGTTACGCCTCGCTCCTTCAACACCGCGTCCACCGCCTGCCAGAAGTCGGCCAGCAGCGTGGCCGCATCCTCGTAGGCGTAGGGCTTCACTGTCTGGAGGCGGTGCCGATGGTCCATCGGATCGCCGCGCCTGCCTCGGCCGACTGGATGGGCGTTGTAGAAGCCGACCAACCGTTCGCCCGAAGGCCCGTGAAGCGTGAGCGAGTAATCGAGGCCGTGCGGCTTCTCCGGCGATGCCGGAACGCGGGTGACGATGAACTTCACCCAATGGCCGCCCTCGGGATCGACAACGAGCACCTGGCCGTCGAGGTCCAGAAGCGTGTCGAGGTTCGGATCACGATCCTCGCTCATGGCTTTTTGTTATCAGATGAGGATAACCTTGTCAATCCTGCCAGGGGTGGAAGTGGGCCGAACATCTCGTCGAAGACATCGGCAAACCATCGCTCGAACACCTGAATCTCTGCCTCGGTGATCGGCACTTTCTCCGGCCAGTCGTCGATGACGGGCAGCTTCTCCACGTCGAAGGCATCGGGCGGGCTTCCGCGCGGCGGGCTGATGCGCGGCGCGGGATCGTCGTCATAGTCGTAAAGGTCATCGGGAAGCGTCTGCGGAGCCGGCTGTCGTGGGCGGCCCCTTTGGGTATGGCGGCGTCTCGCGCACATGGAATCCTCCGTGGTTCGTTGCTGGATTCCGGGTGGCTGGAAGCCCCGGAATTAGGCGAAGCATGGAGGGGGATCGGCGGCCTGTAGCGTGCCGCATTTGCGCTCACGCGCTGGCGGCACCCCTGCTGTCGGGTGCCGCCAACTAGGTTAGCTGGCCGCGCGGCGGGCCTTCTGAAACTCTCGATCCGTGGCGAGGAAGCGTTCCAGCATCGGCACAATTAGCTTTTCAGGCTCTATCGGCGGCTGTCCTGCCCCTGCCAACAAGCGTCCATAAAGTTGCAAATCTCGAAAGAGTGTCGCGGGCAATTCGCGTGACACCTTAACGGGCTTGTCGTCGGGCAACGTGCCGAGTTTCAGCTTGCTCATGGTCAATTCCTGTAGGGCTCGAGCACAAGGTCGCGGGTGACGATGACGCGGACGGGGAAGCCCGGCCTGATCGTGAGCGTCGGCGCAACCTGCAACTGGCGGCGGATGATCTGCTGGCCGGCGTCGTTGATGGTGTCCTGCGCTCCGTCGCGGGTGGCGCGCACAAGGCGGTCCTCGTCGCTGACGGCCAGCTCCGTGCCGACCGCGAGCAGCGTGGACAAGCCGGCGGCCTTCGCCAAATCCCACCAATGATAATCGACGCCATCCTCAAGACCGGCGTAGCCCTGACTATCCGCGCCCGGCTGGCGCTCCAGAACGATAGAGTGACCATTGGGGAGGATCAGCCGATTCCAGACGAGCAGCACACGGCGCTGGCCGAATTGAACGCTATTGTCATACTGCCCGATGATCCGCGTCCCCTGCGGGATCAGGAGCAGGCTGCCGGTCGGGCTGTCATAGATGTGCTGCGTCACCTGGGCGGTGATCTGCCCCGGAAGATCGGAACGGATGCCGGTAATGAGCGCAGCCGGGATCACGGCCCCGGCCTGGAGCACGAAGGGCGAGGCTGGAGCCATGACGCGATCCGATGACGTGGTGCGGCGATCGACAGGCGCATTGAGGAAAGCAAGCTGCTTGTCCTGCGCGGTCTGCTGGCCGGGCTGCCCTGTCAGGCCGGCAAGGTCGAGGCCGGGAAGTCCCGGTGTGGTCGCGCCGCCCGGCGTTGCGGCCGGGATTCCTGTGCGCGCCTCGGTCTGGAAAAAGACGCGGCTGACGCGCGCGGCTTCTTCCTCGGCTAGCCGGCGTTCCTCGGCGCGATCCACGGGCGGCGTAGTGATCGTCGGCGGCACGACTGGCTGGCCCCTGTTCTGCGCGTCCAAGATGGGTCTGCCGAGGTCGCCCGGCAGCGGCGGCCCCAGGACCGGGCCGGTATAGTCGCGCGGCAGGCCGGCAAGCCCATCGGCAGGCTGGCGGTTGTTGGTCGAAAACAGTTCTTCGCCGCCCGTGCCGCCGTCGCGGGTCTGGAGCGCGTAGATCAGCGCACCGCCGACGCCGACCAGGGCGACGGCCGCCACGCTGGCAAGCACCTTGCGGGACAGGCGGGTGACGCGCGGGGCTTCCGCGCGAAGCCGCATCGGTGCGGCGGTATTGGTGTCATTCTCACTCATGACGATGGCCTCCCGTCCGTGCGGACAATCCTGACGGTCTGTTGGCGGTCGCCGCTGCCAAGGCGCAGCTCGGCCGCGCCGAACAGGCGGTCCACGATCAGGATGTGTTGATGGATGCGGCTGTTGACGATCTGCGCCTCGCCGTCCGCGCCGAGCACGAAGATCGGCGGCATTTCGCCTTGAACGATGCCGCGCGGAAACTCGACATAGACGCGCCTGCCGTCGTCATAGACGGCGACGGGCTTCCAAGCTGGATTGTCGCCCGTCAGTCCATAGCGATAGTTGCGCGCGGCGACGGCTGGGATGACCGGCGTGGTCGGCACCGCCTGCCGCTGTCCGGCCGGCTGCTGCGGATAGGCCCAAGCGACGGCCGGCATATAGGGTTTCTCGCCCGAGCGCAGCTCGAGCATGTAAACGCGCCGGTCGGTCGTCACGACAAGGTTGGTGGTGATGTCCGGCCGGCTTGGTTTCACGAGGATATGGACGCGGCGCGTGACGCCCGAACCGGATTCCGTATCGCCGATAATCCAGCGTGCCGTGTCGCCGGCCGCTATCGGCCCCGCGCCGGTCAGGCTTTCGCCTGGCTCCAGGGCGATGTTCGTGATCTGGCCCGGCGCGGCATAGACCTGATAGAGCGCGCCGTCGCTCCACGGGTAAATCTGGATGGAGTTGTAATAGCCCTCGCGGCGCGGCTGCACGCGGGCGGCGGCATTGGCGTTCTCGACGCGCGCGGTCGGTGTGCCGGCGGCGGTGCCGCCGCGTGCGACGGTCCAGGCGGGCGGGATATGGATCGGCCGCGGCCGGTCGTCGGTGACGGCCGCGGGCACGGCAGGTAGCGGCGGCACGCTCGCATCGTAGCTGATCTGCGGCGGTTTGTAGGTCGCGCAGCCGGCAAGCATGGTTGCGGAAAGCAGGACGGCGGGAATCGCCGAAGTGCGGATGATCGTCCTCATTGGCTCATCTCCCGCGACCACGAAATTGCATTGACGTAGATTCCCAACGGATTTGCGCGCAGCCGTTCGGTATCGCGCGGCGGCTGGATTGCGATGGTCAGGATCGCGGTCCATCGCTCGGTTGTTGAAAGCTGGCCGGATTCGTAGTGGCGTTCGGTCCAGGCGACGCGGAAGGAATCCGGCGAGGCGCGAATAACGCTCGACACCTCGACCGCGACTTGTTGCTTTCCGACTTTGGTGAACGGGTCGTTGGCGCGGGCATAGTCGTTGAGCGCTGCCGCGCCCCTGTCGGTCGTCCACTCGTAAGCGCGTAGCCAGTTCTGGCGGACGATGATGGGATCGGCGGGGATGCTCCTGACCTGTTCGATAAAGCGCCCCAGGTGCCATGCCACTTGCGGATCGGTCGGGCGATAGTCGGCCGTGGCCGGCGCGACGGCCTGCGCCTGGCCGAGCCGATCAACTTGGACCACCCAGGGCACGACGGTCCCGCGCGCCGATTGCCAGACAAGCGCGGCGGCGAAGCCGGCCGAAAGGATTAAGCTGCCGAAGGCCATGTAGCGCCAATTCTTCGCCTGCACGCGGGCCGAGCCTATGCGCTCGTCCCAAACCTGCGCGGCGCGCTGATAGGGCGTTTCGGGTTGTGGGGTCTTGCCATAATGCACGGCGGGTCGCTTGAAGATGCTCATGTGCGGTCGCTTTCAGAGAGGTTGACGGAAGAACCAGAGGCGTGGCTGTCGCCAGAGCGGACGGCGTGTGCGGCCGTCTGGACGGCATGGCCGGTGTGGCCGGATTGGCGCATCCGCTGCGCCCAACCGGGCGATGTGCCAGCGGCCGGCGCGGATGCGGACGTGCTGCCGGCCGATCCCATGGAGGATGTGCCGCCGGTCGCGCCGAACCCGGCTTTCACGCCATCGGAAAAGCTGGATTTGACGCTTGCCGCCGCGCGGCGCAGCGGCGATGTGGCTGTGCTGCCTGCCGCCCGCGCCACGCCGCCCAGGCCGGACGCGACGCCCGCCGCGCCGGACTGGCCGAGCGAGCCAAGGCTATAGGCGGCGGATGCTGCGCCGGCTGCGGTCGCGCCTCCGCGCACGGCGGCAGCGCCTCCCTTTGCGGCAAGCCCGGCTGCACCGCCTGCGGCCAGCGCCGCGCCCCCAACGGCAAGGCCGGTGCCGACCGCCGCACCCGCGCCGAGCTGCGGGCCGCCGCTGACAAGGCCGGAAGCGATGCCGGGTCCGAAGATGCCCAGCCCGACGAGCGAAAGCGCCGCGAGCACGATGGCCATGGCGTCGTCGATGCTCGGGGTCTGACCGCCGAAGCCTTGCGTGAATTGCGAAAACAGCGTCGAGCCGATGCCGACGATGACGGCGAGCACCAGCACTTTGATGCCGCTGGAAATCACATTGCCAAGCACGCGCTCGGCCATGAAGGCGGTCTTGCCGAACAGGCCGAACGGGATCAGCACGAAGCCTGCCAACGTGCTCAATTTGAACTCGATCAGCGTCACGAAAAGCTGGATCGCCAAAATGAAGAAGGCGAGGATGACGAGCGCCCAGGCGAACAGCAGGCACGCGATCTGGATGAAGTTCTCGAAGAACGCGATCCAGCCCATCAAGTCGGAAATGGAATCGAGCAGCGGACGCGCGGCGTCGAGGCCGGTTTGCGCCACCTTGCCGGGCCGCATCAAATCCTGCGCGGTGAAACCCGTGCCGGATGCTTTCAGGCCCAGGCCGGCAAAGCTGTCGAAGATGATCTTCGCGAGGTTGTTCCAGTTGCCGATGAGATATGCGAAGACGCCGACGAACAGCGTCTTCTTCACCAGCCGCGCAATGATGTCGTCGTCCGCACTCCAGCTCCAGAACAGCGCCGCGAGCGTCACGTCGATGACGATGAGCGTGGTGGCGATGAACGCCACCTCGCCACCCAACAGGCCGAAGCCAGAGTCGATGTATTGCGTGAAGGTGCCGAGAAAATTGTCGATGACGCCTGCGCCGCCCATGCGTCACCGCCCTTCCGGTGCGGCCGGCGCGCGTGTCCGGCCGAGAAAGCGGTCACGGGTTTCGGCCCATACACGCAGGCATTCCGCGTCGTCGGCGGCCTGCTGGCCAAGCTGCTGGCACCGGCGCTGCCCTTCGCGCAGCGGGTCGCGTTCGGGCTGGAGAAGACGCGGCGGTGATGCCGGCGCGTCTTCCTTGCGGGTCATTTCGATGGCTGTCGCCGTGATGGCGATGGCCACGAATACGATTGCGCCCAGCCGGGCCAGCATCTTGCCGTCCATGGCCGCGCCCTCAATTGCCGTTGTTGAACATTTGCGCGCTGCCGGGCTGGTAGCCGTTGCCGGGCGTGAGGAAGCGGCGGCGCTGCTCGCGCCCCTGTTCTGCTGCCGCTGCGCGTTCGGCCTCGGTCAGCGCGCCCGCCCGGCCGTTGGCTGCGAGCAACGCAACAAGGTCGGAAAGCTGCTGCGACTGGAGGGCTAGAAGCTGGTTGCCGGCTTGCGTCGCCTGGAGCGCGCCGGTCGCGTTCTGGCTCTGGCCGACCAGCTCCGACATCTGCGTGCGGTTGCTGTCGATGTTGCCGACGACGCCGGCCTGAATGCGCATGGCGTCCTGCAAGCCGCCTACGGTGTTCTGCCAGCGCGTGCGAGCGTTGGCGACGAGCTGCTGATCCGTCGCCGACATCGACACGTTGCCGTATTGCTGCTGGAACGCCTGGTCGATGCGCTGCACGTCGAAGGCGATGTTCTGCGCCTGGCTCAAAAGCTGCTGCGTGCGCTGGACGTTCTGTTGAAGCTGCTGGAGCGACGAGAACGGCAGGCTCGCCAGATTGCGCGCCTGGTTCATCAACATGGTCGCTTCGTTCTGGAGCGAGGTGATCTGATGATTAATCTGCTCCAGCGTGCGCGCGGCCGTGAGGATGTTTTGCGCATAGTTCGACGGGTCGAAGACGATCCTTCCGAATTGCGCATGTGCCGGCGTTGCCAGCATGGACGAAACGGCCAGCGGTGCGGCGAGCATCGTTGCGGCCATGACGATGGCGCGCGAGCGGAAAAGACGAATGGTCATGGTTGGGACTCCTTTTCGGTTTGGGGGATCAGCGTCGGGAAGTTCGGAAGAAGATCGACGGCCCAGCCGACATCGCGGGTCGTGAGCCAGGCCGCGAGAAAGCCGTCGCGGCCGTGTTCGGCGACGATCTGCGCAATGAGCGTTTGATCGGATTTGGCGGATGCGGCGCAGAGCGCGAGGCCGATTTCGGACAGGCCCAGCTCGAACAGGCGATTGCCGCGCCGCGACTGGCAGTAGTAGTCCCGCTTCGGCGTAGCGCGGGCGATCAACTCTATCTGGCGGTCATTGAGGCCGAAGCGCCGATAGATGGCGGTGATCTGCGGCTCGATGGCCCGCTCGTTCGGCAAAAGCAGCCGCGTCGGGCAGCTCTCGATGATCGCGGGCGCAATGTTGCTGCCGTCGATGTCGGACAGGCTTTGCGTGGCGAAGATGACGCTGGCGTTCTTCTTGCGCAGCGTTTTAAGCCACTCGCGGAGCTGGCCGGCAAAGCCTTCATCGTCGAGCGCAAGCCAACCCTCGTCGATGATGAGCAGCGTCGGCCGCCCGTCCAACCTGTCGCCGATGCGGTGAAACAGGTAGGCCAGAACGGCGGGCGCGGCTCCCGTGCCGACAAGCCCCTCGATCTCGAACGCCTGCACGTCGGCCGAGCCGAGATGTTCGGCTTCGGCATCGAGCAGCCGGCCATAGGGACCGCCGACGCAATACGGCCGAAGGGCTTGTTTGAGGTCGTTGGATTGCAGCAGCACCGCGAGGCCGGTGATGGTGCGTTCCCCGATTGGCGCGGAGGCAAGCGAGGTCAGCGCCGTCCAGATATGTTCCTTCACCTCCGGCGTGATCGTCATGCCTTCGCGCATGAGGATGGCCACGATCCAGTCGGCGGCCCAGGCGCGTTCATAGGTGTCGTGAATGCGGGCGAGCGGCTGGAGCGATACGGAAGCGTCGGAACCTTCGGTCAGGCCGCCGCCCAGGTCGTGCCAGTCGCCGCCCATTGCGAGCGACGCGGCGCGGATGCTGCCGCCGAAATCGAAGGCGAAGACTTGGCTGCGGTCGTAGCGCCGGAACTGGAGCGCCATAAGTGCGAGCAAGACGGACTTACCCGCGCCTGTGGGGCCGACGACGAGCGTATGGCCGACATCGCCGACGTGAAGGGAAAACCGGAACGGGGTGGAGCCTTCGGTCTTTGCATAAAGCAGAGGGGGCGCACCGAAATGCTCGTCCCGTTCCGGCCCCGCCCACACCGCTGAAAGCGGGATCATGTGGGCGAGATTCAAAGTGCTGATGGGCGGCTGCCGGACGTTCGCGTAGGCGTGGCCGGGCAAGCTGCCGAGCCATGCGTCAACCGCGTTGACCGTCTCCACCATGGCGGTGAAGTCGCGGCCCTGGATGACCTTTTCGGCCAGCCGCAATTTCTCGTCGGCAATCCTGGGGTCCGCGTCCCATACGGTGATGGTGGCGGTGACGTAGGCCATGCCGGCGACATCGGCCCCAAGCTCCTGCAAGGCCATGTCGGCGTCGGCGGCCTTGTTGGCGGCGTCCGTATCGACGAGAACGGATGCCTCGTTGGTCATCACCTCTTTCAAGATCGCGGCGATGCTTTTGCGCTTCGCGAACCATTGCCGCCTGATCCTGGTGAGCAGCTTCGTCGCGTCGGTCTTGTCGAGCAGGACCGCGCGCGTGCTCCAGCGATACGGGAAGGCGAGCCGGTTCAAGTCGTCGAGCAGGCCGGGCGTTGTCGCGGTGGGAAAGCCGGTGACGGTCAGGACGCGGAGATGCTGGTCGCCAACGCGCGGCTCCAGCCCGCCGGTCAACGGCTGGTCGGCGAGCAGCGCGTCGAGATAGATCGGCGTTTCGGGAACGCGGACGCGATGCCGGTTGGTCGAGACGGTGGAATGGAGGTAGGTCAGCGTTTCGCTGTCGTCGAGCCACCGGCAGGACGGCATGAAGCCGTCGAGCAATGCGAGCACGCGGTCGGTGCGGTCGATGAAACCGCGCAGCATTTCATAGGGATCGACGCCCGATTGCTCGCGGCCTTCATAGAGCCAGGTTTCGGCGCGGGCGGCTTCCTCGGCCGGCGGCATGTAGAGGAAGGTCAGGAAATAGCCCGACACGAAATGCGCGCCGGCTTCCTCGAACGCGGCCTTGCGCTCGGCGTCGAGCAAGGCCGACGCGGGATCGGGAAAGGTGCTGTCGGGATAGGTCGCGGCCTCGCTGCGCTGCGCCTCGACGAAAATCGCCCAGCCCGATCCGAGACGGCGGAAGGCGTTGTTGATGCGACCGGCGACGGCGACCAGCTCGGCCGCAACGGCGGAATCCAAATCGGGACCGCGAAACCTGGCCGTGCGCTGGAACGAGCCGTCCTTGTTCAAGACGACGCCAGAGCCGACCAGCGCGGCCCAGGGCAGAAAGTCGGCAAGGCGACTGGCGGTGCGGCGATATTCGGCGAGGTTCATCATGGCCACGCCCTCACGCTGCGAGATTTGCGGGAATGCGCAGATGCCGCCGCCCCACCTCGACAAAGAGCGGGTCGCGCTTCGCCGCCCATACGGCCGCGAAATGGCCGATGGCCCATATGGCGAGGCCCACAAGCCAGAGGCGCAGGCCAAGGCCCACGGCCCCGGCGAGAGTGCCGTTCATGATGGCGATGGCGCGCGGTGCGCCGCCGAGCATGATGTGCTCGGTCAGCGCCCGATGGACCGGGACCGAAAATCCCGGCACCGCGTCGAGTTGTTCGAGGACGGCGGCCATCAAACGAGCGCCCCGCCGCCGAACGAGAAGAACGACAGGAAGAAGCTCGATGCCGCGAACGCGATGGACAGACCGAATACGATCTGGATCAGGCGACGGAAACCGCCCGATGTATCGCCGAACGCCAGGGTCAGGCCGGTTGCGATGATGATGATAACGGCCACCACCTTGGCAACCGGCCCTTCGATGGATTGAAGGACTTGTTGAAGCGGTTGCTCCCACGGCATTGACGAACCGGACGCATGAGCGGCCGGGGCGAGGATCATGCTGATGGAAACAGCGGCGGTTGCGGTCGCCATGGTGCGGTAGCCGCGCGAAAGCGTGCGGATCATGTGGGTTCTCCTGTGCTGTTGGGGATTGCGGGGGTGATGCGGTAATCGCCGTCCGGCCCCAGCCCTTCGACGCGGGCGAGTTCGGCCAGCCGGCGCGCGGAACCGCGCCCGGAAAGGACGGCAACAAGGTCGATGGTTTCCGCGATCAGAGCGCGCGGGACCGTGACGACAGCCTCTTGAATGAGCTGTTCAAGGCGACGGAGCGCGCCGATGCCGGTGCCGGCATGGATGGTGCCGATGCCGCCCGGATGGCCCGTGCCCCAGGCTTTGAGCAGGTCGAGGGCTTCCGCGCCGCGCACCTCGCCGATGGGGATGCGGTCGGGGCGCAGGCGAAGCGAGGACCGCACAAGATCGGATAGCGTCGCCACGCCGTCCTTCGTCCGCATGGCGACAAGGTTGGGCGCGGCGCATTGCAGCTCGCGCGTATCCTCGATGATGACGACGCGATCCGCGCCCTTCGCCACCTCGGCGAGCAGCGCATTGGTCAGCGTCGTTTTGCCGGTGCTCGTGCCGCCCGCGACAAGGATGTTCGCACGCGATGCGACGGCGGTGCGCAACGTCACGGCCTGGTCGGCGGACATGATGCCGGCAGCTACATAGTCGTCGAGGCTGAACACCGCGACGGCGGGCTTCCTGATCGCAAATGCCGGTGCAGCGACGACGGGCGGCAAAAGTCCCTCGAACCGCTCGCCGGTTTCGGGAAGCTCTGCCGAGACGCGCGGGGATCGCGCGTGAACCTCTGCGCCGACGTGGTGAGCGACAAGACGGACGATGCGTTCGCCATCGGCCGGCGACATCGTTTCGCCCGTGTCGGCCAGCCCTTCGGAAAGTCGGTCGATCCAGATTCGCCCGTCTGGATTCAGCATGACCTCGACCACGGCCGGGTCTTCCAGAAACCGGGCGATGGCCGCGCCGAGCGCGGTGCGCAACATGCGCGCGCCGCGCTGTATCGCTTCCGGCTTATGGTGTGTGGATGTCATATCGGCCCCGATTCCTGACGGGGCGCGACAGACCGTCCCCGCAACGGGGTCGATTAAAGGAGCCTGAAATCAGGCTGATTCAACAAGTATCGAAGGGGATGCGGTGATCGGCGGCTATCGGCGGCGAATAGGACGGGTTGGAAATTCAGGTTACGCTGCCATCTGCCTCGAACTGATCTTGCGATGGACTATCGGGAAGCGAATCGACATCGCGCGACAACTCTTTGAGGAACCTGTCGCCGGTCGCAAGACGCCGGCCGAGCGTCTGCATGAAACCCTCGAACCGTTCGGCACCTTTCGCGCGGGCGGCGGCCTGCGCGCTCTCCGGCAGCGGCGGCGTGGCGGAAAGCCAGATGTTGACGAACAGCGAGACGGTTTCGCCGAGCACGGCAAGATCCTCGTCGAGCGCGTGGATCTCGCGGCCGAGCTTGTCGAGGCGGCGCGACATGGCCGCCTCCAGCCGATCCGAACTGTCGCCGGACAGGAAGGACGCCACGGCTGCCTCGACGATGGCGGATTTCGACACTTGGCGGCGCAGCGCCAGCGCCTCGACCTGTGCGAGCAAGTCCGGGGCGAAATAGACGTTCATGCGGGTTCGGGTGGTCATGGGCGTATCCTCAAAGCTCGATGCCGTCGCCGGGGTCGAGCGACGCTTGCCGCGCGACCATCCGCATACGCTGGCGCAGCGCGCGGGCTTTGGCGGCGTCAACGTCCGGTTCATCGTCCTGAATGTCGAACTCCTGTTCGGGCGGACGTGGCGGCGCGACGATTTCCTCATGCTCCGGCAATTCCGGCTCGCGGCGGATACCGGCATTGGCCGGATCGCCTTCGGTCCCGCCGGCCGTGGCCGGGGCCGCTGCTTTCGTCGCCGCGACGATGCGGCTCGACCAATCGTCGGATGACGGGTTCGCGGCGGCGGGATCGGCTGCCGGATCGGGCGGGGTCAGGATGCGTTCCATGAACCGCGCATCCTCGAAATAGCGGGCCTTGGTCGCGCGGATGGGCGGCGTGCCGGCAACCATCACGATCTCGTCGCTCGGCGGAAGCTGCATCACCTCTCCGGGCGTGAGCAGCGGCCGTGCCGTCTCCTGCCGCGAAACCATCAAATGCCCTAGCCACGGCGCAAGCCGGTGGCCGGCATAGTTGGTAGAATCGCGCAGCTCGGTCGCGGTGCCGAGCGCATCGCTGATCCTTTTCGCCGTCCGCTCGTCGTTCGTCGCGAAGGCGACGCGGACGTGACAATTATCCAATACGCTGTTGTTCGCCCCGTAAGCCTTTTCGATCTGGTTGAGGCTCTGCGCGATCAAAAAGCTTTTGAGGCCATATCCGGCCATGAAGGCGAGCGCGGATTCAAAAAAATCGAGCCGGCCGAGCGCAGGAAACTCGTCGAGCATCAACAGCAGCCGATGCCGCTTGCCGGACGTGTGCAATTCCTCCGTCAACCGCCTGCCAATCTGATTGAGGATCAGGCGAATGAGCGGCTTGGTGCGGTTGATGTCGGACGGCGGCACGACAAGGTAGAGGCTGACCGGCTTCTTGCTGCCGACAAGATCGGCAATGCGCCAGTCGCACCGCGCCGTCACCCGCGCCACCACAGGATCGCGATACAAACCCAGGAACGACATGGCGGTGGACAACACGCCGCTGCGCTCGTTCTCGCTCTTGTTCAACAGCTCGCGGGCCGATGACGCGATGACGGGATGAACGCCGGCTTCGCCCAGGTGCAGGGTGTCCATCATCGCGCGCAAGGTCGCCTCGACGGGGCGCTTCGGATCGGAAAGGAAGCTGGCGACGCCGGCCAGCGTCTTGTCGGGTTCGGCATAGAGGACGTGCAGGATTGCGCCGACAAGCAGGCTGTGGCTCGTCTTTTCCCAATGGTTTCTTCGGTCCAAGCTCCCTTCGGGATCGACGAGAATATCCGCGATGTTCTGCACGTCGCGGACTTCCCATTCGCCCTGGCGCACCTCCAGTAGCGGGTTGTAGGCCGACGACTTCGCGTTGGTCGGATCGAACAGCAGGACGCGGCCATGTTTCGCCCGAAAGCCGGCAGTCAGCGTCCAGTTCTCCCCTTTTATATCGTGGACGATGCAGCTTCCCGGCCAGGTCAGCAGCGTCGGCACCACGAGGCCGACGCCTTTGCCTGACCGCGTAGGTGCGAAGCAAAGCACATGCTCCGGCCCATCATGGCGCAGATAGTCGCGTTCGCGCCGGCCGAGCACGACGCCATCGGGGCCGAGCAATCCGGCCGTGCGGATTTCCTTGTCCTCGGCCCATCGTGCCGATCCATAGGTGGCGACGTTGCGCGCCTCCCGCGCCCGGATGATCGACATCATGATTGCGGCGGCAATGGCCATAAGCCCGCCCGACGCTGCGATGACGCCACCCTCGACGAAAATCGATGGCGCATAGGCATCGAAGGCATACCACCACCAGAACAGCGCGGGTGGGTAGTAGATCGGCCAGCCAGCCAGCTCGAACCATGGATTGCCGAGCTGCGCCTGAAAGCCGAGACGCCATGCGGTCCATTGCGTCGCCGCCCAAGTCATCACCAGAACGATGGTGAAGACGACGGCGATCTGACCCCAAAGGATTCGGCCTCCGCGCATAGCGGCTCCAGTCGAGAAAAAAGATGGAGCCGATCAGAAAGTAGTCGTTTGGGAGGTAGGCAACAGGAAAGAGGATGCGGGAGGGCTGTCGGATACTATCGGCGGCAAATAGGACGGGTTGGGTCCACTCATTTATCTGCGCGGATGTCTGTCGCGGGAAGACCGTAACGAATCGCGGACGAGACTCAATCCGCCGGGATAGTGCGCCCCATTTCTCTTGCGAGGGTGAGCAAATTGCGAAGCGCCGCGCTACAGTTGAATGGCGACCAGACGGCCGAGAAAGGAACCGGCTCCGGTTCGTCCGCGACCGGAAGGAAAGTAACGTCGGAAGTGCGTAGCAGCGACGTAGCCGCGCCGACGATGGTGACGCCGAAGCCCTGTCCGACCATGGAAAGCAGCGTGCCGCGCTCGACATCGAAGCGTTGGATAGATGATGCCGGCCAGCGTCCGGCAAGGCGCAGCACGATATGGTCATGGACTTGTGGGCCGGTGCCGCCGTGCCGGGCAAGGAACGTCTCGCCCGCTAGATCGGCCCAGGTGACGGCGGCTTGTTTGGCGAGCCGATGCCTATCCGGCAGCGCGGCGACCAGCGGTTCGGTCCATATCCGCCGCGTGTGGCAGTCGGGTAGCTCGGGCGTGCCTGCCATGAATACGATGTCCAGACGGTCGGCCCGCAATTGCATAACCGCATCGCGTGCCGTGCCTTCCGTGATCTCGACTTCGATGCCGGGATAGTCTTCGCGATACTGTCCGATCAGTCCTGCGAGGAAGCTGCGAGGGATCAGGGCATGGACGCCGATGCGCAGGCGTCCGCACTCTCCTGACGCCGCCATGCCGGCGGTCTTCACGGCATGGTCGAGTTGATCGACGCCGGCCGCAACATGCTCGACGAACTGCCGACCGGCCTCTGTCAGCCGGACGCCTCGCGCATGGCGCTCGAACAGCAAAACGCCAAGGTCTTGCTCCAGCGTCTTCACGCGAGCACTAACGCTCGACAGGCTGACGCCGAGTGCGTTCGCAGCGTGCCGGAAGTTCAGATATTCGGCGACAGCGAGCGTTTGAATGAGGGACGCTAGAGGAATGCGTGAACCCAACGAGGTCGGCACTCCCCATTTGCGGTCGATCATGGGTGTTGAACGCCGCCGCCGCACCGTTTCACCTGTGCTCGGTCAATCGACGGCGACCGTCGCGCCGGACAGCGGGGACATTGTGAATGTCTGACCGGAAAATCAGCGGCAGACCGATCATGAGACGGCGGCCTCCCATCCGCCCCCTAGTGCCTTGTAGAGAGCGACAACGGCCATCAACTCGCCGACGCGAGCATCAAGGCTCGCACGCTCCGCAGCGCTGTATGCGGATTGCGCGTTCAGCAATATCGTTAGGTCGTCCTCGCCAGCCTGGTAGCGCTGGCGGGCAAGATCGACCGCAGCGGCCGCCTGCGTTGTCGCCCCCTCCGCTTTCCGGCGCATGATCTGTGCGGCGGCATATCGGTTAAGCGCCGTCTCACTGTCAGTAAGCGCGCCCGTTACGCTCCGCTCGTAGCGGATCATGGCTGCATCGGCTCGGGCATCCGCCGCCCGAATCTGCGCTCGGATACGCCCCATGGAGAATATGGGCCAATGGAAGCTCGGCCCAACTTGCAATCGTGTGCTCGCCCCCGATGCCAGATCGCCCGCGCTCTGAGCTTGCTGACCAATCGACCCAATGAGCGATAGTCGCGGAAAGAGGTCAGCCGTGGCCACGCCAACGTCAGCGGTGAAAGCCGCCAATTCGCGCTCTGCCTGACGTATATCCGGGCGTCGCCTTAACAGTTCGGATGGAAGCCCAGCCGTAACCTGCGATGGAGCAACCGGAAGCGACCCAGGGCTCAACAGCCGAAGTGAAGTCGCCCCCGGTGCTTGGCCAGTTAGCAAGGATAAGCGATAGGCTGCCGCGCGCGCGTCGGCCTCAATCCCATCAAGGCTTACGCTGGCTGCCCGAGCCTGTGTGTCGGCACGAGCAAAGTCAAAGCGCGACGCCTCGCCGGCCCTAAACCGCCTTTCGACCAGGCTGGCGATGGCCTGCTGTGCGTTGGCGTCTGCGCGAGCAACCAACAGCCTAGTTTGGGAGCCGCGTAGATCGACGTAGCTTCGGACAACCTCTGCGATCACCTGTAAGATGACATTGCGCCGGGCTTCCTGAATTGCCTCTGCACGGGCGTCCGCCGCTTCGATGCTACGCCGTGTTCGGCCCCATAGGTCGATTTCCCACGACGCATCGAATCCGAAATCGAAAAGGGAAAATTGAGGATCGAACCCCGGAACATTGGCAACCGGCAATTGACCGTTTTCGCTGACGCGGTTCGCCGTGGCCGCGCCGGATAATGCTGCATCTGGACCGGCGCGACCGCGTGCGACGTCGCGCAGCGCCCGCGCTTCGCGTAGGCGCGCTTCCGCCTCCCGAACGTCGTGGTTGCTGGTTACTGCCAATTCCACGAGTTCAACGAGCTGTGGATCGTTGAACGAGCGCCACCAATCTTCATCAATCGGATGTGGGTTGGCAGCCGAAATCCAGCCGGGCGCCACCGCCGGGCTGGATTCGACATAGCTTGGTCCGACCGTGCAGGCCGCAACGCTAAGAGAGGCTAGTATTGCCGGGAACGGGGGATGACGCATGGGCTACTCCATCCGAGCGCGGAAAAGAATTGCCGAAACGGTCAGCGTGACGGACGCGATAGCCGCCAGCGGCCATGTGTTCGCGAGAATGACCGCCGCCGGCATGTCTTTCAGGAAGACGCCTTCGGAGACGACGAGGAAATGCCGGCAGGGATTGGCGAAAGCGATCACCTGTAGCCAGCCGGGCATGTTATCGACTGGAGTGGCGAAGCCGGACAGCAGGATTAGCGGCACCGTCACCAGAAACATGCCGAGAAAGGCTTGTTGCTGGGTTTGCGACAACGTGGATACCAGCATCCCGACGCCGATCAGCGACACTACATAGAAGAACAGAGAGAAGTAGAACGACGCCACGGAGCCGGTAAGCGGCACTCCGAAGACCGTGGGGATTAGGATCACATAGAGCGTGGCATTGAAGAATCCGATCAGCAAAGGCGGTGCCATCTTGCCAATGAGGATTTCGTGGACCCTCAACGGCGAAACCATAAGCTGATCGAAGGTGCCTAGCTCCCGCTCGCGGGCAACGGATTGAGCCGTAATCGACAAGGTGCCGGTTGCGCCCAGGGTCACAAGCAACGCCGGCATCACGAACCAAAGATATATCAGCGCGGGATTGAACCAGTTGGTGACGACGGTTCGGGTAGTGGGCTGCCCTGGAGTTGCGGCGGGGCGCGCTTCGGCTGCGACCTGGCCAATGATCTGTTGCAGGTATGAGGAAACGATCTGCGATGCGTTCGAGCGTCGCCCGTCTAGGACGATCTGAACCTCGCCAATCTGCCCGCCCTCGATAGCCGCGCTGAATCGCGAATCGAAACTGAGAACGGCGATGACCTGCTGATTGTTGATTGCCTCCCGCATGTCGTCGGGCGAGGCGAGCGGCACGATGCGGCTGACGTTGGGGCTGCCTGCCACCCGCGAAACAATTTCATGGCTCCAGATACCGGAATCGCGGTCGAGCACGCCAACGTCGAAGTTGCGCACTTCCAGCGTCGCCGCGAATCCGAACAGGACGAGTTGGAGCAAGGGAGGCGCAATAAGGGTGATGCGAGCCTTGGGGTCGCGAAAGACCGCCCATAGCTCTTTCACGATGATCGCAGATAGTCGCGCGAAGCTGGCGGAACTCATCATGCGATCCTCCGGCGCGTCACTCTGAAGGCGAGGCCGAAGAACAGGAGGCCGAAACCCAGCATCGCCAGGATGCTGCGAACGAACATCGGCCAAAGATCGCCGACCACGAAAACGCTGGTCAGAGGCGGGATGAAGTAGCGGGCTGGAACCGCATAGGTCATCCCCTGAATGAATTTCGGCATCGAGCCGATCTCGAACAGAAATCCAGACAGCAGAAGGCCGGGCAGGAACGCGGTCAGCAGCGCGACCTGGCTGGCCACGAACTGGTTCTTCGTCGCGGCCGAAATCAGCAAGCCTTGGCCCAATGCCGGCATGAGGAAGGCCGCGCCAACCGCATACAGCGCGAGGATCGACCCTCTAAAGGGCACGCCGAACAGGAAGACGGCCACGACGACGCAGAGCGTCATCGAACCGAGCCCAAGCACGAAATAGGGAATGATTTTCGTGGCCAGGAACTCGCCCATGCTGACAGGCGTAGCCATCAACGCTTCGAGCGTGCCGCGCTCCCATTCCCGCGCGACGACGAGCGCGGTCAGAAGCGTCCCGATCATCGTCATGACAATGCTGATCGAGCCGGGAATGAGAGCGAAGCGACTTTCGAGGCCCGGATTGAACCAGAAGCGGGGCAGCGGGGCGATTGCGGGAGCTAGTCGCACGCCACGATCCAGTGCGCGGCCTTCCGCCCAGGTGGCCCGCACACCTTCGGCATAGGCGGCGACAAAGGATGCCGTGTTCGGCAGCGAGCCATCGGTAATCACCTGGATCGGTGCGTCGATCCCGGCTGCGACCCTCTGGCCGAAATCACTCGGAATGACCACGATGCCCCGGATATGCCCGGCGATCAGTTCATCCTTGAGCAAAGTCACGTCGCGCCGGGATTGAACCTCAAACCACCGGGATGATCGGTAAGCCCCCGCTAGGCTGGCCGCCGCTTCGCTGGAATCTTGAACCGCCAAGCCGATCCGCGTCCTCGCCGTATCGAGAGACACGCCGTATCCAAACAGGAAAAGCAGGAGCAGCGGCAGCACAAAGGCGATCAGCATCGTCGAGGGGTCGCGGAGAATCTGTAGCGACTCCTTGACGAGCAGGGCCATGAAGCGTCGAGGATAGAAGCGGTCGTTCATGCGGCCTCCCGCTTTCGATCCGTTTCCTCGATCAGCGCAATGAAAGCGTCCTCCATCGTAAGGTCTGTGCCGCCACTGATTTCAGCCGCGCGGGTTTTGAGGTCTTCGGGCGTGCCTTGGGCGATTTCCTGCGCACGATAGATCAGCGCTATGCGGTCGCAATATTCCGCTTCTTCCATAAAGTGGGTGGTGACGAGCACCGTCACGCCGCGTTGCACGAGGCCGTTGATGTGCAACCAGAACTCGCGGCGGGTGATAGGGTCCACGCCCGATGTCGGCTCATCCAAGAAAAGCACGGCCGGTTGATGGAGCACGGCGCAGGCAAGCGAGAGCCGTTGCTTGAAGCCTAGCGGCAATGTTCCGCTGTTCACCGGCAGATGACGTTCAAGCTGGAAAATGTCGATGACGCGCGCAACGGCCTCGGCCCGCTGGCGTCGATTCAAGCCATAGGCTCCGGCGAAGAAGTCCAGATTTTGTTTAACGCTAAGATCGCCATACAAAGAAAATTTCTGCGCCATGTAGCCGAGAGACTGACGCGCCTCCGCGCTGGCGGTGCGAAGATCATGGCCAGCAACGCGGCCTTCGCCCGCTGTCGGCGTGAGAAGCCCGCAAAGCATCTTGAAGGTCGTGGACTTGCCAGCGCCATTCGGCCCGAGAAGGCCGAATATTCGGCCTTGCGGCACGGAGAATGCGATGTCGCCTGCCGCCGTGAACGTCCCAAAAACCTTGGTAAGCTCTCGCGCCTCGATGGCCGGCGCGTCGGACTTTTCGATGGGCTTGTAGCTCGCGGCGAGTTGGCTAACGCCTTTCGGTCCTCCACCAAGGATGTCGATGAACGCATCCTCAAATCGCGGCTGCACGGCTTCGATTCGGTCGCCCTGCGACATTCCGAATCGTTCTATGGTCGGCGCAGCAGCGCCTTCGTCCATGAGGACGCGAACGGAAGCGCCCTGGATGGTGGCGTCCTTTACATCGTCGCGAAGGACAAGGCTGGCGAGTAAAGACCGCCGGCTTTCGGAAGGGCCAAACAGACGATAGGTCCGACCCTCGACACGGGATGTCAGCCGCTTTGGCGGTCCACTGAACAGCAGCTTGCCTTCGTTCAGCAGGAATACCGTATCGCACTTCTCGGCCTCGTCGAGATAGGCGGTGGACCAGACGACGCCCATGCCCTCCGTCGTGAGCTGGCGGACCATCGCCCATAATTCCCGTCTGGCCACGGGATCGACGCCAACGCCAGGCTCATCAAGCAGCAGCACGCGAGGGGGCCGCACTAGCGCGCAGGCGAGGCCCAGCTTTTGCTTCATGCCACCCGATAGACGGCCAGCCAACCGGGGGCGGAATCGCTCAAGGTCCGTGAAAGACAGGAGTTGGGAAAAGCGCTCCGTGCGTTCTTTCCCTGGGGGTAAGCCGCGAAGATCAGCGTAGAGTGAAAGGTTCTCGATAACCGACAGGTCTTCGTAGAGCCCGAAGCGTTGCGGCATGTAGCCTAGTGCCGATCTATCGGCCGCGATGGCGGGCTCGCCGAGAAGGGTAACTTCCCCTTCATCCGGGTCGAGCAATCCGGCGAGCAAACGGATCAGCGTTGTCTTGCCCGCGCCATCAGGGCCGACCAAGCCGGTCATCACGCCGCCCATCACCTCCATGCTCACGGCATCAAGTGCCGGGGCTGCATTGGGCGCGAAGCGTTTGGTGACATCTACAGCGTGGGCGACTGCCTCTGTCATTTCACTGGCCCGCCCCTGGGTCCGGGCTCTGTTGGAGCCTCACGGTCACGGGCTGACCTTGACGGAGACGGTCATCGGGATCGCTGACGTTGATCCTCAAGCGATAGACGAGATCGGCGCGCAGTTGTTCGGTCTGGACCGTCTTCGGCGTGAACTCGGCGGTTGGTGAGATAAAGCCGATCACCCCGCGATAGACTTTGGGATTGCCGTCAGTGGTTACGAACGCGGTCATGCCGGGCGCGATCCGCCCAAGGTCAGGTTCGGCTACATAGGCGCGCACCCGGATCGGACGATTGATGGTGAGCGTGAAGATGGTTGCGCCGGACTGGACGATGGCGCCGGGCTCGGCCGCTCGCGTAAGGATCGTGCCGGCGTCCGGTGCTTGAAGCGTCGTGTCGGCCAGGTTGGTTTTCACCCTGTCGCGTTCCGCTATCGCGGCCGCGAGTTGCGCCTCCGCAGCCGCGATGTCTTCGACGCGCGTGCCGGCGCGAAGCAGCGCCAATGCTTCGTCTGCCGCCCGAAGCTGCGCTTCGGCGGCGTGGTATTCAGCCTCGGCGGCCTCGAAAACTGATTGGGATACAGCGCCCGTCGCTACCAACGTCCGCCGACGTTGGAAGGCTTCTCGGCTTCGCACCATGTCCGCCCTTCGGACGGCGACCGCAGCCTCCGCCTGGGCTATTTCCTGGGGTCGATTCCCGTTCCGCCGCTTTTCGAGTTCGGCGCGGGCGGTTGCAACTTGCGCTTCGGCACCCGCCAGTGCGTCGATGAATGGTTGACGGTCGAGTTGTGCCAGAGTTGCACCAGCCTCGACCGACGCGCCTTCATCAATCGGCATTTCCGCGATGCGCCCTGCAACGCGAAACCCGAGATTCACCTGGCGAATATCGACATTCCCATAGAGGACCAGCCCCTCGTTGGGCTTTTCCAAGAAGCCGAAGCCGCGAGTGTAGTATCCCGCCGCTGCGACGCCCGCGATGATGAATGCCAGGATAATGATGCGGCGGGACACTATGCGCCTCCCTCGTTCGGGGAAGCAGGCGCGATGGACGCGACGAGTTCTATCGCTAGCGCTTCGATAGCGGCGAGCCCTTTGTCGTCTATCGTTTCCCAATTAAGTGCGGCGAGAACCGAAGCGCGCGCCATCCTGAACATGAGGACACTTCCGACAAGGGAGAGGGTTCTGAGGCGCACATGCTCGGAAGCTGGGTCTTCGCCGAGCAAGGTTCCAACCAGATGGTCACATACATTGAGCAGTGGTCCCATCAGGTCGTCGTAGAGGTAACGAAAGGCCTTAGTCGGCTGCATCTGCTCGCGGATAATGAAGCGCGCCCAAGGCTCGGAACGGCTGCTCACGAACAGCGCCGCCATCCGCTGAATGATCTCGGTTAGCAGGCGACGCGCCTCGTCCGTGCCGAGCGGCATTGTTCCCGAGCGCGCTTCTTCGACGCGGGCAAAGACAAGGCTTCGCAGCGGGGCGATGTGATCCTTGATGCCATCGGCGATGGAGGTCGCCGCACCGAGATAAAGGCCCTCCTTGTTCCCGAAATAATAGGCAATCGCCTGCTGGTTTGCTCCGGCCTTCTCGCAAAGCATGCGGGTCGTCGCGCCGTCGAAACCGACACGCCCGAAAACATCGATGGCTGCGACAAGCAGCTTCTCGCGAGTTTGATCGCCGCGTTCGATCCTTCGTCCCGACATGTCGCCCGTGCTCCATTCTTCATCTTGGGGAACCGAAAGCCGCCATTCGCTCGCTCGCGACGAGTGCCGGCCCCTGTCCCACGGTCAGCATTAGCGTGGATCAGGCACTAAATCAATCACATGATTTAGTTTACATCTGGTGAATGAGCTAGGTCAGGCCGGTGGACTGTGGGTATCCGGCATCAGCGTTGCCAGCATCGCGGTCGAAACAGCATTACAGTCCCAACCCCTTCTGCCGCCCCAACTGCCACGACACCGAACCGCCCTGCACGACGCCCATGATCTCACGGCCGAGCTGGCGGTCGATGACTGGCCGCCAAGGGACAAGGGTGAACTCGTGCGATTTCTCGACGATGGCGAACTTGCCGCTGGTCAGTTGCACGGTGCCGGTGAACTTGCCGCTGACGGTTTCGCCATGGGCGGCGGCACGGAACGGCAGCACTTTGCTCGCCGCCATCTCCGCGCCGAAGCTGGCAACCTCGCGCTCGCGTAGCGTGGCGAGAAGATTGCGCCGGTAGAAGATTCGGCCGTCCCGGCTGCGCGTGGCGTCGCCATGCTCGACGTGATGCTCGCGGCGCTGGTCCATCGCCTCGCGCACCTGCTGGCCGAAGCCGGCCGACGCAAGGTCGGTTGCGTCGGGCGTAACCAAGCGCCGGTCGAGCCAGGTCGCGCCGTCCGCGCCGATCTGCTTTTCAAGGTCGAGCACCGAAAGGACGCGAACGCTGGCCTGCCGGTTGCGGCCGGCGTCGTAGGCGGCGGCGCGGCTCTCGAAATCTTCGGGGATGCGCCATTGGTCGGCGTCGATCCGCTCGACGATGCCGGCGCGGCGCAATGCCTCCAGCCGGCGCACATGAGCATCAACATAACCTTCATAATCGCCGCCCGGAACGCGGCCCTCGAACTTCGCCTGTTCCAGATGGCGACTCGGCCGATAGACGCCATCCTCGGCGATGGCGGCAATGGTCCGGTCGGACGGACGGCTTGCCGTTTCGGCCGGGCCGATCTCGACGACGCTGCCTATCCGCGCGTCCTCGACGCGGGCCGCGTCGATGCCGGCGACATGGTGGGTCCGGCCGTCGATCCCGTCCACCACGACGGTCAGGTTCTCGCCCAGCTCGTCGGACAGATACTTATCGACGACGCGGCCGACGATGGGCTTTTCGGGCGGCCCGTCATGGATTTGGAAGGTCAGCGGGTCGCGCTCCAGGCCATCGGCCTTCAACGCCTTGTGCATGTTGCGGATGATGTCGCCGCGCTCGCCCATCTCGCGCAAGGTCGGCTCCATGCGCTCGCTCAATTCCCAAACGCCCGGCGCGTGCTCGGTCGCAAGCCCCATCTTGTCCAGCTTGGCGAGACGGCGCAGGCGAAGCGCCCGGTTGAACTGGCGGCGCGGCTCGGCCGGCTCTTGGCGAAGGTCGAGGAACCTATCGTCGGCTTCCTCGACCATAGCCCGGTCGATGCGGGTGAAACGGTCCTGGTCGATCTCGGCCGACAGCTTGCGGGTCTGCTCGATCTCGGTGACGGGGCCAAGCTCCAGCGTGGTCAATTCGCTCGCCCGCTCGCGGATGCCGTTGGCGAGATAGTCGCCGTTGATGACAAGGTTCTCGCCCAGGTCATCCTTGCCGCGCACGATGACATGCACATGGGGATGGCCGGTGTTGTGGTGATTGACCGCAACCCAATCGAGTTTCGTGCCAAGGTCGGCTTCCATCTGGCGCATGAGGTCGCGGGTATAGGCTGTCAGGTCCGACAGGTCCGCGCCGTCCTCCGGCGAGACGATGAATCTGAATTGGTGGCGATCCTCCTGGCCGCGCTCAAGGAAGGCAGCGCCATCGGCGCGGTCCTCGGTCGCCGAATAGAGCTGCCCGCGCTCGCCGTCGCGCGATGTGCCGTCGCGCTGGATGTAGCGCAGATGGGCGGCCGCCCTTCCGTTCCTGCCCGCCTCCTTGACGTAGCGGGTCTTGACGACGACGCGGCGCATTCCGGGCGCGCTGTGACGCCAGCCGCCTGACAGGGTGCGAGCGCGCACGAAGGCCGCGCCGCGTCCGCGCCGGACGCCCGGTCCTCCAGTCGAGCGCGCGCCCTTGCCGCCCTTGGCGGTCGAGGTCTTGCCTGGGCGCGGCGACGATCTGGATGACGTGGTGCTGTGCTGCCGCGCGATCTTCTTCGCCTGGGTGAGAAAGCTCTTGGTCTTGCCGCCCTTCGGCGCGTCGGATCGGATGCGGCCGGGCTTCGGGCGGAAGCGGTTTTCGTCGTCGGCGCTCACGTCCGCGCCTCCGGCCAAAACCCAAGAAAATCGGGTGTTCGGCGGTCATGGTGCCGGTCGAAATCCAGCAAAGCCAAGGCTTTGCGCAATATCGCGGCACGCGGGATCAAAAAGCATGGTGCCGCTCGCGGCTCCCCTAACCAGTGTGCAGACAACAACAATTTCAGAAATCCGGCCGACCTAGTGCCGGTTTCCTTTATCTTGCCCTCCGCTCTTTCGTCCTTCTCTGCCTCTCCGGCCCGGTATGCAGCCAGACGCGAACCCGCCTGACTGCACACCGGATCGTGCGCCGCCGAGCGCGGGAATGCCACCTTCATGGCGTATCTCCGACGCTCGCGCGGGCTACAAAAATGCTGCCGTCTTGCGGTTCCATAGCGGTGGGATCGCGCACCGGAACGGTCGCGCGAGCGTCGCCGGATTGCGTGTCGGACGGCTGCGCGGCGATTGCCTGGCTGTCGTTCGGCCGCATGATAAAGAGCGGTGCGTCGCGCCAGTCGGGCGGCGGTGGCGGTGCCGATGACGGCGCTTCGGATGCAGCCGCACCGCCAAGGATCGGCGCGAGCGCGGCGACATAGGCGCGTGTCTCGGCCGGCAGCGGACGGCCGGTCGAACGGTGCTCGTCGTAGCGGCCGGGGCCGGCATTGTAGGCCGCGAGCATCGCGCCGACATTGCCGTAGCGATCCCACATCTCGCGCAGATAGGCCGTGCCTGCGAGGATGTTGTCGCGGGGCTGATAGGTATCGCGGCCGAGCCGGTGACGGGCACGCAGGCCCGCCCAGGTGTCGGGCATAACCTGCATCAATCCCATCGCGCCGGCCGACGAAATCGCGCGCACGTCGCCCGCGCTCTCGGCGCGCAGGACGGCGCGAATCCAGTGTTCGGGGATGCCGAACCGCTGCGACGCCTCAGTGATGTGCGCGGCATAGGGGTCGACGGCAACCGGGCGCACGACCGACGCGGATTGCGCGACTGCGACGCCCGATCCGGCGCAGACTGATAGTGCGCCGGCCAGCAACAGGACGGCATAGCGCCATGGCTTCCTGTCGCCGCTATGACGCCAGCCTGCCAGCGTGCTCGCTACGGTAAAGGGTGCGCGCAAAGCGCCGGCCGGTGGCCGCCCTTGACCTTCGCTGCGCGCGCCCGCCGTCTTGTCGCCGAGCGGGACGAAGGGATGCGAGTGCGTTCCTGCGAACAAAGGGATGATCGGAACGCGCACCAATTAGCTCCGATCCTCGCGCGCCTTCGGCCGCTTCCACGCGAGCCGGAAGGTGCGTGCCTCGTCGTCGGCCTGGAACAGCGCCGGGCGAAACAGCGCAGGGAAAAGCGGGCTGTCGATCTCCAGGGCGATGTAATCCCCCGCGCGTTCGCCGACACGTTTCCACGCCCCGCCGATCTCGGGGCCGTCCTCATCGTCGAGGTGGATGCGATAGGCCGGCGTGTTCTCGCCGTCGCCCGGCTCGATGGCGACAAGCACGATTGCCTCGTCAATGCCGAACAGCCGGACGCGGCCGGCGTAACTGTTGGCCGTGGGTTCAAAGATATTGGCGGGCATTGTCAGTCTCCTTGTGATTGGTTGGGGAAGCGCGAAGTCAGTGCGTCGGCGCGCGCCACTCGAAGCGGCCGACGCCTTCCTCATCGGTCCAGAGCGGGACCGCTCGGCCGATGACGGAGCTTGCGGGGATGGGTCCGAAGTAACGGCCGTCCAGGCTGTCGCGGACATCCCAATTCATGAGGAAGATTTCGCCGGGCGCGATGACGCGGCAGCCCTGCCAGGCGGGCAGTTCACGGCCGATCCGGTCGCGCTCCAGCGCCTCGCCCATCTCGATCCCGTCAACCGTGATCGTGCGGCCGGCGCGGCAAACCCGCTGCCCTGGAAGGCCGACGACGCGCTTCAACAGCGGCACGCCGCGTCCGACATAACCGCGCTGCACCATGAAGGGGGCGAGCGGTTCGGGCGGCATGACCGCGACCAGCTCGGGCACCTCGATCCGGTCGGCCGGCTCGACGGTGTAGAAGCCTACCGGCGCGCTGGCCGTGGCGTTCCAAATGAGTTTCGTCGGCGTCTCGATGGCGCTTGCGACGGCAACGCCCATCGCGGCCAGCGCCGTGACGGCGAGATAGCGGCGGCGCGTCACGGGTCGATCCTCCGACGCCCAATCCACGCCGCATGTCGTTCCGGCGTGTAGTCGCTCGGCTCCAGACTGGCGGCTAGGCGGTTGTGCGCGTGTCGCCAGTAGTCCGGCGACACGTCGGCCGGGTCGAGGCCCAGCGCTTCCACGGCGTCTATGACGGCAAGTGCGCGCTGCACTTTCGGCCAGCCGTCTAGGCGTAACAGGATGTCGCCTCCAGGCCGGACGAAGGGCAACGTCTGGAATGGCTCGCCGCGACCGATGGCCCGCGCGATGTCGATGCGTGAAATGATCGTGCCGTGCTCGCCGGCCGCCCAGCGGACGAAAGCGAAGATGCTGTTCGGCGCGAAGCCGACGACGCTTCGGCGACGGTCGATGATCTGTTCGTAGCTCTTGCGGCCGAAGCGTATCCAGTACTCGACCTTGCGTTTCTCGAAAGTCAGTTCGACAAGCGTGGTGAAGGGCGCGGGTCCGTCCGGCAGCGGACGGCCGTGCGCGCCGCGACGGGCGCGATAGGTCATTGTTCGTCTCCGGTAATGGCTTGGGGGTTGCGCGGGCGCACCGCGTCGAGCGCGGGCGTCATGGTTCGCCTCGCTCGGCGGCACCGGCACCACGCCTCGCGTGTGCGCGCGTCAAAGAAGAAAAGTTAGATTCTCTGTTAGACTCTAAGTTAGCGGTCGGATTGCGCGTTTCAGGCCAAAGCATTAGCTGGGGTTCGTGCGCCTGATCTGCCGATAGGGTTGCGCCTGATGTGCCGATACCCCGTGCGCCTGATGTGCCGATGGCATTCACACCGTTATCAACAGGCACTGTGGACAGGTTTTCGGGGCAGATGCGAAGCAGCTCACGGGCGTCTTCCCGCTCGATCTGGAGTCGATAGCCAGGAAGCGGCTGGCGGGCCGCGATGCGGCGCAAGTCGAGCGCGAAATCGGACGGCCGTGCGAGGCTGCCGGATTTCTGATGAAGGTGCGCAAACTCGAACAGCCAGCCATGGCGCTGGCGGCCGGCGTGCTTACGGGCGACGCGGTAAAGCCAACGCTCGATGCCGCCTGTCAGCCGGAAATAGGCCGGGTCGATGGTCAGGACCAATGAGCGGTCGATGACGCTGTTGTAGAACCATTCGGGCAGGACAAATTCCATGCCCTCGACGCGGCCGGCGCGCGTCGTCATTTCCTCCCACTCGTTGATCCATGAAAATTGCCGGCGACGCCAATGCGGGCCGTTGCGGATGGTGGTGGCGATGACGGTCGATTGCAGTCGCGCGAGCGCGGCTTTCAGGAGCAGGTATTGATGGTTGCCGGTCGGCCGCCCGATGGCGCGCAGCAGATGGTAAGGCGTGAAGCGGACGAAGCGTGACGTGGTGAGGCCGTTGTTTTCGGCCGCGACGATCTGCGAGGCCGCCCATATCAGCACGTCGGCGTCCCATATGGTCGCCATGCCGTGCTCGGGCATCCCGAACACCTGCACCTCGACATCGGCGGCTTTGTAGAAAATCGGCTTGGTGCGCGGCGTCTTCGCAAGGGAGAAGAACGGCCGCTCCATCAAATCGCGCTGGTCGCGCGGTGCGGCGTCGCCGGTCGCGACCACGAAGGGGTCGAGTCGGCTGCGTTCGCTGGCGTCGGCCGGCTGCGCGGGGCTATGGTCGTCCTCGCGCAGCATTCAGCAATCGCCCAGCTCTTTGGGCGTGAGCGGACGCGCGGGAAAAACCGTGCCGGCGTTCTTGTCGCGGGTGGATTTGCGTGTGCCGACCGCGCTCCAGGCTTCAAGATCGCGGACGGTGTAAAGGACACGGCCGCCGATCTTGCGATAGGTCGGGCCGGTGCCGTAGGTGCGGTGCTTCTCAAGGGTGCGGACGGACAGGCCGAGAAAGCGCGCGGCTTCCTGTGTGCGAAGCAGGCGCGGCGGCAGGTCCGCATTGCGGCGGATGGCCATAAGATCACCTCTGGTTCGTCGGTTGATGTGGCCGCCGAAAACTTCGGCGGGCTGTGGCGAACCATGGCGAGGGATCGGCGGCGCGTAGCGTGCCGCATTTGCGCCTATGCGCTGGCGGCACCCCAGCGGGAGCGACGGCAAGCTGAAAAGACGATGGATTTCAGCGCGTCATTGCCTGTCGCGCTGATTAGGGAAAGACATCCCGGCGCGGTTCGGCTAGACATGGAAGTGGAGCAGACGCGCTGCTCCGGGGCGTCGAAACCCCTGGTTAGCGGTTGGTGCCGGCCGTGACGGCACCGAACTCCTTGACCTTATGGTCGGGGAGCCTGTGGCGTATACAACAGGCTCTCCGAGCTAAAGGCCATAGGGCCGTCTAACCACGGTTTCGAACTCCCCGATCACCAAGAGTCAGAGAGTATCGTTTGCGGGGGCGCACCGCAGACAAATCCTCTCGGATACGGGGAACGGCCATGCGAGTGCCTGTCGAACTTGATCCCGATGTGGACGACGAAGCGCCAGCGGGAAACGACATAACGCCTTATGACGAACGGCATTACGTCACCTATCTGCGCCTTCTCGACGCGAAGGCCGAAGGCGCGGACTGGATGGAAGTCGCGCGAATCGTGCTGCATTGCGATCCGGTCGGCGATGAAGCGCGGACGCGGCGATGCTGGGAAAGCCACCTTGCCCGCGCCCAATGGCTTTCACGCGAAGGCTATCGTCGCATCTTGGAACAGGCTGTCGCGGCCGGGCGCTGATCGTTGCCGGCTTTCACTCGGCAGGCGATTTGATCGGATAGTGCAGCAATAGGCGGTAGCCGCCCCTCATCATTTTCAGGCCGTGCGCGACCAATCGGCGGGCCTGGTTCTTGCGGGGGTCGGCTTCCCAATCCTCCTTGGTCCCGCGAAAGCCAAACAGGACTTCCGCGATGGTGCGATAGCTTTCGCCTCGCAAGCGGGCGTCGAGCGCGCGCAGGGACAGGATATGAAACTTACGGAGCTGCGCCGGCATGGTGCGGAAGTCCGCGCCGGGCGCTCGCCCATTGAGGGACCGCCAAAGTCGGCGGGCGGCATGGGCGCGAAGCTCCATGAAAGAATCCATCGGAAGGGATACGGCATAGAAGGCCGCTGCGTCGGGCACGGCCTGGGGCAGCCAGAATTGATGCGCGACGCCATCCACATTCCAGATGCCATGCCACCCATCCGCCGCGTGCCGTAGGTCGAGGCCGGACAGGTGCGCCAGCGTCACTATAGGTTCCGTCGCCCCGTTACGGTGCTGCACAGGGGACAAGAGAACCGCTTGCGGCTGGAGACTTGGAATCCAGAACAGGGATTGCCGATCAGGCGGCGTTTCGGGATCGCACGGGAAATCGCAAACCCCACCGCTGCGAGAATCCATCAAGCTGGTCGCCGGCTGGCTCCTTCACCTGGGATATTGTTTGGAAGTCGCGATGATAGTCCTCATGGCGACGAAGATACTCCCAGGCGAAACCGGCGGGGGGAATAGCTTTCGCGTGCCCGTAAGCCGCCGGCGCACGCCAATCAATGCTAAGCATGGCGTCACCTCCCTATGCCGGGCGGCGCAGGGCAACGCCCGGATAGAGAGTTTCCGAAATCGCCAACACTGGATATAGCTGGAGTTATACGGAATGTTGTTCGTGCAGGCCGCACATTTATAGTTATTTTCTTCTTAACAACATTTCCGTGATTTACTAGTCTGTGAGGCGCTGCGCGTCGCCTTGCCCGCTGGAGCAGGCAAGGCAACCCAAGTCTCACCTGTTGGAAAAGATATGCACCTCGTCGCGGGCGGTTTCTATCGTGAAGAACTCGCCGCCCATTTCGGCGTCGCGCGCCATAGCCTCCCAATCAATGTAGTAGCGCAGGGCTTCGGGGATCGTGGTGCCGCTTTCGGCGGTCAGCTCCTCCATGTAGTCGGCAAGGCTGGCGTGCTGGCCATGATAGCAATCCTGCAAGGCGCTCTCGGCCTGGTCGATGTCACCGACGAATTGCTCCAGCAGACCCGCGCCTAGTGCGCCGTGCTCGGCGATGAAAGCGCCCATCCGCGCCACGCTCTCGATGCTGGCATATTCCCTGATAGTGACGCCCTCAAAGCCTTCATAGTCATGGATGGCATATTCTTCCGCGCCCTTGATCGGCGAGCGCGCAAGCATCGCGGCAATCTCGTCCCTGATGTCGTCGGCGTCCTGATCCGCGTCGATCCAGGCACCATGCAGATAGCCATTGTTGTAGGCTGCGAGGCAGGCGACATAGATACGGGGATTGTTGTCGGTTGCGCTGGTCATGTCTCTGTTCCTTCGGGTTTGGGGTTCAGAGCAGCGCAGCGCCGCTCCTGAACCCTTGCCCGGCGGCGAGCCAAGGGTAGCAAGGCGCAGGAGAAGTCTTTGGCACCGTGGAATAAATGGAGGGGACCCGCTTGCGGGGAGCGGGCCGTTTATGCCGCGAAAGGGCAGAGAGTTTTCTTGCGCCGCGCGAGGGCAACGCCCTTAGCAATCTCCTTCATAACGATCAGATGAAACGCGGCGGCAGCCGCGCCGGCCCGGAGGCGAACGCGCCCCCACATAGCTCCGTAGTGAGCCGGAGGGCCGCCAGTGACAAAGCCCCGGCGCTTTAGCGCCGGGTCAATTTGATATTACGTCGTTGGATTAGCGGACGGGCGTGGGTCCGCTGGCCGAAGGTGCTGCCAGTCGCAGCAAGGCCGAAATCCCGACAAAGCCGCCGCCGATGATGCAAAAGATTTGCCGCCAGATTTCGGACGGGACCGACTCCTTGGTGACGCCGTGGACCAGCGCATAGCCGGCCACGGCGGCGGGCGCGGCAAAGATCAGCGCCACGGCGAGGCGCAGGATCGGGGAGCGTAGCGAGTCAAAGAGAAGCGCCATGACGCCGAAGGCTGCACCGGCCGCGACCAACCCGACCAAGCCTGCGCCGATCAAGCCGGAGCCGGTCTGATAGGCGAACTGCGCAGCCGTCAATCCGAGCATGAAGGGCAGCGCATAGACCGCGAGCGTATAGGCTGCGACGCAAAGCATTGCGATCAATACAACGCTCATTATCATTACGACGGCCATGGCTCTGCTCCTTTACGACTGGCGCGGTTCGCTCTTTCTTGCTCCTTCGCGTGGCGATGCGCCTATGATGACGGTCCTCGTTTATTCTGTCGACCGCGAACGTGGCTTTCTCGCGCAAGCCGGCGAAACAAGCGTGATTAAACAGAAGCGGCCGGAAACCTGCTGAGATTTCAGCAGATTCCGGCCGATTTTCATGGTTCATTTTGGAGGGCTATGGAGTAAACGTAGTGCTCATCGGTATCCCGCACGTCCCGCCAGTCAACTTGTTGGAATCATTCTCTGATTCGTATTAGGCAGCCGAAACGGCGCGGAACTGCGGGTTTTCGGGCCAAAGCTGGTGACTGCGGTGCCTAGCTGAAACGCAGATTTCGTTCTCTCTCGGCCGATTTTCTCCAAACCTCCTGACTGCGCGGATTTGGTACGGAATCATAAGTTACTGTAAATGCATAGTTATTTTGCTCGCTTTGTCCGTACTTTTGTGGTGGACAGCAGCGGGAGAAAGAACTCGGGTCGAACTTTCCGGCTACCGAGGCCCTGCGACACATCTGGAGAACGCAGAATCAAACCTCGCTCGCACGGCGGCGGTATGACGTCATCATGCCGGTTCTGCCATGGCGACGTTCGCGTGCTTCGTTACAATATCCTGCAGGTCGCTCGGCCTGAACGCTACATCCCAGGCCCACTGCCCGAATCCTCCAGTGCCGTTGATCGCGCTGACCCATTCGTTCAGCGCGTCCCGCTTGGCCCTGTTTTGAGGGCTGTCTACCCCCTTTATTTCGAGGGCGAGCGTCTTGCCGCCAGAGAGCCGGACGAGGAAATCGGGAACATACCGACGGCGTGAACCAGCCCACATATACTGAATCTGGAAGCCCAGATGATCGTTCTTCGCATAGGCAACGACATCACCCCGCCCCTCGAAGACATTTGCCGCGTGACCCTCCCACGATGAGTCGCCAACGAGGTGGCTGATGTGCGACTTGATGGTTGGGAAGCACGGCTTGGCCGTGTACCAGGTGCGCATCAACCCGGTTGCACCGATCGGGTTTTCCTCGTCGAACACGGGCGTCAGGCGTTCCGTGTTCTGCTCCGTCACGTTGCTCAGCACATGCTGGACTACCAGATCGATGTTGAGCGCGATCAGAATCCGCCGCCGAAGCGGGTCGGAGTGAAACAACGACGGGATATCGAGACGATCGGAGTTGAGGAACGCCTCGACGATCCTGACGAGCTGCGCCGCCAGATATTCGTGGGTGCCCGAAAAACCGTGGCTGAGTTCGACAAATGCCTTCCGGGCAGCCTGAAAGACGAGGCGTTGCAGACGGAAGCCGTCCGGCAGCTTCTCGAGGTCGATGGCTGTTACCTTGCCCATGTCGGTCGCGCCGCCGAGCGCCGGAGCCAGTTCGGCGCTGATCGGCGTGCTGGCAGGGTCGAGCACGAGCGGTGTTACCTTGCCCCAGTCCATGGTCAGCTGCGGTCTTACGACCGTCTCGACCCGCAGCACGTTCGGCCAGCGAAGTTCCAGATGCGCCCGGTCGGGAATCACTTCGATCTGCGTGGTCGGCTTCGGTGGCGGCGGAGCCTCGCCGCTTTCGCCGGTCTCCGATATTGATAGCGGCACGCCGAAGACGTTGACGTATTCGGGTAGGAACAGACCGTTTTCGTCGGTGTCGTAGGATACGCGGCGCAATCCGCGCCCCACGACCTGTTCACAGAGCAGTTGTGACGTGAAGGCCCGGAGGCCCATGATGTGCGTCACATTCTTGGCGTCCCAACCCTCTGACAGCATCGCCACGGATATGACGTTCTGGAGATCTTGACCAGCCGCTCCCCGTTTCCCGACGTTATCGACGATCTCGCGCAGCAGTTCCTCCTTCTTCAGGGCGAGGAACTGCTGGCGGCGCGTTTCGGGGATGTCTGCCGCGTCGATGATTGCCTTCAGACGCGCCTCGTAATCCTTGTCGGACGACGCGGTTTCACCGATCTCGGCCTTCTCCAGCACCCTGGAATCGACCCGCAGCGTCTTCGTTGGCGCATGCAGCTCGGGCCAGTGCGCATCGCCCTTGTTGAAGTAGTTCTCGATGCGGGCCGCAGTTTCCGTGCGGTTGCAGACTGTGAGCATGACGGGCGGCGAATGATGCCCGGCCTCCTCCCACTGCCGCCGCGTTTCCCGCCAGTCGGCGCCGAGCAGCGTGTAAGCGTCCTGGACCAGCTTCGGCAGTGCTTCGTGGCGTTCGGCTTTTGCCCGGTTCAGGTCCTCGGAGACGGACGGGTCGCGATAGATGTGGTAGAGCTTCGAGCGTAGGGTGTTCGCGTCAGGAACGGCATCGTCGCGGACCACCACGCGCGGAGTTTTCACCAGCCCGGCCTCGATTGCGTCGTTGAGGCCAAAATCCGAAACGATCCAGTCGAACAGCGCGGTATCGGTGCTGGCCTTGCCGGTTGGCGCGAAAGGCGTGGCCGAAAGGTCGAAACAGCGCTGGATGCGCCGGGTCTTGTGGATGCGATCCAATCCCTCGATCCAGCGGGTCGCCTCGTCCAGGTCGATACCGTGTTCAGCAGCCTGCTTCTTGCTAATCTTCAGTTCAGCTGGCTTACGATAAGCATGGTGCGCTTCGTCGTTTATGACGATTATATCCTTGTACGCCGCTAATTTGCCCAGCACACGACGCGTAAACACCTCATCAGATTCGCGTCCCTTCTTCACAACTGAGCGCGCTTGTTCTTTCAACGGCATAAGGGAGTGCCAGTTTTCGATCAGGATTTCGGCTTGGTTCAATTTCTGGCGCAGGGCTTCCGAGGGGCAGAGATTAAATTCGTCATAATAACTCCCCTCGCTCGGCAGCAGCACCTGCAGCCGTTCCTTCACGGTCAGGCCCGGCGCCACGATGAACACCGCGCGGCTGAAATCCTTGTTCCGCTTCGGATAGGTCAGCGCGTTCAGCACTTGCCAGGTAATGATCATCGCCATCACCGTGGTCTTGCCCGCGCCCGTGGCCATCTTGTTGCAGAGGCGCTCCCACGCCCCGCCATCGCCGGGAATCGCGATGCCCTGCTTGTAGGCCTCGGTGCCTTCTACCCACCAGATCAGGGTCTCGATGGCCTCGAGCTGGCAGAAATAGAACGGGTGCTGCCGCGCCTCCTGGTCGTACCAGTGCTCCAGCAGCTTGCGGGTGACGATGGTCACGCCGGGCCAGCCCGCCTCGCGCCAGGCATCCACGCGCGCCCGGATCGTGTTCACTAGATCCAGCACCTCGGTGCGCTTGGTGTTGTTGCGCGCGTCGAAGACCTCGTAGCTCGCCGGCCGCCGCTCGGACTTGATCTCCAGCTTGCCGCCCTTGGCCTCGACCCAATGCTGCGCCGGGCATTCCCATGGCCTGTTGATGATCAGCGACATGGGCAGTCAGTCCCCGAGAGCCATGATCTTGAGCGACTCGATCCCGCGGTCGTCCACGATCTTGACCGCGATCCGGCCCTGTTCCCCGGCTTCGAACGGCAGCGAGACGGTGCCGTGAAACTGCTCCAGCAGATCCTCGTCAAGCTCTGCCCGCACCGTCCGGCGCAGCCGGTTCCAGCCGCCCTTCGCGTCCGCCATCGGGAAGAACACCTGGTGCGGCATCAGCGAGCGATTGTCGTAGTCCACATCCAGCAACCACATTGCGATCTGCGACTTGCCGCCGGACACGAGGTCACCCTTGCGCGGGTCGAAATAGTCGAAGCCGTTCACCTCGACCTCCCACATCCCGTCCTTGCGCTTGCGCAGCTCCACGTCGGGCTGACCCATCAGCCAGAAGGACTGGTTCGAGGCGCGCTTCTTCTTCAGGTCCTCGGTCAGCAGGTCAGTGTTCATCTGCGCTTTGAGCAGCGTGACACCGGGCCAGTTCACCTCGTCGATGTCCTTCGCGGCCTCCGGGTCGAAGGTGAAGGCGCAGAACAGGATGAACTTGGGCGACGGGCGCAGGGTCTGAGCCTCGTCCAGCGCCAGTTCCACCTGCCGCTGCTCCAGCGCCGCGTGCTCGGGGCCGAAGCTTACAACGACACGCTCGCCCGTCTCGGCCAGCGATCCGCTGGCGTGGATGTATTTGAGTCCCGGCAAAGTCTCGAACTCGGCGAAGCGGAGCATGGCGCCGCCCTTGCCGCGCACGCCGGTCTTGAGCAGTTCGCCGCGCCACAGCGCCTGGCGGGAGGTCTCGCCGGAGCGGGCGACGGTTTCGTCGGCTTCCTGCGGCGGGATGCTCTCGTCCAACGAAAGGACGGTTGGCGCCGGCACCGCCTCGACCGAGAAGGGTCCGCAGATGCGGAGCTTGGTGCGGTCGATGCGCGGCTTGTCGTAGAGCATCTCTTGTTCGGCATGGTCGGCGATGGACTGATCCATGCGGCGCTGCATCGCCTGACGGGCGGCGTGGAAGGCGTCGAAAGCGGTGCGGGCGGCCTCTGGCCAGTCGTCGGGCCAGTCGAAGGGCACCTCCCATTCATGCAAGGTATCGCCCTGGGAGAGGTCCACCGGCTTGCCCTTGCGCACGCCCTGCGCGGGCTTGAGCGGTTTCGGCGGGCTTGCCGCCAGCGCGGCGTTCAGGTCTGCCAGCGCCGATGCGATCTTCGGGTGGTCCTCGTCGTAGATCGTGTCGATGTCGGGGTTGTTGGCGATGCTCTTCAGCGTGATGTGCGGGACGGTTTCATAGTCGAAGCCGCCACCCAGCCCCTCATGCGGATAGCGAAGCGCGTAGTAGTCGAAACTGGCGGTCATCAGCCGCTGCTTGGCCAGCGTGATCGCCACGCGGGATGTGTCGCAGGTGATCCAGCGCCGCCCCCATTTCTCGGCGACGAAGGCAGTTGTGCCGGAGCCGCAGGTGGGATCGAGCACCAGATCACCGGGATCGGTGCACATCAGCATGCAGCGTTCGATCACGGTTCTTGTCGTCTGAACAACATATGCTTTCGACTCAAACTCGATTGTGTCATGCCATGAATTGGCCTGTGATAAATATCCAAAGTCATTGAAAAACATCTTGAAGTAGGGCTTGGCTCCCGGTTTGTAGAGACGAGATGCTTTCTTTAATCTTTCAACTCCCTCTTTCGTAGTTCGCCAGCTTTTGGCGCGGGCCTTTTGCGTTTCCCCGAAAAGCTCGAAATCGTAAGTGCAGCTTTCTGTATAGCCAGAAGAGAGAAGGTCTGATCGCTTAAAGACGCCATCGAGTTTGAAGGCGTAGTCAGGGTCGTCGAGTTCTTCTTTTGTGACGCTCCGAAAATCGGTTGAAGATAAGGCTACATTTTTGAATTCCGAACCTTGGCCGGATTTCTTGCGAACCAACAAGTTCCGATACTTTGGCGACGCATCCTTGTCCTTCACATACCAGATCACATAATCGTAGATCGACTCGATGCTTCCGGACTCAAGCGGCATCATGCTTCGGTAATTGATTATTGCCACAAGGTTTTCTGCACCGAAAACCTCGTCCATCAACTCTCGAATATGGTGCAGGTTCTCATCACTGATCTGGACAAAAACACTGCCCTGCTCGTTGAGAAGTTCGCGGGAAAGAAGAAGCCGATCCCGCATGTACGATAAATAGGAATGGATTCCGAGCTCCCATGTATCACGGAACGCCTTGATCATCTCGGGTTCCTGGGTAAGATCCTCGTCCTTTCCATCTTCAACCTTTCGCTTGTTGGTGAAGGGCTGGAAGTTCGAGCCGTATTTGATGCCGTAGGGCGGGTCGATGTAGATCATCTGAACCTTGCCGCCCATGCTCTCCTTTGTCAGGAGCGAGTTCATCACCAGCAGGCTGTCGCCCGCCACCAGCCGGTTCGCCCAGCCCTTTTCATGCTGGTAGAAATCCAGCGCCTGGCGCAGCGGCAAGTTTTCGAAGGGTGCGGCGAACAGATCCGGCTGCCGCCACTGCGCCGCGGCGTCCTTCCCCTTCAGCCGCTTGGCCGCGTTGGCGAGGATCGTCGCCGGGTCCACCCGCTCATGGACATGGAGCGAGACGGTATCGACCTCGACGCTCGTCCGCTCGGCCTTGCCCGTCCAGTTGAGATAGGGCGCCTGCAGCCGCTTCAGTTCCTGTAGCGCGTCCCGCATCCGCTCAGGATCGTTGCTGGCTAGCGCGCTGTCGATCAGCTTCTCGATTCCGGCCCGTGCGCTGTCGAAGTTCAGCACCGGGTCGAGATGCGGGTCGTAGGCCCAGACCGTCTTCTCGCCATCCGGATCGGTGCTGGCATGGACTATGCCCACCTCGGGGTTGTTCACCCGGGTCTCGCCGTGACGGTAAGATAGCACCTGTACTGGCCCGCCAGGCCTGCGCGAGGCCTTATTCGTGGCCTTGGCCCGTCGATGACGTGTCGCGGCCTCTTCGGTCTGGGTCAGTTCAAACCCATCGTCCTCGTCGCCCTCATCACGGTCCAGATCGTCATCCTCATCGTCCGGATCTTCGGTGACACGGAAGATCGACCCGCCTCGTCCCTTGCCACGCCCGAGCACATCCTCATCGATCAGTGCATCGCGCGCAGTGATATAGTCGTCCTCGGTAAGGTCGGGTATGTGCTCTCGCAGCAGAGCCAGCATGGCCCCGTTACCGATGGAGGAACCGTCATCGGGAGCCAAGTTCAGGATCAGTTCGGTGAGACTGTCAAAAATGCTCGAATCAGCATTGGCCGTATTTGTATGGTTCATATCGCCCCTCTACCAGCTGGTAATCTAGGCAACGCGATACAGGGCTGTAAAGATCGCAACATGCCAGCAGCAGATACGTCACGGTGGGCACGTCCCAAACCTGTTTGGCTGAGAACGTCCGGAATTACAGCATACAAAGCGATGCCGACTGCCTCTCCCACTCCAGTGGAAACGGCTTCATCAGCGTCGCCAGCGTGATATCCCGCCCCTGTCTGCCATCGAGGATCGCCTCGACGATTGGAGGCGCCAGCAGGGTCAGGCGTAGGACGCGGCTGACATAGGAGGAGCTGATTGTCTCGGCTCGGGCAATGTCCTCAACTGTGGTGTGAACGCCGGTTTCCAGCAGCTTGCGCCAGCGGAAGCCACGGGCGATGGCTTTCACCATGGTGTTGTCGACACGAGCACGTGGCAGCGCCCATGACGATGTGCCGTCGGGCAGGACGATCTGCTTGCGCCCACCGCGCTTGTTGAACGTGAGCGGCACATGCACGGTGATGGTGTCGTGATCGCTGGTAACGGAAGCTGTCATACTCATGCTGCCTTCCTGTTGTCAGAGTTTTTCCGATCCGACCCTATGGTGCCAAGATCCGCAACAAGGCCGGCCAACCCTAGCGTGCGCAGGCGGATGGCGAGGCCATCGGCGGCAAGATCAACCCGCTCGACCAGAAGCTGGACGATGCGAGCCTGCTCGGTCGGAAACAGTTCGTCCCAGATCGGATCGAGCCGCTCCAGCGCATCGCGGACGTCGGCCTCCGGCAGGCCAGCGATTTCGGGCCGGGCTGCGCGCCATGTGCCAATGATGATTTCCGGTGCTCGCAGAAGCCCGCGCAGCTGATCAATGACGGCGCTCTCTACCTCTGCGGCCGGCACACGAGCAATCGGACAGGCATCGGCCCCGCGTTTCAGCACCGACTGGCTGACATAATAGCGATAAAGCTTGTCGCCCTTCTTTGTGTGGGTCGGCGAGAATGCAGCGCCGTCAGGACCAAAAATCAGACCTTTCAATAGGGCCGGCGTCTGCGCCCGCGTATTGCTGGCCCGTTTGCGTGGGCTTGTCTGAAGAATGGCATGAACCTTGTCCCACAAAGTGCGATCAATGATCGCCTTGTGCTCACCGGGATAGCTTTCGCCCTTGTGCACGGCCTCGCCAATATAAACCCGGTTTTTGAGCAGCTTGTAGAGAACACCCTTATCGACCAGTTTGCCCCGGCGGGTACGCACATTTTCTGCAGCCAGAGCTTTTGCCAGCACAGTTGACGAGCCGATGCTGACAAATCGCTCGAAGATCATCCGTACCGTGGCAGCCTCGGTTTCATCGATTACCAGTTTGCGGTTTTCCACCCGGTAGCCGAGTGGAACGACACCACCCATCCACATGCCCTTCTTGCGGGAGGCCGCAAACTTGTCACGAATGCGCTCGGCCGTGACTTCCCGCTCAAACTGGGCAAAGGACAGCAGAATGTTTAGCGTCAGCCTGCCCATCGATGTGGTGGTGTTGAACGACTGGGTGACGGAGACGAAGGTGACGCCATTTCTGTCGAACACCTCGACCAGCTTGGAAAAATCCATCAAGGAGCGTGACAGGCGGTCGATCTTGTAAACGACGACCACATCAACCAGCCCGTCCTCGATATCAGCCAGCAGCTGTTTTAGCGCCGGCCGCTCCAGCGTACCGCCGGAGATGCCGCCGTCATCATACTGATCACGCACCAGCACCCAGCCCTCGGAACGCTGGCTGGCAATATAGGCCTCGCAGGCCTCGCGCTGCGCATCAAGGCTGTTGAACTCCTGCTCCAGCCCTTCCTCGGAGGATTTTCTGGTGTAGATGGCGCAGCGGAGCTTGCGAACGGCAGGCTTCGTCATGTCCGGCTCCTGTGGTTTTTCAGGCCGAAGAAAATCCAGCCATTCCAGCGCGTGCCGGTGATGGCGCGGGCGACCGAGGACAGACTTTTGTAAGGGCGCCCCTGCCATTCAAAACCATCGGCCAGCACAGTAACGGTGTGCTCGACACCCTGCCATTCGCGGATCAAGCGGGTTCCAACGATCGGTCGGTCATCAGCACGGTTGCGTCGCACCAGCATGTTGCCACCGTCAAGCTGTTCACCCAAAGCTTCAAGCCGCTCGATTGTCGAGGGCTTCAGTCCGCCAAGGCTGAGTTCCTGGATGCGATACGCGATGCGGCTTTCGAGGTAGCGGCGATTGAAGGCTGGCGGCTCGCTGTCGAACAGTTCGCGCCACTGCTTTTTCAATTCCGGCGTCTTGGCCGTCTTCAGCGCCGCCAGGCGCGCGGGGATAGGATCGTGAGTCGTCATGCGGTTCTCCGGTGAGTTGGAGTTGCATGACGGCATCGGTCGGGCGTGAAGTGAAGGCAACTTTCTCCACTATCTTCAACAGGATGAGCGCGTTCGCGCTGACGCAGCCGAATGATGCCGCATGCCAGCAATTGGCACAGTTCGGCATGACGTTCTGCAGTGGACATACGATCAGGCGGGAGGGGATTAGGGCTTCGCATGTATCTCTCCTTTGCAGGAGAAAAGCCGCTCACGCTGGTCAAACAGGACATTTTGCCCTTAGACTTTGCGAGGCAAGTATTTTCGGGAGGGGAATATGGTGCGCGCACCGGCCAAAAGCTGCCCAAATCTGTCGAGATTGTTCGAAGATGCTGAGCCAGAACTTCTAGCGCAATTCCTGCATGCAGAAGCGTTCCAAAGGTTGGCCTGGCTTGAAAATTATCGCTTCGGTGCAGACGACCCAGAAGGTCCGTCAACTGCCCGCACCATGCTGCTCAAGGAAAAGAAGGATCGGCTGGTCCCGCTTGAGACCGAAGCAGCGCGCATCATAACCATTGCCAGCGACCGCGGTGAATATGCACTTGAGGGTCTGGCAAGAACAAGTCTGGAAAATGATCGCGCAAGGATGCTTCTTGAGCAGCGCGACAGCCTCGCGCGTAGTTTATGGGCATATACCAGAGAGCACGGGCTTTTCGAAGCTGCGGAGAACAGTCTCCATCTGCGTCTATACCGGCGATTTGACAAGCATTATCAGACATTCATGGCGGAGCCGTCAACTGGCGGCGGTCCGGATGCTAGCGGCACATTACTTGACGAGCTACTTGCCGATCTGGGCAAACGGCTTGACCGTGGCGAGGGGTACAGCATCGAAAGGTTCGACATTCCCGAGGATGGTGACGAACCTGCAGCCGAAATGTATCTGCTGTTTCATCCTGATCCGCCGACAAGCGTTCGGGAGATTGACGATCAGGGCAATCGGTCAAGAATCTACTTTCGTCCGCCCGGGGAAGCGATGATCGTCTTCACACCGTCAACGGGACGGGTGCATGTTCGCGCACGCAACAGAAGATTGCGCCACATCATTGCCGAGCGATTTATCGAAACGGCACTGCAGCAGACATACTCCAGTCAGCCTGTCGATTTTCAGGCCTACGATATTTCACAGTTCCTGAAGGGATTTGATCTTGCGCTACCAGATTTCGATGAAGACGCGGTAATCCTAAACGCACAGGTCATCCGCGCTGACATTAGTATCGGCGACCTTACCAATCGGCTTTCGCTTTCCACCACCATTGGCCACAATATCTCTGAGCTAATAGAGAGCCAACCCGGCTTATCCAGGATTTTCGAACGTGCATTGGCGATTCGTTTCATTGAAATCGCGGTTCGCTATTGGCGAACCGATCGGGAAAATGAGGAAACCCTCAATTTCACACTAACCGACCGTAACACCAGCAGCCTGCTCAGCCTCGATGATCCGTTCGAACGCGTCCTCGGGCATCGCCTGCTTCGACACTGGAACATCATGCGAGAAGGTCGGGCGCCAAGCGTTGCTGAGAGCATGGCGGTCATACCCGCTCTGTTGGCCATTTGGGACATCGGGGCCGATAAGGTCGCGGGTACCTGGCTGCAGGCTCGTAACATAGACTCAAGGATCCTAATCGATCTGGGCTTTCTTGTGCCCGCCGGCTGGGAAGGCGATGACCTGATCGACGATGAGGACGAAATCGGCCCGGTCGCGGCGGAAGTGGTTGTCCGGGTCGAAAAGGGAGATGCGGAGGAAGGCGATCGTAAGGTGGCCGACCTGAAGGTTACCGAGGGACAGGTGACGCCCGGCGGCAACCCGGATCGCTACAGGATCTATCGGGTGCGCGACGGCTGGGTCGCGCAACACCTGAAGGCACGCCTCGAACAAGTGCTCGATGCGCCTGCGGTCGAGAAGCTGACTGACCACCTTTTCTATCTTGGGACGCTCGGTGTCGATGGCGGGGATGTTCCGATCTACCTTGCACGCGGTCTCGACCGGGAGAAGGTCCGGTCGGCCGTCGATACGGAGCTACGCGCGCGCCATAACCTTGGTATCGGACTGGTCCTGCATGCCGGAAACGCTCTGGGGCATTCTATCGCCGCCAACGTTCTGACGCCGCTTGCCGATCAGATCGACACCAATAAGGCCGAAATTACGCTGGTCGCAGATAAGCTCCGGTCAGTATTTCGGCGCCACCGGCTGTTGGCCAGTGGGGGCATGACCGTCGGACTACACCGTAGCGGAGATGAGTTCGCCACCCTCGTCGTTCCCGGGAGAGGAACCATCGACATCAAGGGTAAAAACCGCATCGACATTATTCAGCGGTTAGTTGACGCTCACAATAATGGCCCGATGCCCATGATGACGGGAGATCTCGTCAAGGGCATCGCCGAGGGTCAATCTCTATCGAATATCTTTAAAAAGCCGCTGTGGGACAAGCTCAAGGCCGAATTCCTGAGAAGTCATAGCTCCAAAGGGCCTTGGGAAATCGCAAGCTGAGGGCTGGCTCCGGTTCGGCTCCGATTGGGGGGACTGACGGGCTCCGATTCTGTCGGCCAATAGGAATGCTCCAACGTTAGAGGAGCTTTTCGATGCCGACTCCCTTCCCCTCGCGCCAGGCAGCCACGACGAACTGGTCCGGCGCCGCGATGACCAAGCCCACCACCTCCAACTCGGAATGGCGCTGCACGCGCTGTGACAAGCTGCTCGGCGTCTGCCGGGACGGCCGCATGCACCTGCGCTTCGCGCGGGGGCACGAGTATCTCGTGGGCTTCCCGGTGCAGGCCACCTGCCGCGGCTGCGGCACGCTGAACCACGCGACCGCCCCTGCACGCTGACGCGCTCATCCACCCAACCCCCTGAAATCGCAGAGACGCGCGACGTCCTGACCTGGCCACGAGAAGGCGCCGGACGCCTGGCCGCAAGGCAGGCGTTCGATGTCCTCCGCGTGGCACGAGATCCGTGATCACCTCATGCATTCATCTTCCACCCTCAGCTTCCAGCGCGGTTTCGATGCCATCCGGTGTGCGCAGGCCCCCCTCGCACCGTTCCGGGATCCGGCCGCCCTGCTGGACGGGCTGCATCGCAGCTTGGGCAATCCTGAAGACAAGAACCTGATCCTCTCGGCCTTGGTCGAGGCGGCGCAGGGCAACGGCTCCGCGTCCGACTGCGCCCTCACTATGCTTTTGCTGGCGCTTTGGCCCGGCCTCGACGCCATCCGGCGCCGGTCGATCTGGCGCAAGATCGGCACCGCCGACGAGGTCGCGTCCGATGTTCTGGCGCGCACCACCGAGGCTGTCCGCCGCCTCGACCTTGGGCGCGTCAACTGGATCGCGGCCACGGTGTTGCGGAACGTCGAGCGCGACATGATCCGCGCGCGCCAGCGCGACCAGGCACGCGAATATCTCGCCAGTGGCGCCGATCCCGACGAGGTGGCGGACAGCGGTGACAGCGGGATCGGCGCGGCCGGGTATGCACGGCTGAACGGCGCCGTGCGGAAGCTGCTCTGCGATGACGCCCTGCTGGTGATCCGCGTGGCGATCGAGGGCTTCTCGCAAGTCGAGGCGGGAGCCGAACTGGGCCTGACCGAGGCCGCCGCCCGCAAGCGGTACCAGCGCGCCATGCGCAAGCTGAAGGGCGCTCTCCAGGAAATCCCCTGAGCCGATGTCCCGATCCGGCCCCGCCGGTGGCTTTTCTTGATTGAGCGCCCCGAGCGCCTTCCCTCCAACCGAAAGCAGACACGCATGAACCGCACTGCCGATCTGTCGCTCGAGGATTTCAGGCGGCTCCCGGGGCTCTACCGGCGCTGGGAACTGACCGAGGTCTGCGAGCCCAACCGCAACTATCAGATTGAGGACGCCGGCACCCACGCCGACGGGACGCCGCTGCTGGCGATCTACGTCAGCGAGCCCGCGCCCGACGCCTGCGAGGCCGCCTGATGGGCATCCTCGATCACCTCATCTTACGGAGAAAAGCCATGCCGGACCAACCGGACGACATCACCCGTCTTCGCAAAGCGCACTACGCCCTCGAGGACCTTCCGGAAACCATCACCTTTCCGCAGCATCCGGGCGAGCCGCCGCGTGAACCGCTGGCCGTGATGGATGCGACCATCGACGACATCGCCTTCGCGATCGTCGCGGCGGAGCAGGAAAGCTCGGCTGCCTATGCCCGCTCCTCCGCGCTCCAGCGTCTCTACAAGCTCGCCCGCGAGGCGGGATGCGTCGGCACCGACCGTGCCGCCGTGGCGGTGCTGAAGAAGGAGAGCAAGTGATGACCCTCCCGATCATCAGCGCCGACGAGCGCCTCGCGCAGCGCAAGGGCATCAAGGGCGTCATCTTCGGCCGGTCGGGCATCGGCAAGACCAGCCTGCTCTGGACGCTGAACGCCACGACCACGCTCTTCATCGATCTCGAGGCCGGGGATCTGGCAGTCGAGGGGCTGGAGATCGACACGCTCCGGCCCCGCACATGGAAGGAGTGCCGTGATTTCGCGGTGTTCATCGGCGGGCCGAACCCGGCGCTGCGCGAGGACCAGCCCTATAGCCAGGCGCATTTCGACGAGGTCTGCGGCCGCTACGGCGATCCGGCGGTGATCGGGAAGTACGAGACCATCTTCATCGACTCGATCACCGTGGCTGGCCGGCTCTGCTTCCAGTGGTGCCGGGGCCAGCCCGAGGCTACGTCGGACAAGACCGGCAAGCCGGATATCCGGGGCGCCTACGGGCTCCACGGCCGCGAGATGATCGCCTGGCTGACCCACTTGCAGCACACGCGCGGCAAGCATGTCTGGTTCGTCGGGATCCTCGACGAGAAGCTCGACGACTTCAACCGCAAGGTCTTCCAGCCGCAGATCGACGGCTCGAAGACCGGGCTCGAGCTGCCGGGGATCGTCGATCAGGTCATCACCATGGCCGACATCCCGGACCCCGGCGGCCAGCCGCAGCGCGCCTTCGTCTGCCAGACGCTGAACCCCTCGGGCTATCCGGCCAAGGACCGCTCCGGCCGTCTCGACATGGTCGAGGCTCCGCATCTCGGCCGGCTGATGGAGAAGATCCAGCGCCCCGCGGCGCCTGCGTCCGAGCGCCTGTCCTGGCCGCCGGTGATCCCGGCCGAACCCGCCGCCGCAGCGGAGCCGGACAATGGCTGATCGCGTCTCGCCATGCCCGGTGTCCCGATCCGGCCGCCGCGATGGCTTTTCTCCTTTGACGCCGCTGCGCGTCCCACCCTCCAACTGAAAGGAGCCGCGCAATGTCCGGCATCTGGAACGACTTCAACTCCGCGCAATCGAACACCAACGTCATCCCCAAGGGCACGCTCGCAAAGGTGCGCCTGACGCTCCGCCCCGGCGGCTTCGATGATCCGTCGCAGGGCTGGACCGGCGGCTGGGCACGCCGCGCCGCCACCGGCGCCGTCTATCTCGACGCCGAATACACGGTGCTCGAAGGGCTCTATGCCAAGCGCAAGATCTGGTCGCTGATCGGCCTCTACAGCCCGAAGGGCCCGGAATGGGCCAACATGGGTCGCGGGCTGATCCGCGGCATCCTCAACTCGGCGCACGGCGTGTCTGACAAGGACAACTCGCCCGAGGCGCAGCTGCGCCGCCGCATCAGCGGCTTCGGTGACCTCGACGGGATCGAGTTCATCGCCCGCATCGACATCGGTCAGGACACCAACGGCGAGGACAAGAACGAGATCCGCGCCGCGGTCACGCCCGATCACCGCGACTATGCCGCATTGATGGGCGCGGTCGTGCCGCAGTCCGCCGCCGCCCCGGCGCAGGGCCACGCTCCGCAGCAGTCCACCGTGGCGTCCCAGTCCGGCCAGCCCGCTTCCGCCCCCGGCGTCGCCGGCCGGCCGAGCTGGGCGCAGTAAGGGGGACGGTCATGCGCTTGCGCCCCCGCCAGAAGACCTTCGTCGAGCGCAGCGTGGCCGCGCTCGCCTCCCGCGGCAACACGCTGGGTGTGGCGCCTACCGGCGCGGGCAAGACCATCATGCTGTCGGCGGTCACCGGCGAGATGATCGGCAACGGGGCCAAGGCCTGCGTGCTGGCGCACCGAGACGAACTGACCGCGCAGAACCGCGCCAAGTTCCAGCGCGTGGTGCCGGGCGTCGCCACCTCGGTTATCGATGCCACGGAGAAATCCTGGAGCGGCCAGGTCGCCTTCGCCATGGTGCCGACGCTGGCGCGGGCCTCGAACCTTGCCGACATGCCGCGCCTCGACCTGCTGGTCGTCGACGAGGCGCACCATGCGGTGGCCGACAGCTACCGCTGCATCATCGACCGGGTGCGCGAAGCCAATCCCGATGCCCGGGTCTTCGGGGTCACGGCGACGCCGAACCGGGGCGACAGGAAGGGTTTGCGCGAGGTCTTCGACAATGTCGCCGACCAGGTGCGGCTGGGCGAGTTGATCGCCTCGGGCCACCTCGTCCCGCCGCGCACCTTCGTCATCGACGTGGGCGTGCAGGACGAGTTGCGATCCGTCCGCAAGACCATGTCGGATTTCGACATGGCGGAGGTGGCGGGCATCATGGACCGCGCGCCCGTAACCGACGAGGTGATCCGGCACTGGAAGGAGAAGGCAGGCGACCGGCAGACCGTGGTGTTCTGCTCCACCGTCGCGCACGCCGAGCATGTCACCGACGCGTTCAGGGCAGCTGGCGTTTCCGCCGCGCTGATCCACGGCGATCTGGCGGCCGAGACCCGCAAGGTGATCCTCGCCGATTACGCGGCGGGCGACATCCGCGTCGTCGTCAACGTGGCAGTGCTGACCGAGGGCTGGGACCACCCGCCCACCTCCTGCGTCGTGTTGCTGCGGCCCAGCTCCTACAAGTCCACGATGATCCAGATGGTCGGGCGCGGCCTGCGCACCGTCGACCCCGAGGAACATCCCGGAATCGTCAAGACCGACTGCATCGTGCTGGATTTCGGCACCTCGAGCCTGATTCATGGCACGCTGGAACAGGATGTCGATCTCGACGGCAAGACCGAGACCGGCGAGGCGCCGACGAAGACCTGTCCGGCCTGCGAGGCGGAGATCCCGCTGGCCGCCACCGAATGCCCGCTCTGCGGTGAGGCGTTCCCCCGCGAGGATCTGGATGCGGGCGAAGGCGGGGATGCTGCGCCGCTCTCGGGCTTCATGATGACCGAGATCGACCTGTTGAAGCGGTCCAGCTTCGCGTGGGTCGACCTCTACGGCACGGACGACGCGCTGATGGCCACGGGCTTCGCGGCCTGGGGCGGCATCTTCTGGCTGGACGCGGTCTGGTACGCCATCGGCGGGGCCAAAGGCGAACGCCCGCATCTGCTCGGCGTCGGCGAGCGCACGGTCTGCCTCGCGCAGGCCGACGACTGGCTGAACACCCACGAGACCGACGAAAGCGCCTTCAAGACCCGATCCTGGCTGCGCCAGCCGCCGACCGAGAAGCAGCTCCAGTACCTGCCACCCGAATGCCGCCATGACTTCGGCCTGACGCGCTACCGCGCCTCCGCGCTGATGACCTTCGGCTTCAACAAGCAGGCCATCCGCCAGTTGATCGACGCGGCCGCCCGGCTCGAACGGAGGGCGGCATGACCCATGGCACCCTCAGCCCCCATCACGGCCGAGGACCGGCGGCGACTCTGGCATCCACGTGGGACGCTTTGTGCTGTCTGCTGGCAACCCACCCGTGGTTTTGGCTGGTTCGATCCGCACCGGTCGAAGCGGCCCCGACCATCGGTCTGGTTCTGCTCGATGCCCTGCCAGTCCTTCTGGACGCGCTTGGCGCGGAGGCGTTCCGCCATGGTTGACCTGACCGAGGAAGAGCGCGCCGCGATCACCGCCACCATGAAGCGCGTGGCGCTGCTGATGGACGAGATCGGCTGGGCCACCCCGCTCGGCGAACTGACCGAGGCGCAGGTGCGCGCGCTGATCGAGGAAGCCGTCGAGGGCTTCCGCGAGGCCATGTCCGACATCGCCCGGGCGCAGACGCCGGAGGTGCCGTTTTGACCCTCGATTACAATCATCGCCCCAGCTTCGCCGACCGGGTCAACACTGCCGTCGACCGGACGCTCACCGCCGATCAGGCCATGCGGCCGCCCCGCGACTATCTGGGCGGCTCGCGCCTCGGCCATTCATGCGAGCGTGCCCTGCAGTTCGAGTTCACGGCGACGCCGAAGGATGAGGGCCAGGACTTCAGCGGCCAGTCGCTGCGCATCTTCGCGATTGGCCATGCGCTCGAGGATCTGGCCGTCGCCTGGCTGCGCGGCGCGGGCTTCGACCTCTACACGCGCAAGGGCAACCGGCCAGATGGCGGCCAGTTCGGCTTCTCCGTCGCGGGCGGGCGCATCCGCGGTCATGTCGACGGGATCGTCGCCGCCGGGCCCGAGGGTTTCGGGCTTGCCGTTCCGGCCCTCTGGGAATGCAAGACGATGAACGCGAAGAACTGGCGCGCCTGCGTCAAGGACGGCGTGACCAAATCGAAGCCGGTCTACGCCGCCCAGATCGCGGTCTACCAAGCCTACATGGAAGGGACGGTCCCCGGCATCTCGGCCGCGCCCGCGCTCTTCACCGCGATCAACAAGGACACGGCCGAACTGCACCATGAGCAGGTCGCGTTCGATGCTGATCTCGCGCAGCGCATGTCCGACCGGGGCGTGCGGATCCTGCAGGCGACCGATGCGGGCGAGCTTCTGCCGCGCGTCGCGACCACGCCCGACTTCTTCGAGTGCCGCTTCTGCCCGTGGTCCGAGCGCTGCTGGGGGCTGCCGGCATGAGCGACGACGGCATCCTGCACTTCAACCCGTGGATGGACTTCAACGACGGGCCACCGTCCGAGAACCCCTTCGGCTGCGACCCCGACCCCCAGCAGATCGCCGTCTTTCTCGACACCGTGTTCAGCTGGTGCGAGGGGCTGATCCCGCTCCGCGGCTTCGTCGACAAAGGTCAGGGCCGGGACGGCAAGCCGCACAACATCTGGATCCCGGCCGACGATACCGCGCCCGAGAAGCTCGCGACTTTCGCCGCATGGGCGAACCGTGAGGGCGCGGCCGTCTATGTCATCCCCGGCACCGTCGCCGAGCAGGGTCAGGCTCGTGCCGCCGACGTGCTGCAGATGCAGGCCATCGTCGTCGATCTCGACGCGGGCGACATCCCGGCCAAGCTCGACCATGTCACCCGCCATCTCGGCACGCCCACATTGATCATCGAAAGCGGCGGGCGCACGCCCGAAGGGGCGGCGAAGCTTCATGTCTGGTGGAAACTGACCGAACCGGCCGAGGGCGAGGACTTGGCCACCCTCTGCCGGCTGCGCGGCGAGATCGCCGTGAAGGTCGGCGGCGACACGCATTTCCGCTCGGCGCACCAGCCGATCCGGGTGCCCGGCACCGTCTACCACAAGCACGGCCATCAACGCCTCGTCCAGATCCGGGAGCATCGTGCGGTCGAGGTGGACCTTGCGGACTTCGCCGAGCGCATCGCGGACATGCCGCCGCTGCCCGGCGTGGGCTTCGCTAGCGACGTTGCCGTGCCGACCGCGAAGCCCGGCATCGACGCGGTGCTCACCACGCCGGTGCGCGAAGGCGCGGTGGACGACTGGTCCCGCTTCCAGGGGGCCAGCGCCGCCATCGGCCATTACGTACGCCTCGTCCACGAGGGCCGCCTTGATCCCTTCGCGGGCTGGGAGGCGATCTGCGGCTACAACGCCGCCATGTTGCGCCCGTCCTGGCCGCTCGACCGGCTGATGGCCGAGTCCGAACGGCTCTGGGATCTGCATGTGAAGCGCAACGGCCCGCCGCTCCTGCGCGCGGCCCACGTCGATGCCCCGGCCAGCCCACTGCCAACCTTCAGCCTCGGCGCGCTGCTCGACGACACCAGTCCGATGCCGGAGGACATCATCGGACCCCGCTTGCTGACCCCGGGCGGGCTCCTGGTGCTCGGCGGTGCGCCCAAGGTCGGCAAGAGCGACTTCCTGATCTCATGGCTCGTGCACATGGCCGCTGGCGTGCCGTTCCTCGGCTTCACGCCGCCCCGGCCGCTGCGCGTGTTCTACCTGCAGGCCGAGATCCAGTATCACTACCTGCGCGAGCGCATGCAGCAGATCGCGCTGCCCGCCGCCGTGATCGCCGCCGCGCGCGACACCTTCATCGCCACGCCGAAGCTGAAGCTGCTGCTCGACGCGGAGGGCGTCGCCCGTGTGGCCGAGGCCATCCGGACCGCATTCCCCGACGCGCCACCCGACATCATCGTCATCGACCCCATCCGCAATCTCTTCGACGGCGGACCTGAGGGTGGCGGCGAGAACGACAACACCGCCATGATGTTCTTCCTGAAGGACCGGGTCGAGCTCCTGCGCGAGGCGGTCAATCCGGACGCGGGCGTCATCCTCGCCCACCACACCCGCAAGGCCACCAAGCATCAGGTCAAGGACGATCCCTTCCTCGCCCTCTCCGGCGCCAGCGCGTTGCGCGGCTTCTACACCTCGGGGCTGCTCATGCACCGGCCCGACGAGGACAGCACCGTCCGCAGGCTGGAGATCGAGCTTCGGAACGGCCCCGCGCTGCCGGGCAAGCTGATCGACAAGGTGAAGGGCGAATGGGTCGAGCTGAACCCGATGAACGAGCGCCTGGTGCGCAAGGAGGTCGGCGCCAAACTCGATGCCGAGCGGCTGCGCAAGCACGATGTCATCCTCGGCATGCTGCTGGATGAGGCGGCGAGCGAGCGCCTCTACACCGCAATGCAGTTCGCGGAGACCTTCGAGAACCGCGGCGGGCTGGGCAGCAAGCACACGATCCGCGAGCGCCTCAGCGTGCTGGCAACCAAGGGCTTCGTGAAGTTCCTGCGCGACCCCTCGGGGTTCGGCTTCCCCGTCACCCGGTCGCGGTTCGGCTATCTCTGCGTCGAGGGCATGACCTTCGGTGCCCCCATCGAGCATGTCGATCCCGACACCGGCGTGGTCACCACAACCGCCCAACCGGTCCTGCCCAGCCACTTCAAATGCGCTCAGTCCGGGCTCTGCTTACAGGTCGAAAATCCCGCCGTCTGGGTCTACCCGGAGGGGCTCGAAGACGACCTAACTCATATGAGTGAGGCCTAACTCATATGACAGCGGCAACTGTGCAATCAACGAAATCAATGGGTTACGGGCAAATAAGAGTTAGGTCCCTAACTCATGCCCGAAGACTTCATGAAGTCTTATTCCACAATGATTTCAGCCACTTGTCCTCCCCGGAACAGTTAGGTGTCAAACCCCCATACTACGTATGGGAGGGCCACCCCACAGGGTTGGCCACTCCTCCCATACGTCCGGGCCAGCCACGCGCGCCGCCGTGACGCTCCCTTGTGCTTTCCGATCCGACGACGGCGGCCCCGTACCGCCAAGCACCAGACCGCAGTCGTCTTCCACCACCACAGGCCACCGGCAAAGGAGACCCATCATGGCTCAGCCGACTCTGATCCCGAATTGCGACGGCGCAAGGTTTGAATCGCTTCCGCTCGACGCCCCCCGCAACCGCTGCATCCTCGCGCTCGACCTCGGCACCTCGACCGGCTGGGCGATCCGCGGCCATGACGGCCTGATCACCAGCGGCACCGTCTCGCTACGCCCCGGCCGCTTCGACGGCGGCGGCATGCGCTATCTTCGCTTCACCAACTGGCTGACCGAGATCGACCGGCTGTCCGGGCCCGTCGCCGCTATCTGGTTCGAGGAAGTCCGTCGCCATGCGGGCACCGATGCGAGCCACATCTACGGCGGGCTCATGGCCACGCTCACATCATGGGCTGAGCTTCGGGGCGTGCCCTACGAGGGTGTTCCGGTCGGCACGATCAAGCGCCACGCCGCGGGCAAGGGCAACGCCAACAAGGCCGCGATGGTCGCCGCCGTCCGCGCCCGGGGCTTCAGCCCGGCCGACGACAACGAGGCCGACGCCATCGCGATCCTGCTCTGGGCGATCGAGACGAATGGGGGTGTCGCATGAGATGGCATCCTCACGGTTACGGCGGCAGGCGCCGGGATCCCGAACAGGTCAAGCGCGAGGGCTGGCAGGAACAGGGCGTCCTCGCGGTCTCCGCCGATGACGACCGTCTCACTTGGCCCGAGCGTGAACTGGTCCGACAGCTCGGCGAGAAGCTCTACGGACCACGTCCTTCCGACAGGGAGGCGCGCCATGGCTGAGCGCGAATGGACTGCCGAGTGCGTCGCCGATCATTTCGAGGAGGCGTTTCGTACCCTGCGTAAGCTGCCGTCGGTCAAGGCGCAGGGGTATTTCAACACCTGGCCCGAGATCGTGCGGTCGAGGCGCGAGATTGCGTTCATGGAACCCGAGCCGATGCGGGTGTGGCCCTCGGCCGCGGCGATCACCCGGCTCGAGCGGACTTTTGATTGGGTGCTCTGGATCGAAGAGGACGAGCGTAAACTCGTCTGGAAACGCGCTGCCCGCGTGCCCTGGAAACTCATCAGCCATGAGCATGGCTGCGATCGAACCACGGCGTGGCGACGCTGGCAGCTCGCGCTCACAAAGATCGCGGCGCGGTTGAATGCGCAGTGACTCCAATGTGTTGCAACACTTTTCCATGCAACAAACGAGGGCAAATCAGCTATAGTTTCGACTATGCTCGGGAGAGTAGCGCGCCCGCGACGGAGACTATCCATCGCGGGCGTTGTCGTTTCCGGTGTCGTCGCCATTGCCATCGTCACCATCATCGAGACCAGCATCATGCCCGTCCGCCCTCCGATCCATCGCCCGGTTGGCCGGCGCGAGAAGCGCGAGCGCGATCGTGATTACGCAAGCAGGCGCAATCCGGTGGCACGTGCGCTCTACCGCTCGAAGCGCTGGCGAACAGAACGCGCATCATTCCTGCACGATCATCCGCTGTGCGTGGAATGCGAGCGCCATGATCTGATCCGACCGGCCAGCGTCGTCGACCACGTCGATCCGCACGATGGCAACGAAACGGTGTTCTGGGATCGCAGCCGCTGGCAGGCGCTGTGCGCATCGTGCCACGGCAGGAAGACGGCTGCGGCGGATGGCGGCTTCGGCAATGCCCGGCGCTGCTGATAGGCCCCCCGGGGGAGGTCAAATCTCTGGAGAGGTCGACCCCAGGACCGCGCGCCACCAAGAACGCATCCGTGGCCAAAATGGCGATGGGGGGGTGCATGGCTAAGATATTGATTTTATTAGACACGGAAAATGGAAATGGCTGATCTTGGCGCTATCGACGCCGCACTTGGCGATCGCCAGCTTGCGGTCGAATACCGGTCGCTGGAAAGCCTTGTGCCCTATGCCCGCAATGCGCGCACCCATTCGGAGGCACAGGTCGCCGACATTGCCGGTTCGATCCGCGAATTCGGCTTCACCAATCCGGTGCTGATTGCCGAAGACGGTACGTTGATCGCGGGTCACGGTCGCGTGCTCGCAGCACGCAAGCTCGGCATGGAAACCGTGCCAGCCATCGTCCTGACCGGTCTTTCAGAAACCCAGCGACAGGCACTCGTCCTGGCAGATAACCGCATCGCGATGAATGCCGGATGGGATGAGGATCTGTTGGCTCTCGAGCTTTCCGACCTGCAGGAGGCCGGCTTTGATCTCGGCCTGACCGGCTTCGGTGATGATGAGTTGCAGAACCTGCTTTACGGCAACCGCGACGAACAGGACGGCCTGACCGAGGACGACGCGATCCCGGACGTGCCGGCGACGCCGGTCACCCGACGCGGCGATCTCTGGCTGCTGGGCGAGCACCGGCTGTTGTGCGGTGACAGTACATCGCCCGAAGACGTCACCCGCCTGATGGCTGGCGAGCGGGCGGCGCTGTTTGCCACCGACCCGCCGTACCTGGTCGACTATGACGGCACCAACCATCCGACGAAGAAGTCGGCTTCGGCCCGGGCGAAGAAGATCGCCAACAAGGATTGGTCAGAGGATTATGTCGAGCAGAAGCACTGGGATGATTCCTCGCAAGGCCCGCAGTTCTACGAGGCGTTCTGCAAGACTGCGATCGAGCATGCCATTGCCGAGGATGTCGCCTGGTACTGCTGGCACGCCTCACGCCGCCAGCGCATGCTGGAAACCGTCTGGGACCAGTTCGATGTACTGCATCACCAGCAGATCATCTGGGCCAAGTCCCGCCCCGTTCTAACCCGCTCGGTGATGCTGTGGGCGCACGAACCCTGCCTGTTCGGCTGGGTTCGCGGCAAGAAGCCGAGGATCAACCGCGAAGGTTTTGAAAGCTGGCCCACGACGGTGTGGAACATCCCGTCGTCGGAGATCGAGACGCGCGAGCATCCGACCTCGAAGCCGGTGCGCGTGTTCACGCTGCCGATGCAGCTGCACACCCGTCCCGGCGATATCTGCTTCGAGCCGTTCTCCGGATCGGGATCGCAGCTGATTGCCGGCGAGAAGACCGGCCGGGAAGTCTACGGTCTAGAGCTGTCGGAGGCCTTCTGCGACGTGGTCGTAAAGCGCTGGCAGGAATTCACAGGCAAGGCAGCGACGCTCGATGGTGATGGCCGCAGCTTTGACGAGATTGCCGCCGAGCGCGTGGCCGAAAAGATTGATGCGGCATGAAACAGTCCCGCATCATGTCGCTGGTGGAATCGCTGACCAACGTCGCCGTCGGCTATGGCATCGCGGTGGTGACGCAGATCCTGGTGTTTCCGCTGTTCGGATTGTCGACCACGCTGGCCGAGAACATGGCCATGGGCGCGATCTTCACCGTGGTGTCGATTGCGCGCAGCTACTGTCTGCGCAGGACGTTTGAAGGCCTGCGGGTGAGCAAAAAAGCCAGAACATAGCTTCAATGTCGAACTCTTTTGGTCAGGCTTTCTGGGTGCTTAGGGAAATGGAGGCAGGTTTGACCCTGATATTCTCGGCTTCCTTGGCCAGACGGGCGGTGCGTAGCCGGAGTGTCTTTTCCTGGCGGGCCTGAGCGACCGGGTCGCATTTTTGGTCCACGGGTTTCCGGAGAAGAATGGGTGCTTGAATTTTAGCGAAGGCGGTCTCGGCCGTTTGGCGAGACCTGCTGTGTGTTGATGTCATTGTCGGTGGTGTCTTCCAGAGGCCAGCTTCGGTGAGCAGCCATAAAAAAAGGCCAGGCAAACTGCCTGACCTTGATTGGTATTATGCCTTCGCAGTGCCAGTACATCCGTGGTCAAAGGAAAGCAGATACCGATTAGGCAGCTTGCAGGTTGCAAGCCGACATTTTGCCCGACTTGCTGTCGCGCTCCATGTCGTAGGCAATCTTCTGGCCTTCGACGATTTCGCGCATTCCGGCGCGCTCGACGGCAGAGATGTGAACGAAGGCGTCAGCGCCGCCGTTGTCAGGCTGAATGAAGCCGAAGCCTTTTGTGGAATTGAACCATTTAACTGTGCCAGTGGTCATGATGAACCCTTTCATAGCAGCATAGAGGACCGAAACGCTGAAGCGTTGCGGATGACGATAACGATTTTTTAAAGGGAGGGTTCGTTCAAGGCGCGGTGCCAGACGCGCAATAAGCAAAGCTCAGCAAGAAAATATCGATGGCCATCAGTAGGGGCTATTGGTGGTGGTGTCAACTTTTTACTTTTACCAATCGTTCAACGGGCTGAAATTACCCGGTACTCTTACAGGAGATCTGACATGGCCGGCCGCAAGCCGCTGCCGACGCATCTGAAACTGGTCAAGGGCACCGCCAGGCCGCATCGTCTGAACAAGGCCGAGCCGAAGCCGGTGGTAGCAACACCGGAGCCGCCAGAACACCTTGATGGCGAGGCCCGCGCCAAGTTCACCGAAATGGCAGAACTGCTCGCCCGCCACGGCGTGATGACCGAGCTCGATACCGGCGCGCTCGCCCGCTATGTCGTCATCTGGCGGCGCTGGCTCGAGGCAGAACAGGAAGTGAAGCGCCGCGGGCCGGTGGTGAAGACGTCAAACGACAACATCATCCAGAACCCGTTCCTGGCCGTCGCCAACAAATGCCTGGCACAAATGGCGCAGATCGAGAGCGAGTTCGGACTGACCCCGTCGAGCCGCTCGCGCATTCGCACAGCGGAGCCTGTCGAGACCAGTGATCCATTCGAGGACTTTTTGACCCGTGGCAGAAAAGCGTAAGTCTGGTTCGGCCAGGAAATTGCCATCCTGTCCGGTCACGGCCTATGCGCGCGCTGTTATCAGCGACAAGGTCGTTGCCGGTCGCCTGGTGAGGCTCGCCTGCGAGCGCCATCTGGCGGACCTCAAGTCCGGTAGCAAGCGCGCCCTGGTCTGGGATGGTGCTGCGGCGCGGCATGCGATCGACTTCTTCGGTCATCTTCGCCATTCGACCGGTGAGTGGGCGGGCGAGCCGTTTGCGCTGCAGCCGTGGCAGCAGTTCGTCGTCGGTTCGCTCTATGGCTGGAAGCGTAAGCCTCGCACTGGCCAGGACAGCCTGCGCCGTTTCCGCACCGCCTATGTCGAGGTAGCGCGCAAGAACGGCAAATCGGTGCTTTTGGCAGGTACGGCACTTTATGCGCTCATTGCCGATGGCGAACCCGGCGCGCATGTCTATTCAGCGGCGACGACGCGCGATCAGGCGCGTATCGTCTTTGGCGAGGCCGAGCGCATGGTGGCGGCAAGCAGCGCCCTGCAGGCAAGGATCACCAGGACGGTGAACAATCTCGCCGTGCTGCCGACCTCGTCCTGGTTCCGGCCACTGTCGGCCGATGCCACCAAGATGGATGGTTTGAACATCCACTTTGCCGCCGTCGACGAGGTGCATGAACATCCAGGACCCGAGATCATCCAGAAGCTGAACACGGCGACCGGCGCGCGACGTCAGCCGCTGATCTTCGAAATCACCACGGCCGGCTATGATCGCCATTCGGTCTGTCGCCAGCATCACGAGTTCTCGGTCAAGGCGCTGGAAGGCACGGTGCCAACGGAATCGTCGGACAGCTGGTTTGGCTATATCGCCACCATCGATGAGGGCGACGACTGGACCGACCCGGAAGTCTGGGTGAAAGCCAATCCGAGCCTTGGGGTCACGGTCAAGGTTGATGATCTCAAACGCCAGATCGATGAGGCCAAGGAAATGCCGGCGCAGCAGAACGCCATCCGGCGGCTGCGGCTGAACGAATGGACCGAGCAGGTCACCCGCTGGCTCGACATGTCAGTTTGGGAAGAAGGCGGCCTGCCAGCTTCTACCGATTGGCGCATCGTCAAGCATGAGCTGGAGGAACTCGAACAGAAACTGCTTGGTCGCGAATGCTATGGCGGGCTTGACCTTGCCCGGGTCAATGACCTTTCCGCCTTTGTGCTGGTGTTTCCACCGACGCTCAATGACGAGCTCGGACCACTCGCGAACAACTGGATTGTCATCTGTCGTTTTTTCATTCCGGAAGATGACATTTTGCGCCGCGTGCGCCGCGACCGTGTTCCCTATGATGTCTGGCGCGATCAAGGGTTTCTGACTGCGACACCGGGCAGCGCCACCGACTTTGCATTCGTGGAAAAGGAAATCATCGAGTTGGCATCCCGCTTTGACATGCGGGAGCTTTCCTATGATCGCACCTTTGCCGGTGAGATCGTCCAGCATCTGCAGGATGAAGGCTTGAACCTTGTCCAGTTTGGGCAAGGGTTTCTCAGCATGGCAGCACCGACGGCAGAACTGGAGCGGCTGTCGGTATCGCGATCGCTTTGGCATGGTGGTCATCCGGTATTGCGCTGGAACGCCTCCAACGTTGCCGTTCGTCATGATCCGGCCGGCAACATCAAGCCGGACAAGGAACGCTCGAAAGAACGCATCGACGGCATTGTCGCCATCTGCAACGCGCTCGGCCGCGCGCTTGTCCGTGACGTCAATGCCGGCCGATCGGTCTATGAAAACCGCGGCATCCTGATGCTGTAGAGGCGGTTCCGACTAACGGATCACCAGAACCGGGATATTCGAAGTGGAAACAACTTCAGCCGCCTGACTGCCCAACAGCGCTCTTCTAATTCCGCGCCGACCGTGGGACGCCATGACAATCAGATTACAGTCTTGCTCTTTGGCCGTCTCGACAATTGCCGCCGCAGGAAAAGGATTCGTGGCATGGATTGTTTCGGCTGTGAGCCCCATTTTATCCGCCGCTTCCTTTACCGGAGAAAGAATAGCCTGCGCTTCCTTCTCGCTACGGGCCTCAAACTTTTCCATCTCCACTCCAAGCGTGGACCATCCAGTGTAGCCGATGGTGCCTGAACCTGAGAAAGGCTCTGTGACGGTGACAATTGTCACCTTGCTGCCAAGTGCCTTGGCCAGCGAAAGTCCATGATCGACACCATTCTGCGCGAGTTCAGATCCATCGGTCGAAATAAGTATATGCGTGTACATTGTGTCCCCCAGTTGAGAAATTCTTGTGATCGTAGCCGGTGCATCTAATCGCAACAAGTTGCGCGATCGCTCACTCTCTGCATGCAAACCGCGGCATCCTGATGCTGTAATCTGAGCAGCGCAGCTTACGAAAGAACCCAATGGCATTCTGGTCAAACTGGTTCGGTGGCAAAAAACCACCGGCTGCATCGCCACGCGCCTCGTTCCAGGATGCAGGCGGTGGTCTTGTCATCACGACGAGCGAACAGCTGGAAGAGGCGCTGCGTTCGGGCGCGCTGACGGCATCCGGCGCCCGGGTGACGCCAGAGGCAGCAATGCGGGTGGCTGCGGTCTATGCCTCGGTGCGCATCATTGCCGGTGCCGTTGCCACCTTGCCCTTGCATATCAAGCGCCGGGTCGATGATCGCACCCGTGAAGATGCGTCCGATACACCGATCTGGACGGTGCTGCGCCGTCGGCCCAATCGCTGGCAAACGCCATCCCAGTTCCGTCGCATGCTGCAGGCGCATCTGCTTTTGCGCGGCAATGCCTATGCGATGATTGTGCGCTCACGCGGCAATGTGCAGGAGCTGATTCCGCTCCATCCCGATCGGGTTGAGGTAAAGCAGCGCGACGATCTTGCTCTGGAATATCATTATACACGTCAGGACGGCCGCAGGATCCAGTTGGCACAGGCAGAGATGTTCCATCTCGTCGGGCTGACGCTGGATGGTGTCCATGGTGTTTCGCCAATCACCTATGCGCGCGAGACCATCGGCCTGTCGCTGGCCATGGAAGATCACGGCGCTTCGACCTTCCGCAACGGTGCGCGTGTCAGCGGCGTCTTAAAACATCCCAACAAACTCGGGCCCGAGGCTGTCGCCAATCTGAAAGCGGGGTTGGAGGAGTTCCGCTCTGGTGGCGATCAGGAAGGCAAGAACCTGATCCTCGAAGAAGGCATGGATTATGCCCGCATCGCCATGACGGCCGAGGATGCGCAGTGGATTGAAAGTCGAAAATTCAGCCGTTCGGATATCGCCATGTTCTTCGGTGTACCGCCGCACATGATCGGCGACACCGAAAAATCCACCAGCTGGGGCACCGGTATCGAGCAGCAATCGATCGGCTTTGTTGCCTATACGCTCGAAGACCATCTGACCATGTGGGAAGAGGCCATCAACCGCGACCTGATTGGTGCGGATGACAAGCTTTATGCCCGCTTCAACCGGGCGGCCCTCGTCAAGGGCGACATCAAGGCTCGCTGGGAGGCTTACGTCAAAGGCCTGCAATGGGGCGTGTGGAGCCCGAACGAAATCCGCGCCCTCGAGGACGAAAACCCCCGCGACGGCGGCGATGTTTTCTATCCGCCGCCCAACACGGCTGGCGCGCCAGCGGATGAGGATCGTCATCGCCATGAAAATGATGGTGGCAGCGATGGTGACATTGACCCCAATGATGAGGACCATACTCGATGACTCTTTTGAATACGCTGAAGCTGACATCAGCCATGATCACCATTGCGGTGGTGGCTCTTGCTTTTGTCAGCCCCGCCTTTGACTTTGGCATTTTCATGAGCGGCTTCGTTCTTGGCTGGTTCCTGCTGCTGTTGATGGAGAACAAGCCATGAGCCTGCGCCAGCTGCCCGAGGCACGCACGTTCAAGCGCCCGCAAAACTATCAGTGGGATGCACCGAGCGATGTGCTGGCCAAATGGGCGCAAACGCCGGTTGCCGCTGTGCCAGGTGCGGATGCCGACTCCACCATTTCCATCCTCGACATCATTGGTGAGGATTTCTGGACTGGCACCGGCGTCACGGCAAGCCGCATCTCGGCTGCACTGCGCTCGATCGGCAGTCAGGACATTACCGTCCGGATCAATTCGCCGGGTGGCGACATGTTCGAGGGGATTGCGATATACAATCTCCTGCGGTCGCACCCGGCAAAAGTCACTGTCGATGTTTTGGGCTGGGCGGCCTCTGCTGCCTCGATCATTGCCATTGCCGGCGATGAAATCCGCATGGGGACTGGCTCCTTCATGATGGTCCACAATGCCTGGGGCATGGTGATCGGCAATCGCCACGACATGCGGGAAGCCGCCCATCTGTTTGACCAGTTCGATGCCGCAATAGCGGATATCTATGAAGCTCGCACCGGCATGAAGCGTGCTGACATTGAACAGCTCATGGATGCAGAGACATTCATGAATCCGGCGCAGGCGATTGAATACGGCTTTGCCGACGCTGTCGACGATGCCGAAAACCACATAGAGACCAATGCGTGCGCGCAGGTCCGACCTGAAATCCTCGCCAAGCGCCGCATCGATGCCGCACTTGCACAACAGGGCATCTCGCGCACAGAGCGGCGCAAGATGTTCAACCAGATTGCCGGCACGCACAACGCTGCCGAACCTGCCATGCACGACGCTGGCTTCGACATCGCTGCAATGCAGCGGCTGATCAACACAATCAAATCATAGGAGATCCCGATTATGGGTATCGAACTCACCCCGCCTGCACGCGGGATTGCTGGCGTGCGCGCAGATTCCGGCAATGCCACCAAAATCCTCGCCGAGTTGCAAAAGACCTTCGAGGACTTCAAGCTTGAGCGCGACAAAGAACTGGCCGACATCAAGGCCGGCATGACCGATGTGGTGCAGACCGAAAAAGTCGATCGCATCAATGCCGAGATTACCAAGCTGACCAAGGACATCGACGCCGTAAATGCGGCAATGGCTGCAATCAGGGTTGGCGGTGTTGGGAATGATCAGGACCCCGACAAGGCCGAACACGCCCAAGCCTTCGACCGCTTCTTCCGCCGCGGTGTCGATGCCGGCCTGCGGGATCTTGAGGTCAAGGCCAAGCTGACGACCCAGTCCGATCCCGATGGCGGCTATCTCGTCCCGGAAGAAACCGAAGCCGGTATCGACCGCGTTCTCAGCACGGTGTCGACGATCCGTTCGCTTGCCCGCACCATCTCGATCTCGACCAATACTTACAAGAAACTGGTCAATATGGGTGGGGCAACGTCCGGCTGGGTTGGCGAGGAACAGGATCGTCCGGGCACTGCCACGCCGACGCTGCGTGAGATCGCCATCAATACCGGCGAGATCTACGCCATGCCTGGTGCCACACAAACCTCGCTCGATGATGCCCGCATCGATCTTGCCGCCTGGCTGGCCGATGAGGTGTCGATCGAGTTTGCCGAGCAGGAAGGGGCAGCCTTTGCAAATGGCGATGGCATCAACAAGCCGCGTGGCATTCTTGCCTATGACAAGGTGGCGAACGCCTCCTATGCATGGGGCAAGCTTGGCTTCATTGCTTCCGGCAAGGCTGATGGCTTCCTGGCAGCGACCACGTCTGTCAGCCCGGCCGATGCACTGATTGACCTCTACTATGCTCTCAAATCCGGCTACCGGAATGGGGCATCGTGGTTGATGTCGGATGCGACCATGAACACGGTGCGCAAGTTCAAGGATGCCGAAGGCGCGTACATCTGGGCACCACCTTCGGGTGCTGCAGAAGTTGCCACCATTCTTGGCAAGCCGGTTTACACCGATGACAACATGCCGGCCGTTGCTGCCGGCGAGTTCCCGGTTGCGTTTGGTGATTTTGGGCGATCGTACCTGATCGTCGATCGCATCGGCATTCGCGTCCTGCGTGATCCGTTCACCTCGAAGCCGAATGTCTTGTTCTACACGACCAAGCGTGTTGGCGGCGGTATCGTCAACTTCGAAGCCATGAAGCTGCTGAAGATCAGCACCTGAGCATCATGACGGGCGGCCATCATCCTGAGCCCTGAGCTCGTCGAAGGGGCGAAGGATGGCCGCCTATCTTTTCACCAATCCCATTCATCGAAAGGACTTTGTCATGAAGGACGGTATCTCCGGCCTCGGTCTCGTCGCGTCTCTGGTACCTGCTGTGGTCACCGCCACCACCAAGGGCAGCCATGCCGATCTGCAAGGCTTTAATTCCGCAACCCTGATCATCAATACCGGCGCGATTGCTGGCGATGGCCTTTTCGTCATCGCCATCCAGGAAAGCGACACGACCACGGATGGCGACTTTGCCGATGTAGACGCCGCTGACCTGCTTGGGATCCTGCCAGCGGCACTCGATGCCGACACGGTCTATGCCCAAGGCTACAAGGGCAACAAGCGCTACATCCGCGCGGTCATCACCAAGACCTCTGGCACATCGATCGCTGCCAGCGCGGTCTTTGCGCTTGGTCATCCTCACGACGCGCCAGTCGCCGGATAGCCATGGGTGACAGAAGGGACGGTTAATCGGCTGTCCCTTCACCAGAGTTTTGCGAAGATGATATGCACCGTCCCGTTCTGATCACATCGCCAGCGATCCAGCCCGTCACGCTGGCCGAGGCAAAACTGCATCTGCGTGTCGATCACAATGATGAGGACACGCTGATCGAAAGCCTGATCCGGGCAGCGACGGAACATCTTGACGGCTGGACCGGCATATTGGGCCGCTGTCTGGTTGAACAAATCTGGCGACAGGATCATGACCGCTTTGCGCGCGAGATGATCATTCCGCTCGGACCGGTGATTGCCGTCCAATCGATCACTTGGCGCGATCCTGCCGGTCAGCTCAGCACGGTGCCATCTGGGAGTTATGATCTGCGCACCGATGAAGCGGGCAATGCCATCATCCGCTTTGATGCCGATTATATCTTTCCGACCAATCTTCATGAAAGCCGCGCCATCGCCATTACCTTCAAGGCAGGATACCCGACCAATCCCGGCCCGCCGGCAGCCAGCACGGTTCCCGATCCCCTCAAAGTCGCGATCCTGCTTCTGGTTGGCCACTGGTATCAAAACCGCGAGGCGACCAGTTCAGCAGGCATGGCTTCCTTGCCCTTCGCCGTTGAAGCCCTGATTGCACCCTATCGCAGGATGCAGCTCTGATGATTGGCGCAGGCGATCTCAACAATCGCTTCACCCTCCAGCGCGATGTCGCCGAGCCCGACTGGACGGGTCATCCGGGCGATCCCGACTGGCAGGACCAGTTTACGGTCTGGGGCAAGATTACCTTC